>JAGPLX010000063.1 GCA_018053185.1 Syntrophobacteraceae bacterium
GGGGGTGCCGGGTAACCGGCATTCCTACCGCGACCCTCAAAACGGAGTATCGCAAGCGTGAATTGCCGCTGACGAAAGCTCTTCGGGAACGTTTTGAGTCTGCGAAGCGCATTTCTCAGGGGCACCACGTTTTCACGATGAAGAGCGGCGAGATGTTCAACATCAATGCGTTTCGGAAAACTCCGTGGACGAGTGCTCTCAATAGGGCAGAGGTTGCCTACCGTACAACCTACATCACCCGCCATACGTTTGCGGCGTGGGCGTTGACTATCGGAATGACCCCTGATCGCCTGGTTCACCTGATGGGTCATGGATCGAAGCAGATGGTCTACGAGGTTTACGGAAAGTACGTGAAGGGGTTGGAAAAGGATGCGGGCCAGATTTTGGAGTATTTTGGCAATGATTTCCTTGAGCTATAAACAAGAAAACCTTCACCTTTCACCGACCGCTTTGGGGAAAGTCACGGTGAAAGTCGAAGGTTTCAAAATGCAAGTTGCTGCATTTGTTTAGAAAAGTTGGAGCGGGAGACGGGCTTCGAACCCGCGACCCTCAGCTTGGAAGGCTGATGCTCTAGCCAGCTGAGCTACTCCCGCTCAAGTACAGGGTGTCTTTACCACTTCTGCCAAGGGTTTTCAACGGAAAAAGCCGAAACAGCGGCAAGCGTAACCGTTTCTCTCACAGACCTTGGATCAACCGTGAGGGTGAAAATACCCTTGGCCACCAAGAGCTGTTAAATCCACAGGTCAATCCATAAGGGTTTTTCATGGGGCTTTGCGTCCTCTGTCCCCTTGCGGAGAACGGTCACGAAGTTCTCCGATGAAATCTCGAAAAGATAGTGTCGATAACCGAGCTTATCCGATCCGGCCACCAGCTTCAACCCCGGAAGATCTCTCCAACAACAAACGGTCTTGTCCAGGTGTTTGGTGGTCTTGGCTAAATGATGAATGCATCGGTTTTTCACCATTGCGCCCATTCCTTTTATCTCGAACCGACATGGGATTCAGGGGAGGAAGTGTTAGGGCCGGCAGAACACGGGCTGAATATCGGAAGCTGAATTCCCCACTCCATCGAGGCAAAAGAGACAGTTCGTGGAGAAAGGGAGCGTAGGTTTGTGCTTGAATCAAGGGGCATCTTCAGAGATCATGAACGGACTCGGCCAGCCTCTCTTGGGACGAAGGCAGGTTTTTTTACGCACAAGAGAGAGCTCTTTATGTTGGATAAGGCCTTGGATTTTCTATCGATTAGCGGACCCATGAAAAGCCTTTCCTCCAGCCCTTTTCTTGCTGGTTTCGATCTTGACACCGGATAGGGATTGAGGTAACGTGCCGACATTCACAAGATTGGAATCCATGGTTGGGCAATCGATTGAGCCCTTGGCTATACGGGGTGGGAGAGAGTTGCCGTCTATGGGATCAGGCAGGGACGGGAATCGGGCTTTCGGTTTTTTCGGGCGAGAGCTCGGAAAGGGCGTTCTCTACATGAGCCTTCGGGATTTATTGGCAAAGGAAAAAGAAGCTTTCGTCAAAAAGTGGTTTAGAGCGTTGATGGAAACCTATCCTCCCGAGACGACAAAATTTTTCGGGAAGGAAGCCAATCAGTTCACCAATCCGGTCGGTCACACGATTCGTCACGGGATCGAGGGTCTGTACGCTCAAATGCTCCAAGGCATGGATCCTGAAAAATTACGGCCGTGGCTGGACCGTATCATTCGTATTCGAGCGGTTCAGGATTTTGATCCCTCCCAGGCCGTGGCGTTCGCATTCTTTCCTAAGGGGCTGGTCCGGGAGATATTCGAGAAAGAAATCCGCACCCTGCAAATTTCTCCGGATGAACTGGCGGCTTTCGATGCATTGATCGATCGGGTCTCTCTGCTGGCTTTTGACGTATACATGCAATGTCGTGAAAAGTTGTACGAGCTCAAAGTCAACGAGTTGAAGAATCGTACCTTCCGCCTCCTCCAGATGGCGGGTCTCGCGGCCGAAATCCCCGAGTTTCAGGCGGATGAGCCAGGGGGGAACACATAACCACAACCCTTTTCTGACATGAAGGATTGTTCAATGGGAATCAAACTTTCGTTGACCGTGGTCATTGCGCTTATTTTGGCTGCCTTCTTGGGGGTAAAGGCGGCCGGCATGACTTACTTTTTCGGGGTGATCATCCCATATCTTGCGGTTGTGACCTTCCTGGTGGGTGTGGTCTACCGCGTGATCACATGGGCTCGCTCCCCTGTACCATTCCGCATCCCTACCACCGCGGGACAGCAAAAATCGTTCCCCTGGGTGAAACACAGTAAGCTCGACAACCCATCCACCACGGCGGGGGTGGTGGGACGGATGCTCCTCGAGGTTCTTCTCTTTCGCTCCCTCTTCCGCAACACCAAGATGGAATTCCGGCAAGGACCCAAGGTGACCTACCAATGGGAGAAGTGGCTTTGGCTGGCAGGCCTTTTGTTTCACTGGTGTTTCCTTGTGATCCTTATAAGGCATCTTCGGTTTTTCACCGAACCCGTTCCGTTTTTTGTACTCATCACCGAACGGCTGGACGGTCTGTTCCAGGTCGGCCTGCCCGGGGTGTACATCACCGATGTGGTGTTTCTTCTCACCGTCACTTACTTATTCATCCGCAGAGTGATCATCCCTCAAGTACGCTACGTTTCTCTTCCCGCCGACTACTTTCCCCTTTTCATTCTCCTTGGGATCGGCATCACCGGTGTTCTCATGCGCTATTTTCTGAAGGTGGATGTGGTGAGGGTCAAAGAGCTGGCCATGAATCTGGTGACGCTCCAACCCAAGGTGCCTGATGGAATCGGTGTTCTGTTCTTTATCCATCTTTTTCTATTCAGTACTCTGTTTGTCTATTTTCCCTTCAGCAAATTGATGCACATGGGAGGGGTCTTTCTAAGTCCCACACGAAATCTTCCCAACGACAGCCGTATGAAACGGCACATCAATCCGTGGAACTACCCCGTAAAGGTACACACCTACGAGGAATATGAAGAACATTTCCGGGAGAAGATGATAGAGGCCGGATTACCCGTGGAGAAGGAGTAAACATGGCTAAGGTCCCAAAACCCAGTGAGCTCATCATTGATCATAAATTGCCCGAGACCGGGTGGATGGATACTCCCGTGGTCTTCCGCCCCGGTACTTGGTGTTACCCGGGCAAACCCAAAAACCTGGAAGTGCTAGGAATGCCCAACCCCAGGGAATGGTCTCCCACGGATGAAGACTGGAAGCTTCCCGAAAACTGGAAGGAAATCATTTTGGACGGGTTGAGGGAACGGTTGGAGCGCTTCCGGTCCCTGCGCATTTTCATGGATATTTGTGTGCGGTGCGGTGCCTGCGCCGACAAGTGCCATTTCTATATCGGTTCCGGCGATCCCAAAAATATGCCCGTTCTGCGGGCGGAACTCCTTCGCTCGGTATACCGGAAGGATTTCACCACCGCGGGAAAGATCCTCGGCAGAATCGCCGGTGCCCGAGAGCTCACCGTAGACGTCATCAAAGAATGGTTTTACTACTTTTATCAGTGTACCGAGTGCCGCCGTTGCTCCTTGTTCTGCCCTTACGGCATCGACACTGCGGAGATTACCATCATTGCAAGGGAACTGCTCAACCTGATCGGGGTGAACATCGACTGGATCATGGGTCCAGTGGCGAATTGTTATATGAACGGAAATCACCTGGGGATCCAGCCTCACGCCTTCAAGGACATGATCGAGTTCTTTGTGGATGAGATCGAGGCCGTAACGGGGGTGAGGATCGAGCCGACCTTCAACCGAAAGGGTGCGGAGATCCTTTTCATCACCCCATCGGGAGATGTATTCGCCGATCCAGGGACCTACACTCTCATGGGATACCTCATGCTCTTCCATGAAATAGGACTGGATTACACCTGGTCTACCTATGCCTCCGAGGGCGGCAATTTTGGGTTTTTCACCTCCCACGAGATGATGAAGCGCCTCAACGCCAAGATGTACGCCGAGGCCAAACGATTGGGGGTGAAGTGGATTCTCGGGGGTGAATGCGGTCACATGTGGCGGGTTATCAACCAGTACATGGATACCATGAACGGCCCCGCGGATTTCCTGGAAGAGCCCGTGTCACCAATTACCGGTACGCGGTTCGAGAATGCCAAGTCCACCAAGATGGTGCACATTGTCGAGTTTACCGCCGATCTCATCAAAAACGGCAAACTGAAGTTGGATCCAAGCCGCAACGATCACCTCCGGGTCACCTTCCACGACTCCTGCAACCCGTCTCGCGGCATGGGAATGTTCGAAGAGCCGCGCTATGTGATTCAGAATGTATGCAACCACTTTTTTGAAATGCCCCCGGAAACCACGCGGGAGCAGACCTTCTGCTGCGGGAGCGGATCGGGCCTCAATACCGATGAATTTCTCGAAATGAGAATGCGCGGGGGGCTTCCCAGGGCCAATGCCGTCAAGTACGTCCGGGAGAAACACGATGTGAACATGTTGGCTTGTATCTGCGCCATCGACCGGGCAGTTCTTGTCACCTCCATGGATTATTGGACGCCTGGGGTGGGTGTCACCGGGGTCCACGAGCTGGTCGGAAATGCCTTGGTCATGAAGGGCGAGACGGAGCGAACCACGGACCTGCGCGGCGAGCCGCTCGCGGGGATGGAGGAGAGCGACGATGAAGATCTATAACGCAGATAAGATCATCCCGGGAATCATCATCTTTCTGGGCATAGCCACTTTCCCTCTATGGTACAACATGGGCAAGGCCGCCCCGGCGCCGGATCCCAAAATCGATACCCCCGTAATCCAGCAGATGGCCGTAAAACAGTGCGTCATGCCGAAGGTCGAGATGCGCACCGGCCACATGCAGCTCCTCAACGACTGGCGAACATGGGTCGTCCGGGATGGCTTCCGAACTTATGTGGCTGCAGACGGCAAGAAGTACAACATGAGTTTGCAGAATGAGTGCATGAGATGCCATTCCAACAAATCCCAGTTCTGCGATCAATGCCATGTTTACGCGGGGCTTGAGCTCAATGTAACGCCCTACTGCTGGACCTGTCATATTGCCCCAAAGGAGACCAAGTAATGGAAACCAATCGAAGAAGCTTCTTGAAGGTCGGCGGACTTTGTACCTTGGGGCTGGCAACCTTGCCGATTCATGAGCTCCTTGCGAAGACCGAGCTACCCACGGTGGCTTCCAATCCAGAAGCCTTGCACGGCAAACAGTGGGCTATGGTCGTCGATATGCGCAAGTGCTGGGAGAAGGGCAAAGCCGGTTGCAGGGACTGCATTGACGCCTGCCACAAGGTGCACAATGTGCCAGAAATGGAAAACCTCAAAGAAGAGATCAAGTGGCTTTGGACGGACAACTACGAGAATGTCTTTCCAGGCCAGGGGAATCCTTACAACATCGAAAATTTGCGGGGAAAACCCTTTCTTGCATTGTGCAATCACTGCGCCAATCCCCCCTGCGTCCGTGTCTGTCCCACCCAGGCCACGTTCAAACGTGCGGACGGCATTACCATGATGGACATGCACCGGTGCATCGGATGCCGGTTCTGCATGGCCGCCTGTCCGTTCGGGGCGCGGAGTTTTAACTTCCGGGAACCTCGCCCCTACATTCCAGAGCTCAACATGGCGTACCCGAGCCGGGAACGGGGGGTGGTCGAAAAGTGCGAGTTTTGTTCCGAACGGTTGGAGGCGGGATTGTTGCCAGTCTGCGTGGAGGTATGCAAGGTGGGGGGCTTGGTTTTCGGAGATCTGGCCGACCCAGAATCCAACGTTCGTAAACTGCTGGCATCCCACTACACCATCCGACGCAAACCCGAGCTCGGTACCGAGCCCAACGTTTATTACATCGTATCCTAGGATAGGGGGCAGCAATGCTTGATAGGGCCTTTAAAGGAGATCAGAGGTACTTTCGGTGGCTGATGCTACTGCTCGTCGTGATGGGTATGGGCTTTGCCAGTTATCTCGTTCAGTTGAACCGAGGGTTGACCATTACCGGTTTGAGTCGGGATGTGTCCTGGGGATTCTATATCGCCCAATTCACTTTCCTCGTCGGTGTGGCCGCATCCGCCGTTATGGTGGTCCTGCCCTATTACCTCCACAACGTAAAAGTCTTCGGCAGGATCACCATCCTTGGAGAGTTCCTGGCCGTGGCATCGGTAACCATGTGCTTGTTGTTCATCATTGTCGATCTTGGTAAGCCCATGAGGCTTCTCAACGTGCTTCTTTACCCTACTCCCAACTCCATCCTCTTCTGGGATATGATTGTATTGAACGGCTATCTTCTCCTGAACATCATCATCGGGTGGAATGTGCTGGATGCCGAACGCAAAGGGGTTCATTACCCCCGTTGGGTCAAGCCGCTCATCTACATCTCCATTCCATGGGCCATCTCCATCCATACGGTCACGGCATTCCTATATGCCGGTCTCCCGGGAAGACACTACTGGTTGACAGCGATCATGGCCGCCCGCTTTCTGGCGTCGGCCTTCTGCTCAGGCCCCGCCCTTCTCATCCTCCTTGCCTATTTGGTAAAGAAGTACACCAAGTTTGATCCGGGCAAGGAAGCCATCGACAAATTGTCGGTCATCGCAACCTATGCCATGGTCATCAGCGTTTTCTTTGTAGGACTCGAGTTTTTTACGGCTTTCTACAGCAAAATTCCTTCTCACATGGAAGCCCTGAAATACCTTTTCGTGGGTCTTGAAGGGCACCGGTTCCTGGTTCCTTTTATGTGGCTCTTCGCCATCCTGGCGGTGATCGCCCTGGTATTGCTCATCAATCCAAACACCCGCAAGAACGAGAAGACTCTGAAAATCGCTTGTGTTGCCGTGTTTCTTTCCATGTGGTTGGAGAAGGGCATGGGTCTGGTCATCGCCGGTTTCATCCCCAACCCCCTGAACCATGTGCGGGAGTATTCCCCGACCATTCCGGAGCTGATGATTGTTCTCGGAGTCTGGGCGACGGGGTTTTTCATCCTGACGGTGCTGTATAAGATCGCCGCCGCCATCAAGGAAGAGACCGCATAAGATAAGCCTCAACATCCAAGAATACCGCTTTCCACAGGCCCGTAACCTTGTTGCGGGCCTTGTTTTCTTTTACGGATGCACAATGCACCCCCTTCGGGACGGGACGATCGCCGTTACGGACTTGCGCATCACCGTTTCCGCTCCGGACGGAATCGACGATTCCTGTCCATCCATCACCTTTCCGAAGACTGTACATCATCCATCCCCATCGGGACTCCCGATGGAACACTCGGCTTTGGAAACATGGCGGAGCCACAAATTCTTATTGCATCCCGACATCAATTTTGGGAAGATTAACAGGGCGCATCCAGGAGCGTTTGCTCACCAATCAAGCCTCTTGAAGCGAATTCCATGGAATCTCTCCGACATTCATCAATGACTCAGGCTTCTCGGTTCAACTCTTTCCAGAGTCCGAGATCCCTCATCCCCGGTCCTCGATGGGGGAGGCTGAGTTCCTTGCAAAACTGCCATTGTCTTTTTGGAATGATTCCGGGGGATTTCGGAAGGGAACCCGTCTACCCTCGTAAGACACATCTCGAGTGACCTATGTTTTTGCACCTGCATGATTCAGGTGCCGAGGGGGTGGCGGAAGGGCAGGATTTTCTCCCGCCGCCACAGAAGCCGATTTGCCAGGGATACATCCACCATCTACCGGCGAGGGATACAAGGAGTTTATCTGACAACTTCTTTCTCCAGCCGCGAAGAAGTTGCAGAAGAGGCTCCAGGCTCCGTTTTGTGGAGTTTGTTCGGTAGGATCAAATTCCCACAGGAGGTTTGGCAATGAATTCAGTCCTAGTACTTATCCTGGCATTTCTGGTGTTTTTCATCGGCTACCGGTTCTATTCCAAACATGTCGACACCAAGATCATCAAATCAGACCCAAAGAGGGCGACCCCTGCGGTCATGTACATGGACGGGGTGGAATTCATGCCCACCAGCAAGAACGTTCTCTTTGGATACCAGTTCAAGTCCATCGCGGGCGCGGGACCCATCGTGGGGCCTATCATCGCAATTCAGTGGGGGTGGCTGCCGGCGCTCATCTGGATTCTGGTGGGGACACTGCTCATCGGATGGGTCCATGACTACACCAGCATCATGGTCACCATGCGGAACGAAGGAGCGAGTTTCGGGGGTCTCAGCTATCGCCTGATTTCGCCAAGGGCCAGGGTTATCCTGCTTTCCTTCATCTACTTTTATCTCCTTCTCATCACCAGCGCCTTCGGAAATATAGTGGTCAGCACGGCCGTCAATTTGAAATCCTCTCCCATGGCCTGGCTCTTCCTCACTCTGGGTGGCATCCTGGCAGGTCAGATGATCTACCGTTGGAGAAAGGATATCATCCTCACTACTGTGGTTACCGTGGTCATCGCCATGCTGGGAATCTGGCTGGGGACGGTGGCTCCGTCGGACAAGATTCTCGGGGAAGCCCTGTCCAACAATCGTGCCCTTTGGGCTGTTGCGGCCTTTGTCTTCTGCTATTTTGCAGCGGTGTTGCCCATTTGGCGTTTTGCCCTTCCCATCAACTACGTAGCTTCCTACATTGTCTTTTTCGGCCTGCTCGGGGGCGTCATTGGAATCCTGGTTCTCCATCCGGATTTCACCCTCCCGGCTTATACGAGCTTTAACATCAAGATCGGCCCCCTGTGGCCCATCATGTTCGTCACCATCGCCTGCGGTGCCGTTTCCGGATGGCACAGCATGGTGTGTAGTTCCGGCACCGCCCGGCAGTTGGAGAATGAGATGGATGCAAGACCGGTGGGAGCCGGAGTGATGTTCGTGGAAATGATGCTCGCGGTGTTCGCTCTGATCATTGCAGGGACTATTTACGCCTCCGCTTCCGAATACGGAGCGGCGGTAGCCAAGGGGCCCGCGGGTGTATTTGCGGCAGGCGTCTCCAAGTTTCTCTCTGTCCTCGGACTCTCGCCGAGTGTGGGGAAATCCTATGGAAGCGTGATGATGATCTTCCTCGCCATCACCATCATGCAACTGGCGGTCCGTTTCATGAGAGTGGCCACCTCGGAACTCCTGGGCGATCTCAGCCCTGTTTTCAAGAACCCTCACATTGGAACCATCGTCGCATGCTTGTTGGGTATGGTGCTGGTCATGACCGGCTGGTGGCAATACCTCTGGGTGCTTTTCGGCGGTGCCAATCAACTCCTGGCATCCTTGGCCCTGATGCTTGTCACGGCATGGCTCATGTCTGAAGGGAGGAGTTCCGCGTGGACTTTTTATCCCATGATTTTCATGTTCATCACTACGGTAGGGGCTCTTCTCTGGACATCCTACTCTCTTCTGGATAAGGTGCTGAAGGGTGCCGTAAAGGGGGAAGCCTTGGTGGGAAACACCCTCATGGGGATTGTGGGATTCTTCCTGGTCATCGCCGCCGTCATCCTGGCGGTGGAGGCCTTCCGAGCATTCGGAAGATACAGGGCCAGCAGGGTGCAGCCCACGTCTGCCTGAAGACGGTTTCTAAAAATTGCCTGCTCGATCTCCCTCATCGAATATTTCCACATGGTCCGTGAGGGAGGGTGGTTTCCTGCAGCGCATGAACCCTTTGAGGAAGCAGGTGGGATCACGGTTCACGGACGGATCCCTTGCCGTGAAGAGCCGCGCCGGGGGAATACTTGGGTGCAGGGCATTGTCCATTCAATAAACCCGGTGTTCGTGATTGCAGCACCGCATGAAAGGAGGAAACGGGATGTCGAAGGACAACAAGGAAGGGAAGGGCGGAATTTTCCAGGCCATCAAAGAATTCGTGTATGGAGTGGCCGCCCATGATTCCGCTCGCTTTGCATTGAAGACCCGAGCCAGTATGGAACATCTTTTCATCCTGATCACCATGGGAGACATGCTGGGGGTACCCATTTTGCCCCCTTACTATTCCCTGAGGCTTTTACCGTACGTGGTCCCGCAAATCTCCACCTGGAAGCGCAGGATGCTCCGGGAAAAGGACCTGACGGACGCCCTGGCATGAGTCAGGCCGGCGAGGGTGGCACGTCCGATGCGGCCGTCTTTCTCGTCTAAGCTTCAGCTCCCGGGAAGGATCGAGTATGAGGCCAGACCCATGAGGTAGAAAGGAGGGAGTTCTATTTCACTCTCAAGCATCTTCAATCAGTATCCGGACCGCAGGTACATCATGTTCGGAGGGAAGGGGGGACTGGGAAAAACAACCTTCTCGGCTGCCACAGCATTTTACCTGGCAAGGACGGGAAAACGGGTACTGGTGTTCTCGGTAGATCCCCAGGCTTCTCTCAGCGACATCTTCCAAAAAGACATCTTTGGAAAAGGACCTGTGGAAATCATGCCCAACCTCTATGCCCAGGAGATCGATGCCGATCGACGAGTCAAAGAATATCAGGAGGAAATCCGGAACAAGATCCTCGAAATGTACGGCATGGACAAGATTCCGGACGAAATAGAAAGCTATATCCAGGCGGCTGCGGCGGAACCCGCCATGGAGGAAAGCGCCATTTTCGACGAGGTGGTGGACATTGTGGTCAAAGGTGGCTACGACTACTACATCTACGATCTGGTTCCCTTAGGCCACGCCCTCTATTACCTCAGCATGGCGTCCGTCTATGACGAGTGGATCGGCAAGATCACGAAGCTGCGCGAGCAGATGAGCGAATATGACCATGTGGCGGCGGTGATCCGCCGAGAGAAGGAATCCGAGGAAGACGCCATCCTGAAGGAGTTGCTCTACATCAAAGAACGGATCAACAAATCCTCCAGCATCTTGACGGATAAGGAGAAGACGGCCTTCTTTTTTGTCCTGGTGGCTGAGGAAATGGTGATTAAGGACACCATTAAGGCTGCTGAGTTGTTTGCCAAATTCGATGTTCCCCTGAGCGGATACATCATCAATCGTGTTCTGCCTGCCGAGTTGAAGGACAAGAACATTCCCGACTACCTGAAGAACCGTTTCACCATGCAGGAACACTACCTGAAAGTCATAGAGACGGAATTTTCAGGGCAGATTCTCGCTTCAGTTCATGAGATGGAACGAGACGTAACCGGGCTTGCGATGATAGAGAGGATGGCACGAGCCATGTACGGCGACTTCTGACAGCGCAGGGGGCTTCCGTGATCCAGATCACTAATAGTATGAGCCAGTTCATGAAGGACCACCCCAAGATGAAATACATCTTCTTCGGGGGAAAGGGGGGGGTTGGAAAGACGGTCATGGCAGGGGCAGCCGCCTTGTGGTCGGCTCGAAAAGGCCGAAGAACGCTCCTTGCCTCCACCAATCCCGTCCACAGCCTCTCGAACCTCTTTGGGACAAACGTGTTCGGAAAACCTACCGTTGTCTGCGACGAATCGAATTGCTACGCTTTTGAGATCGACACCCGGGAGACCATCGAACGCTCCAAAAAAGAAATCCGCGAGAAGATCAACTGGTTTCTTAAATTCGCGGACATCACCACCAAGGCGGACGAATTCATCGAATCCGCTACCATGAACCCTGCTTTCGAAGAATCCGCCATGTTCGAGAACATGATGGATCTGATGTTTCGCGACGAGTATGAGTTCTACGTTTTCGACACAGCTCCCACAGCCAACGCACGACGACTCCTCGGTATGTCCAAGGTGTACTCCCTGTGGGTGGAAAAAATGCTCCGGAGCAGGGAAGAAGCAAAATCCTTGAAGGAAATGCTCTCTTTTTCCAAAAAGAAGGAGGAAAAGGACCCTCTACTGGATTACCTTCTGAGCTTTAAGGATCGCATGGCTCACGCCAAGGACCTTCTCACCGACGATGCCCTCACGGCCTTTTTCTTCGTCACTCTCCCCGAAAGCCTTCCCATTGCCGTCATCACACGGTTCATCCAATGGTTCCTCGAGTTTGGGATTCCCGTTGGCGGGGTCGTTGTGAACGGAGTGATTCAGAAGGAGCAAGTGGGAGAAGATGCCGCCGACTTCGTCCTGAATCGTATCCGGATGCAGGAAGAACATATGGCCAAGATCGCCGAAATTTTTGGAGACCAGGTGCGGGCCGTGACTCCTCTTTTCGAAACTGAAGTCAAAGGAACCG
>JAGPLX010000064.1 GCA_018053185.1 Syntrophobacteraceae bacterium
CAGAGCAGGGCGGGACTCCCCTCGAGCTCATTGCCGGTACCAAAAACCGGGAAAAAAGTGGAGAAATACTCCATCTTCCAGTACCTTACGAGAAAACTTCTCGCCCGCAGCGACAGTGCCAAACAGGGCACGGCCAGGCGCAAAATGCCCCCACATCGGCCTTCTTGGGAGGCAGGAGCACGAGATTCCCAGTGTTTGGAGTCAAAAACCGGCAAAGGACGTGTGGCGATTTGGACGCCCTATGACAACCCTTCAACTGGGATCACAAGTGTAATATCCGCATCTGTCCTTTTCAATTATTACATTTGCCTTCATGCTATATCTCCAGTCATTTATCTTTACGGCTTGCGGAGCGAGTCGAGCGCGTGCAGCTTTGGACGACGGCCCTGTTGCCGTTCTTGGGCTGTCCAAAGTCCCGGGCCTTATTTCAGGTCGACCTGGTAGTTGGGTGCTTCCTTGGTAATGATGACATCATGCACATGGCTTTCTCGGAGTCCTGCGCTGGTGACGCGAACCATTCGAGCCTTCTTCCGGAGTTCCTCGAGGGTGCGGCATCCCAGGTATCCCATTCCGGCTCGAAGACCTCCCAGAAGCTGGTGCACCGTGCCCGCTACGGGTCCGCGATAGGGAACCATCCCTTCAATTCCCTCCGGAACCAATTTTGTGGCTTCCAGAATGTCATCCTGGAAATAACGGTCGCGGCTTCCCTCCTTCATGGCTCCCAGAGAACCCATTCCCCGATATGCTTTGTAGCTGCGGCCCTGGTACAGAATGGTCTCCCCGGGGCTTTCGTCCGTTCCCGCGAACAAGCTGCCGATCATGACTACATCGGCTCCGGAAGCCAGGGCCTTGACCACGTCCCCGCTGAACTTGATTCCCCCGTCGGCGATGACGGGCACTCCATACTCCTTGGCCACTCGTGAACACTCCATGATGGCGGAAACCTGGGGCACTCCCACGCCGGCTACGATCCGGGTGGTACAGATGGAGCCGGGGCCCACACCTACCTTGACGGCATCAACTCCGGCCTTGATAAGGCTTTCGGTCCCCGAGGCCGTGGCCACATTGCCTGCCGCGATCTGCAGCTCCGGGAACTCTCCCTTGATGCGCTCCACGGCTTCCAGAACATTTTTTGAGTGGCCGTGAGCACTGTCCACTACTACCAAGTCCACCCCCATGTTTATGAGGGTTTCCACTCTTTCCGTCATGTCGGGTCCCACCCCTACGGCAGCGCCTACCCGGAGCCGTCCCAACCGGTCTTTGCAAGAGTTGGGGTATTTTTTGATTTTCATGATGTCCTTGATAGTGATGAGACCCTTGAGATGTCCTTCCTCGTCCACCACCAGGAGTTTCTCGATCCGGTTCTTGTGAAGCAGCTTTTTGGATTCCTCCAAATCGATGCCTTCCTTTGCCGTAACAAGCTTGTCCTTGGTCATTACCTCGGACACCCTGAGATCGAGGTTGGTCTCGAAGCGCAAATCCCGATTGGTGATGATCCCCACCAGTTGGCCTGCCTTCACCACGGGAACCCCCGAAATGTGATAGCGGGACATGAGATCGAGCACATCGGAGATCTTCCGGTCCGGTTCCACTGTCACCGGATCCACCACCATTCCGCTTTCGGACTTCTTCACCTTGCTGACTTCCTGCGCCTGGCGCTCGATGGGCATGTTCCGGTGAATGACACCGATTCCTCCTTCCCGGGCGATGCTGATGGCCAGGTCGGCTTCGGTGACCGTGTCCATGGCGGCACTGACCAAAGGAATCCGCATGGGAATGCCCCGGGTGATTCGGGTTTCCACGTTGGTGTCGTTGGGCAGGACTTCCGAATAATCCGGGAGCAGAGAAATATCGTCGAAGGTGAGCGACTCGGGGACATGGCCGATACACTTTTCGTTCATTGAGCTTCTCCGTGGTTTGTTTCGATTTGTTGGTCCAATTCAAGAGGTTGGGGGTGGCCCACTCCCTTAGGAAGACACCATCTCAAGGGCGTCTGAAGGCCGCCGGGCCACCCGAGTCTTTCCTCGACCAGGCGGAAGAGGAGTCCCTCGAGAAGGCCTGCATCACTCACAATCAGGGCATCCTTTCCCAGGAAACTGAGGATCTCCCTGACGATCAGGGTCCCACCCAGGATGATGTCCTCCCGGCCTTCCTCGAGCCCGGGGATCCCCCTGCGTTCCCGGATGGGCCGCCCCGCAAGTTGTTCCAGAGTGTGGCAAATCCAGTCTTTCTCCAGCATGAGGCCGTTCAGCAGGGATGGGTCGTAGCGTTCCATCCGCAGGAACATGGCGCCCAGGGTGGTGACGGTGCCGGCAGTTCCCACCAGGAGTAACTCTTCTGCGGAGACGCCGCATTCCGACAAAACCGATGCCAGCCCCTGGAATGTTTCGGAGAGGGTTTGGAAGACAGCGGCTTGCGCCCGTTCCAACGAGTCGGAGGACACAGGGTCGTCCCGGAAGTAGTGTTCCGTAAGGGTGGCCGCACCGATGAATACGCTGGTGCTCCAGAGCATCCGGCCCCTCCGGGCATCCATCAAGAGGAACTCCGTGGTGCTTCCTCCCAGATCAAAGGCCAATACATGGCCTCGTGAAACAGAAAGCACCCCCAAAATCCCCTTGGCGGACAAGAAGGCTTCTTCT
This sequence comes from Syntrophobacteraceae bacterium, assembly GCA_018053185.1. Lineage (GTDB taxonomy): Bacteria > Desulfobacterota > Syntrophobacteria > Syntrophobacterales > Syntrophobacteraceae > JAGPLX01. Next base: position 2,640 of record JAGPLX010000064.1, read on the forward strand.
TCCTCGGAGAGGATTTTCCCGTGAATTCCCGTGGCCTTGCGGACTGTCTCGAGCCACCGCCCGCCGTTTTCTGCCCTTCGGACCACTCCCGTGGCACCGCAGGCCACGGCTTCTACCCCGAACCGGCCCATGCAATCCCGGTATTCCTCGAGAACACGCGTGCTCAGATTCATCCGGGATTCCTGGAGGATTCCCCCCTCGCGGAACCCTTTGGCCAGCCGGGTGACTCTCCGTTCCCACAGAAGGGGGACCAGGGTCTTGTCTCCGAGATACCGGGCGATGAGCAATCGTATGGTGTGAGACCCTATGTCGATGGAGGCGTAGATGGCAGGGGTGGAGGCGGGATCCACGTCCGTCTTCCTTTTCTTACCTTGACTTTGCTTCGACACAGCGGTTATTCATAAATCGATTTTTCCTTCCGAGTTCTCATGAGCAAACCCATGGAGGAGGCACGCCTATGATCCTGGAGATCAATTCCAAGAACCCTGAACCAAGGAAGATCAGGAAGGTAGTGGAGGTCCTGGCCGAGGGAGGGATCATCGCTTATCCCACGGATACCTACTACGGAATCGGGTGCGACCTTTTCAATAAGGGAGCCATCGAGAAGATCTATCAACTCAAACAACGATCTCCTTCCCAACCTTTCAGTTTCATCTGCAGTGACCTGAAAAACATCAGTGAATATGCTCAGGTGACCAACTACGCCTATAAGACGATGAAACGGCTGCTTCCGGGACCCTATACCTTCATTCTCGAGGGATCCCGCCTGGTCCCCAAGATCATGTTGACCAAGAGACAAACCGTTGGAATTCGGGTGCCCGATCACGCCATCTGCCTTGCCATTGTCCGCGAATTCGGCCATCCCATCATCAACACCAGCGCCACGGACCCTGAGTCCAGGATTCTGCAAACCCCCCAGGAGATCAAGGAAAAGCTCGGCCATGCCCTGGACCTGATCATCGACGGTGGGGGCGTCTCGGGCAAGCCGTCCAGCATCATTTCCCTCATTGACGATGCCCCCGAGATCTTGCGGGAGGGAGGTGGGGACATCCGGTCTTTCCAGAAATAGTCGCTAGGGGAATATGGGCATCTGGTATCGGAGAAAGCTTCCGGTTATGTCCGTGAGGGAAGCCAGGCGATCTCCCACATCGGTTCCCAGCAGGTAGTCCAATACGGATCGCTTTTGTTTCTTGTGATGAATCAGGGTGGGTTCTCCCTCGATGTTGCCCAGCCGGGTTGCCGTGTCGAGGGCGTCCTGGTAGTTGCCCAGCTCATCCACCAGCCCCAATCGATGGGCGGACTCTCCCGTGAGAATCCGCCCATCGGCGATTTCCAAGACCTTCTCTTCGGATAGATTCCTCCCCTTGGCGATATCCCGAACGAATTGCCGATGAGCCTCGTTGATGGTTTCCTGGAGAAGTTCTTTTTCCTCAGGGGTCATCTCACGTCCCGGAAAGCCCACGTCTTTATACTTCCCGCTTTTGACCACAATGGTGGTGTATCCTATTTTATCGAACAATTCCCGAAGGTTGGGAAAATAGCTGATCACGCCGATGCTCCCCGTGATGGTGCCGGGGTTGGAGATAATGCGGCTGGCTGCGGATGCGACATAATAGCCTCCGGATGCCGCAACGGATCCCAGGGAGGCAACCACGGGCTTCTTGTCGCGGGTGCGTGCCAGGGCTCGATAGAGTTCCTGGGAGGGACCGATTCCGCCGCCTGGAGATTCGATGCGCACCACCAGCGCCTTGATATAGGGGTCCTTCTGGAATTCCCCGATGGCTTTTACGGTCTCCTGGACGTCCTCGATGAGTCCCCTCACCTGGATTACCCCGATACGGTTGGGTGCGGCAAAGATCCGGGAATCTGAGCAGAGGGAATAGAGGACGCCCCCGGCAAGCAGGAGGATGATCAGAACCAACAACCAGCGAGTTCTTCGTTTCACGGAATCCCTTCTTCAAAAACGAACACCCGGTATCAGGCCGAGGGCATGAACCGGGTGTTCGTTTCGATCAGTCGAGGAGCGGTTCCAGATTAGTCCTTGTCCGTCGATGACGCATTGTTTGCACGGGCTTCCATTTCCCCCTTGAGCAGTTCCCCAAGGTTGGAAGTCGCAGCCTTGGCACTGTTGACGTATTCATCGATGTGGGTGCGTTCTTCCTGTTCCTCGACCTTTTTCACGGACAACCCGATCTTCCGATCCTTGGGGGATATATTGATCACCTTTGCGGTGATTCGGTCCCCGGGTTTGTACTGCCCGATGGGAGACTTGATCTTTTCCTTGCTGATTTCGGAGACATGAACCAACCCTTCGATGCCTTCCTCGATCTCCACAAAGAGCCCGAAGTCCGTGACATTGGTGATGGGACCCGTGATAACGCTGCCCACGGGGTAGCGTTCGGGAATACTTTCCCACGGATCCATCTCGAGCTGCTTGATCCCCAGGGAGAAACGTTCATTGTCCTTATCGATGTTCAAAACGATTGCCTGAACTTCCTGGTTTTTCTTGAAGACTTCCGAGGGATGTTTCACACGCTTGGTCCAGGAGATATCCGAGATATGTACCAAACCGTCGATCCCCTCGTCGATCCCGATGAAGATCCCGAAATCCGTGATGTTTTTGATCTTTCCGGCGATGGTCGTCCCTACCGGGTATTTTTCGGCAATCACATCCCACGGGTTGGGTTCCAGTTGCTTCATCCCGAGAGAAATCCGCTTGTTTCCTGGGTTGATGCTCAGCACAACGGCCTGGACCACGTCGCCCACGCTCAGGATCTTGGATGGGTGGCGGATCTTTTTGGTCCAGGACATTTCGGACACGTGGATCAGCCCTTCAATCCCTTGCTCGATCTCCACAAAGGCCCCATAATCCGTCAAGCTCACCACTCGCCCCTCGACACGGGTCCCAACCGGGTATTTCTCTTCAGCCTGGGTCCAGGGATCAGCCGCCAGCTGCTTAAGCCCCAGGGAAACCCGCTCGTGATCCCGGTCAAAACTGAGGACCATGACTTTGATCCTGTCCCCCACCTGGGACATCTCGGAAGGATGACCCACTCGACCCCAGCTCATGTCCGTGATGTGAAGCAATCCGTCGATGCCGCCCAGGTCCACAAAGATCCCGTAGTCCGTGATGTTCTTGACGATGCCTTCGACGATCTTGCCGTCTTCGAGGGTAGTCAGGGTGTGGGACTTCATCTGCTCCCGCTCCTTCTCGAGGAGGGCGCGGCGGGAGAGCACAACATTTCGGCGCTTCTTGTTGTATTTGAGAACCTTGAAGGGCAAGGTCTGACCGATCATGGATTCCAGATTGCGGACCGGCCGCAGGTCCACCTGGGAACCCGGGAGGAAAGCCTGGACCCCGATGTCGACCGCCAATCCCCCCTTTACCTTGGCAACCACCTTGCCTTCGATGGTGTCATCGCTGTTGTAGATCCGGCTGATCTCGTCCCAGACCTTGATCTTGGCGGCTTTCTCCTTGGAGAGGTGAATGGTGCCGTCTTCATCGTCATGGTACTCGAGAAGCACGTCCACCTCGTCTCCAATGGCGGCCTTGAGGTTCCCCGTTTCATCCTTGAACTCGTGGAGCGATATCTGGCCTTCGGATTTGTACCCGATGTCCACCATGACGAAATCATCGCTGATCTGAACGATTTTGCCGCGGATTACCTCCCCCTCTTGGATATTGCGGAAACTCTGTTCATAGAAGTCATGAAGAGAGTCCATGTCTTCCATTTCACTTTCGATCCCGACCTCTTCCGATACCAAAGGGTCTTCCTGTGCGGTCTGATGGATGGTTTCCTGTGTGATGTCGTTTTTGTCAACCATTGAATCCGTTACCCCCTTGTGCATAATTGGCACACGCCGCTTCTTAGACCAAGCACTCTACCAAACCGAAGGATCGTTGACAACCTCAAATTTATTCCACTGCTCCAGGCCCGTCGACCCTGGACTTGTCCTCAACGATCTCCGTGAGACGAGTCACCACTTCCTCGATATCCATGAACGAGGTATCCAGAATCCAGGCTCCTGGGGCCGCTCGCAGCGGCGCCACGTCCCGTTCCTGATCGGCCCTGTCCCGATCCTCGATTTCCTCCCGCAGATCCTGGAGAGTGATGTTGATTCCCTTTCGTCGATATTCTTCATGCCGTCTGCGCACTCTCGTGGCTAGGTCCGCCGTGAGGAACACCTTCACGGCTGCATCGGGGAAAACCTCTGTGGCCATGTCACGGCCCTCGGCCACGATATTCCCGCAGGCAGCCAGCTCTTTCTGCCGCTCCCGCAGGAACTTCCTCACACCCTCGAGCTGGGAAAAAGCCGAGGCCAGAAGAGAAACCTCCGGGCTCCTCAGTTCTTCACCCAATTTCCTGTCCCCGAAAGTAATGTTCAGAATGCCCCCATCGATGGCAAATCTCAGCGGCAGTTGATTCAGCCAGTCATAAACCGCCGAGGTTTCAGGGACCGACACCCTTTTCCTTGTCAGGACGTAGGCCACCGCCCGGTACATTGCCCCCGTGTCCAGGTACGCATAGCCGAGCCTCCCGGCCAGAAGGCGGCATACGGTACTCTTTCCCGCACCTACGGGGCCGTCCACGGCAACGACCGTCTTCATAAGGTCTCCTGTTGAAAGTCCTTCAAGGTTTCGGCAAGGGCTTCGATAAAGCGCCGATTTTCCTCCGGAAGCCCCGCATTGATCCGTATATACCGGTCTAGACCGTAGGCGTTCATGGCCCGTACGATCACCCCCCGACGCAACATGGCTTCGTAAAGTTTTTGGGCGTCCAGGGGCACCCGAATGAGGAAGAAGTTGGCTTCCGTCGGCAGGGGTTCCAACCCCAAACGTTCCACCTCTTCATAGAGGTAGCGAAGTCCTTTCCAAACGGTATCCCGAGACTCGGCAAGGAAATCTTCGTCATCCAGTGCAGCGAGGGCACCGATCTGGGCCAGGGTCCCCGTGTTGAACGGTTGGCGAACTCGATGGAGATAGTCCGCGATCCCCGGGTCCATCGCCCCATAGCCGATGCGCAAACCGGCAAGGCCATAGGCCTTGGAGAAAGTCCTCAGAACAATGACCCCGGGTCCTTCTGCCCGCCTGATGAGGTCAAACCCCGAGGGAATGTCCGGGTCTCGAGCAAACTCGATATAGGCCTCATCTAAAACCAGCACTATTTTCGAAGGAAGTGCTCTCAGAAAAGACTCGAAATGGGACCTCTTCACAATAGTCCCCGTGGGGTTGTTGGGATTGTTGATGAAAATGATTTTGGTGCGGGGGGTGACAGCCTCCAGGGTTCGATCCAGGTCGATGGTAAAGTCTTTCAAAGGAATGGGGACGCCTCTGGCTCCCATGGTTTGGACCGCCAGCTTGTATACGAGAAAAGACGGGGCAGGGATAAGCACCTCGTCCCCGGGAAGCAGGAAGGCCCGAATGGCCAGTTCGATGATCTCATTGGATCCGTTCCCCAGGACGATTCCATCGAAGGGCAGATCAAATTTCTCGCTCAAACGCTTTCTCAAATAATATCCGCTGCCGTCCGGGTAACGATGGAGACGGTCCAGGGCGGAACGAACGGCTTCCACGGCTTTGGGCGACGGGCCCAAAGGGTTTTCGTTGCTGGCAAGTTTGATGGAATTCCGAATGCCGTATTCCCGCTCCAACTCCTCCATGGGTTTGCCCGGGGGGTAGGGGATCAGGCTGGCAATGTGCTCGGGCACGCAGGGTTTCATTAGCAGCGTTTTCGGAGGACAACAGGCCTACAACCTGGATCCGAGAGCCTTTCTTCGTGGTTTGATGTCGCTGAACTCAAGAGATGTGCGAGCCTTTATAATGAAAGCGTACACAAAAAGCAATGGATTTCTGCCGGGAACACCCGAGCCAAACCACCTTGTTTTTAGGCGCAAGTGTATTATAATGCCTTCCCATATGTCGACCTGGTACCTCTGGCATAAAGACCACGACTCCATGAGGATGCGGCGTTTGTCGCTGCCTTTTCCCTCAACCATCGTACGAGGACATTGCCTGTCATGATGTCTGTGCATGAGTCAAAGGATTATGATGCAGCCCCGGCCATGGACGAAAACTCCGATCATCGGCTTCCGAAGGCCTATGTTCAGGAAAAGCCGTCATCGGTTGCCTTCGATCCTTTCCGCCTCTACCTGGAGGAAATCAAGCGGTATTCCCTTCTCAGCAGGGAAGAAGAGCGTGAACTGGCTATCCGATACCGAGAGAAAAACGATCTGGAGGCCGCCTACAGACTGATCACGGCAAATCTTCGCCTGGTGGTGAAAATTGCCATGGATTTTCAGCGCTATTGGATGCAGAACCTCATGGACCTCATACAGGAAGGGAACCTCGGCCTCATGCAGGCGGTGAAGAAATTCGATCCCTATCGCGGCTACAAGTTTTCCTACTATGCTTCGTTCTGGATCAAAGCCTACATCATCAAATTCATCATGGACAACTGGAAGCTGGTCAAGATCGGCACAACCCAGGCACAGCGGAAGCTTTTCTTCAACCTTCGCAAGGAAAAGGAGCAACTGGAAGCCAAGGGGATCGAAGCTTCTCCCAAACTCCTCAGCCATCGGCTGGATGTGAAGGAGTCCGAGATCATCGAGATGGATCAGCGCCTGAACAGCTGGGAGATCTCCCTGGACAGCCCCTTGAGGGATGGTTCCGAAGATACTCACAAATCGTTCCTGCCTTCGGACGATCTTCCCGTGGACGATCAGATTGCCGACCGGGAAGCCAAGGCCATCCTGCATGACAAGCTGGTGCTTTTCCGCCGGGAGTTGAAGGGAAAGGAAGCGGTCATCTTTGATTACCGCCTGCTCTCTGAGGAGCCGCTGACCCTGCAGGAAATCGGGGACCGTTTTGGAATCAGCCGAGAGCGGGTTCGCCAGATCGAGAGCCGTCTGAAGAAAAAGCTCAAGGCCTATCTGGAGGAAGAAATCGAGGACCTTGATTTGCTGCAGGAGAGCATGATCGAGGCCTAGGCCCGCAAAACCGCTACGCTCCTGTTTCTTCAAGGATTTGGTGCGGGCCGGGGGGAGATTTCCCATCCAGAAATCAGAAATCTCCCGGTTGGCTTGCCATGCTCCATTCCCTTTCCCTCGACTGACTATTTCCCACAAATGAGCGATTCTTTGCGTTTGTACGGCTTCAAAGGGCGGGCATAAAGCCCGCTCCTGTGATGACCGGCGAACCAGTCATGCAGGGCGGAATTCATCTCCGCCTGCCAGGAGCGCCGTTTGATGGGAGATGACCGGCAAGAATCGCTCCGTTTAAGTATTTGAAAGACGCTCGAAACGGTATATATAGCGGTGTGTTGAAAACAGCCCGCCTAAGCTGTTGCGGGCATGCACCCCAACCCTGTCGGTTACTGGACCACCATGTCTAACCCCAGCTCATTCACCAAGCCTCATGCCGGTGTTCATTGTGGGGCATTCGCCGATCCCGTTTTGACAGAGAGTCCCACCTCCTCGAAGCCGTGTTCGAACGCGCTGCCGCTCGATCTGCATCCGATGATCCAGTGCCTTCACTTGAGAAAGTCCTATGCCGGAGTCGGTCCCATCTTCCAGGACGCCTCTCTGGAAATCGAGAAGGGCCAATGCACGGTCCTCGCGGGACAGGTTGGATGCGGCAAGACGACCCTTCTTCGACTTATATCGGGGTTCGAATCCCCGGACCGGGGTCAGGTCCTCTTTCAAGGAAAAGGCCTGTATCGCGTTCCACCCAAAACACGCTCGGCCGTAAGACGCCGTATCGGGATTGTCCCTCAAGAGCCCAGGTTGATCTCGTGGCAGACCGTTTTCGAGAACATCGCTCTGCCTCTATACATTTCGGGCAAGGATGATTCATACATCCGGGAAAGAGTTCGTTGGCTCCTGGGACTTCTGGATCTTCAGTCCAGGGGCGATACCGTTTGCACCCGGCTTTCCGCTGGCGAAAAGCAACTGGTGTCCGTTGCCAGAGCCCTTGTCGGGGACCCCCTTCTCCTGCTGGCGGATGAACCGATGGCCTTCTTGTGCCGCACGGCGAGCCAAAAGGTTTTGGACGCGGTAAAATATTTTCATGCCAGGGGGACCACCATCCTCATCACCACCCATGATAGCTCTTTTGGGGCAAGGATCCCCGGGTGCCGCTCGATGGCCATTCGGGGCGGCAAGATCGTGGATACATGACGTGGGACGGAAGTGAGAGGGGTTTCCATTTCATTCAACCAGGAGTCCGGTGATTTGTTGAACGGGAGGCTTTTATTCCTGGCAAGGAGTGTGGTTCGGAGCGCGGGATACAACTGGTTTGCTTCCGGCACCGCTCTTGGAGGCTCGATTTTGTGTCTCTTCCTTTTAGGGTTGCTGGGTTCCGGGGCCCTTGTCCTGCAGCATTCCCTTCCCTACTGGTGGACTGCCGAGAAGGCGATTCTCTACCTATCCCCCGAATCCACGGAAGAAGAACAAAAGCGGCTGGTCCTTTTTTTGAAAGGCTTGCCCGAGATCACCGAAGTTCGGATGGTCTCGAGCCGGGAGGCAAGGACACGACTGGAAAATCAGCTTGGAAGCTGGAAAGCGGTGCTGGAAGGTTTGGAAGATACGTTCCTGCCTGCTTCCCTCGAGATCAGTTTCAAGCCCAAGGTCCGTCATTCAGGGCAAATAGAAGCCTTATTGGATCGTGTCCGCCGGCAGCCTGCGGTGGAGGAAGTTTTCTATGGAAAAAGCTGGGTGGAAGGGATAAAATCTCAAACAAGCGGGTTCAAGCTTGCCGGAGCCGGAATAATGGTTCTGGCGCTTCTGGGAGCGTTGCTCCTCATTCTCCATAGTGTAAAGGCTTCTGCCGAAGCTCGCCGGGAAGAACTGGAAGCGTATGAAATCCTGGGAGCGGCTTTTCTCTTCGGAAGGGTTCCGTTTTACGCCCAGGGTGTTTTTCTCGGTCTGGCAGCCGGTACGGGGGCAGCTCTTCTAGTGGGGCTGCTGTGGATGTGGTTAGGGAAGATGACGCCGTTTCCTCTTTCCTGTTTGATCATATGGGACCTTTGGGAAGGGATATTCCTGATGTTGGGTCTGATGTTGACCGGTGTTGCTCTGGGTGCCGCGGGAGGCTGGCTTGGGGTAAGGTTCTGTGACCCGCGGGGGAGGGTTTCATTGTAGAATACCCTTGGAAAACGGCCTTCCGTTCCATTCTTTTCGGAATAACTCTTTTCTTCCTCCTGGGGGGAACGAATCCGGAGGGATGTCGCTTCATGGGCGAAGGGTGGGCTGAGGTAACGGGGTCCTCTTCCGGGATGGGGGAGGAGGCCGTCTTGGGCACTCCAAGCGGAGTGCAGGGTCCGCAGGCCGGAGGGGCCACGGTTCAGGTGGGAGAAGGAACGAGGGAGGAAATCCTCTCGAACCGTCGGTCGGTCGAAGAGGTGGTGCAT
>JAGPLX010000111.1 GCA_018053185.1 Syntrophobacteraceae bacterium
TCCGTGGAGGCAGGTCCGCGGGACCTGGTCATCCTCATGGACCCCGGTCGTGCCTTCGGCACAGGCCATCATGAAACCACAAGGCTTTGCCTCGAGCAGCTGGAATCGATTGTCCACGGCATGGATGATATGCCCGGCTCCCTCCTGGATGTGGGAACGGGCTCGGGTATTCTAGCCATCGGTGGAGCCCTGCTGGGATTTGACCCCGTTCTGGGAGTGGACGTGGACGCCGAGGCCGTCGAAGTCGCCCGTGAAAACATTTCTCTGAATAAGCTTACCCGTCGAATCGAACTCCGGAAAGGCTCGGTTGGGGATGTCGCGGGGCGTTTTCGCGTAGTGGTCGCCAATATCCAAACCCATCCCCTCGTGGAGCTGGCCGGACCCTTGATTCAGCGGCTGGAACCAGCCGGAAGGCTTCTCTTGAGCGGGATTTTGTTGGAACAGGAGCAACAGGTACGGGAAGTCTACGAAGCTGGGGGAGTGCGGTTCCGATCCTCGGAGAGGCAGGGGGAATGGTGTTTATTGCTGTTCGAACGACTTTGAAGGGTGGTGAGCATGGGGAGCCAGGGCAAGGCGGGATCTTGGATCCAGCTTGGTGACCACGATGAACTGCAGGTCCCTCGCAATCCTTTCATTGGATACATCGAGGGAGACGGGGTGGGGCCCGAGATCGGAGCGGCCGCCAGGATGGTGTTGGAGGCGGCCGTGGAACATGCCTACGGAGGGGGCCGCCAACTCCACTGGGTCGAGTTGCCGGCGGGGGAAGCCGCATTCAGGAAAACAGGGGAGTGGCTGCCCTCCGAGACCATCGAAGGCCTTCAAAAATGCGTGGTGGCGATCAAGGGACCCATGACCACCCCCGTCGGGCAGGGTATCCGGAGCATCAACGTGACCCTGAGACAGGTCCTGGATCTTTATGCCTGTGTCCGTCCAGTCCGCCATTATTCAGGAGTCCCCGCGCCCGTCAGGCACCCGGAACGGGTTTCCATGGTGGTATTTCGGGAAAATACCGAGGACCTGTATGCGGGGATCGAGTGGCCTGCCGGATCCGAAGCCGCCGAGAAGCTCATCTCTTTTGTCCGGGAACAGTTTGGAGTCCGAGTTCCCCGGGAATCGGCCATCGGCATCAAACCCATGAGCCGGTACGGGACCCAACGCCTGGTGCGCAGGGCCATCCGCCATGCCGTCGAGAAGGACCTGCCCTCCGTCACCTTTGTGCACAAGGGCAACATCATGAAATATACCGAAGGGGCCTTTCGAACCTGGGGTTATGAGCTGGCGGCTTCGGAGTTTCCCCGGGAGACCATCCCGGAGCAGGAAGTCCAGGAGCGGTATCAGGGTCGTGCGCCGGCCGGAAGAGTGGTGATCAAGGACCGCATTGCCGATTCCATGTTCCAGCAGGTCCTCCTGAGGCCCGAAGAGTATCACGTGGTGGCGACTCCCAATTTGAACGGGGACTATCTTTCCGATGCTCTGGCCGCCCAGGTCGGAGGGCTTGGCATGGCTCCGGGGGCCAACCTCGGAGACCGGTGCGGCGTTTTCGAAGCGACCCACGGCAGCGCTCCCAAATACGCGGGAATGGACAAGGTGAATCCCAGTTCCTTGATCCTTTCCGGTTCCATGATGCTCGATCATCTCGGTTGGACGGAAGCGGCCCGCCTGATCGAAAGGGCGTTGGAGCAGACCATCCTGGATCGAATCGTCACTTACGATCTGGCCCGTTTGATGGAGAAGGCGCTGGAAGTGAAATGCTCGGAATTCGCAAAGGCCGTTGTGGATCGCATCCGAGGTTGACCGGCTTTCGCCTCACCTTCGGGCTTCCGTACCGCCCCCTGTGTTCTCCTTCCGGGACGAGGAAAAAGAATCCCTATCTCGGCGATGATAGGCCGCATCATGTTCCTCGAAGGTTCTCCGGTGGTTCATTCAGCAGCTCTTTCACGTGGTTCGGCGGGAGAACATACAGCGGATTTCCACGGTTTCCCAGCTGGGCGTGGGGAAATTCGGGAGAGGTGATCCAGCGGCCTCCCCAGGTAAGACCTTCCTCGGCGAGGACCTCTCCGTAGATATCCCACTCATGCCTGGCTACATGAGGGTTCCAGAGAGGCTTGCCGTTGGTTGTGGGATAGGCGTCGAAGGCGAGGCCATAGTTGTGCCAGCTCTCCCCTGGTCCGGCTTGAGTGAGATGCTGACCGAGGTGGCCTTTCTGAGGCCCGACGGCCTCGAGTATATCCGCCAGGAACCCGAAGCCTCGTTCTCGATACCTCAACAGCTTCTCTTCGATGGTTTTCTTGGTCCTGGTTTTTCGATAGAGGATTGCCTGCTCCTCCGGGGAACGGTAAGTGCATGTGATGAGGAGCTCGACTCCCCGGGCCGCACATTGCTCGATCACATGCCCTGCCTTTTCCCGCAATTCGGGCACGAGATCGTCCAGCCGATTGGATGCCATGGTGGGTTCCTCCTCCCGTGGGGTTCAAGGATGGAAATCACAGAAGACTATGCAGTATAGAAGGGATGTCGTTCGGCAACCAGAGCGTTCTTTGCGCGTGGGGCCCATAGGAGTTTCCTCGGGTCCTCCGGCAATGATTCGGCATACCGAGTGAAACGGGATTTCAAGATTCCTCCCCAAGAAGGGTACCTCATTTCGAGGTTTTTTGGGGGGAAACACCTTGGG
>JAGPLX010000018.1 GCA_018053185.1 Syntrophobacteraceae bacterium
ACCTATCGGAATCCCTTGGTCCCGCGCCCCAGGGAGGAGGAACAGGCAAGGCGATGAAAAAGAGAGTGCTGTTCGTCTGTTATGGCAATTCGTGTCGGAGCATCCTGGCGGAGGCCCTTGCGAGGCATACCTGGGGGAACTCCGTGGATGCGTGTTCGGCGGGAATGGATCCCCTGGGGTATGTTACACCCTACACCCTGGAAGTGCTTCGCGAGATCGGTGTTTTGACGGCCGGTTTCGAATCCAAGCCCATTTCCGCCATCGACCTCTCCCGGGTGGACCTGGTGGTGAACCTCACCAACGATCCCATACGGCCGTTCCTGCCGGCGAAATTTCCCGCAAAGGTGGTCGACTGGTACGTGATGGACCCTTTCGGGGAGGGTCTGGGTGCCTTCCGACAGGCACGGGACGCCATCCGCTGGCTCGTTACCGAACAGCTTCCCAAGTGGTTGGCCTCACAGGTTGGATCAACGATGGGGTAAAGAAAAGCACCGGGCCACTCGATATCCCCGTCTCACGAGTTCCGGATCCTTGATTCCGGGGAAACCGAAGCCGTTCCGGCGGCACGCAGCCGTGCGGGTTTTCCGCGAGGCCGGTGGGAGGCCGAGGAAGGAGCCGCCACGATGGAGAGGATGATTTCCCGGGGAGAAAAATCGGGTTCTCCTCTCTTGAGGAACATCTTCAAAGATTAGGGGGCTTCGAGGTTTTCCCGGCTGGTTTGACTTGCGCCGGCATGCGGCTGTATGATTTCACGATCAAAAGGCGACGAAGGCAAGAATAGGAGAGTGTGGGAAGTGATTCCCGGCTCCCTCCGGGTGGAAAAAGGGCGGGTCGGTTCGGGCAGCCGGCAATGAGGATAAGGAAATGAAGATACTGGATGGGCTCCACGGTTTTTTCTGGACCTCTTATCAAGTCAACAACTGCAATACTTTTCTTGTGGACAGGGGGGCGCGCATTCTGATCGATCCCGGCCACCTGCGACTCGTCGACCACGTGGTGACCGGGTTGCGGCAGGTGGGGTTGCGCGTGGAAGATATCGATCTTGTGATCTGCACTCACGGACATCCCGACCACATGGAATCCGCAAAGGTTTTCAAAAGCGCCGGGGCACTGTTTGCCATGCATGCCAAGGACTGGGAACTTTGCCGCGAAGTGGCGATTTCCCTCGGTTCCTCCGTTGATCTCGAGGATCTGGCCCCGGATTTCTTTCTGCAGGAAGGGGAACTGGTTGTGAAGGATCTGAGGCTCGATGTGATCCACACACCCGGTCATTCCCCGGGATCCATTTGCCTCTATTGGAAGGAGGAGAAGGCGCTCTTCACGGGAGACGTGATTTTTAGAGACGGACTCGGGCGGACGGATCTCCCGGGGGGTAACGGTGAGGAGCTCAAGCAAAGCATCCGGAGAATCTCCCGCCTGGAGGTTGAATGGCTCCTTCCGGGCCACGGGGATTTCATCGCCGGTTCCAAAGAGGTGCAGAGGAATTTTTCACGGGTCGAGCAATTTTGGTTCGCCTATATTTGACCTTTGCCGGGACTTGGGATGACCGGCGCGTGCTGTGCGTCTTTGGGGCGGACTTGCTTTCCGGAGCCATGGATGGGATTTTTGAGCCAAGAGTGTACCGAAGCACCCAAGGACCGCCCACACTGCTTCATGGATCGAGGCGGGAAGAAGATTCATCCCTGGCGGGGCATCGAGGCTCCGCCTTGTGATTTCCGGGATCAGACCCCCAGTAAGGAGGCTTCTTCGGCCAGTTTCCGCCTGTATTGTTCTGTAAGTCGTTCCCGGTCTTGCCTCCAGGCTGAATCCGCCTCGAGGTTGGGCACCAGGGCGCTTCCGGAAACCCCCCGGTCTGCACAAAGCTCCTCGATTTTGTGCCTGCTGCGTCCTTCCGACGCCGTCAAGACAGCTTTCTCGTATTCCTCGAGAAGGGCCAGGAGGTTCGATGTCGAAACGGAGCAAATCTCCCGAAGAAGAGTCAGAATTCGTGTATTGTCCTTCCGAAGATCCAGGCGACGAAGGAGCTCCTCCCGGAGCAGCCCGGGCTCGTTCACCCCGGATGTCTTCAGGGCTCGGTTGTACTCCGATCCGAACTCCCGGAGGTCCAGGACTCCGTTTTCGAATTTCTGAATCAGGGCTTTTAGCGTGACCAGGAGTTCGGCCTTGGCGTGTTCCTGCTTTTCCTCCTCCGTCAGGGTCATGTGACGGGTTTTCTCCATGATCAGTTCGAGGGTGCTCTTGATTTCGCCCATGAAAGATTCTCCTTGCATCGTGTCGGCTTGCATCTCGGGTGTCCGCGGTACCTTGGAATTGAAGGGGGCGGCGTCTTTCCTATTCCTTGTCCCCCTGTGGATTTCCGATGGAACCCAAGATCTTGACGAACCCTCAAATCCTCCCCGGAAACAGGCAGGGTGATCAGGCATCCTCGAACAGTCGGCCTGTCGGGCTCCGCCCGCCTCACGGCACTCCGTACCCCCGCCGGGACCATGGGGATAAAGCTCTAGGGCATAATCAGCACGGGGGTTCCCACGGACGCGATTTCGAATAACTCATCGATGGCGGAATTTTGGACCGCAACACATCCTTCGGTCCAGTCGCCGTAGTTTCCTCCTCCGTGAATCATGATGGCGCCTCCCAACGGGGTATTCCACGGAGGGGGGGTCCGGGAACTGCAAGCGTCCTGAACCTTCTGGAAATCCTCCTCGGAGATCTTTCCACAATACCTTGCTTCCTGAGCGTGCTTGGGCGTGGGGTAGTTGAGGCCCAGGGATTTATAGAACCTGCTGGATGGATTCTTGAGGCAGATAAAGAACTCGCCTTCGGGAGTCCGGCCGTCGCCCTGCATCACCTTGTCGCCTACGGGATGCGATCCCAGTCCTATGGGATAGTCTCGCACCAGGACGCCGCGGTCCACGACCAGCAGGCGGCGTTTTTCCTTGTACACATAGAGGATGGGGTTGGTCACCAGGTTCAAGGGACGGTTAAGATCGATCTCTGTATAGGGCAGGGGTTCCCTGGGAGGTTCCTGGAGGGTCGGAGAAATCTTCGCATAATCGGTGCATTTGCGTTCCCAGGAGGAACAGGACGGCAGCAGGCTGAGAATCACCAGGCAAGAAACCAGACGGTGCGCGGAAGATAGAAGATGCAATGGTCGAGCTTTGATGCGTGTTCCTTGCTTCATTGTACATAGACTCCCTGTCACTTGAAAAAATCTTTCTTTCGATTCCAATCCCGTTCTCCCCGTAATTTCCGGCCCCCCTGAACAGATGGAGTAGACCCCCGACGGCAGGGCGGAGGGTCCCCCTGGAAGACGGGCTCATCTCGTGCCTTGCCGTGTTTTCCCTCGAGGATCCGTCTTTCCCGGCTTTCCGACCGGTGCCGAATAGCGCAATAACACAACCTGAAGCCCATGCGCAAGCCCAAGACCATCCCCCTGGCGCAATCGAATGGGCATGATTTCGGATCCGATTCCACCCGCCGGACTTCGCTCTACTCACAACACCCGGCAGGTCCGCCGCCGGGGCCGGTGAGGGAGGGAATCTCTTTAAGAGTTTCCATCGCCCAATCTTAGCAGAAAGGCGCCCTTTCTTGCCGACTGGAAGTCTGAAGAAATACTTTACACCGCCGCCGTCTTTGGATAAGTAAGTGAGCGTTCACTTAAATAGGACTCATGAACTCAAACCGGGGGGCCGGATCGTGAACGAGAAGGTGAAAAAGAGAACCAGGCTCAAGGGCAAAGAAAGGCGAGAGCAGATCCTGCGGACTGCGACGGAGGTCTTTTCGACCTACGGTTTCCATGGGGCCTCCATCCGCCGGCTCGCCCAAGCGGCCGGAGTCAGTGAAGCCATGATCTATCGCCATTTCCCAAGCAAAGAAGCACTCTACGATGCGATACTCGAACAGAGGCTCCAAAGGTCCGTGCCCTTGTATCTCTCGACCCAGGCGGCCGAGGCCGGGCAGGATCGGGAGGTGCTGGAGACCTTCGTCGGCAATTATCTTCGAGAACAGAGGAGGGACAATTCCTTCATGCGTATGCTCCTTTTCAGCGCTCTCGAAGACCATGAGCTTGCCCACAAATTCGTGGAAAAACCCCTGCAGGATTACCTCCTTTTCCTTGCCTCTTACTTTGAGAAACGCATGAAGGAGGGGGTCATGAAAACCATGGACCCCCACGTTCCAGCCCGCCTTCTCATGGGAATGGTCCATTACCTCGCTCTCCTTCATGGAATCTACAAAGACCCCGGAATTCAGAATACCGGCATCGAAGATCTCAAGAATCTAACGGTCGATCTCTTTTGCAATGGGATCATGGAGGACTGAAAAGCTTATGCGTCCCACAAGGCAAGGGAGAACCGGGAAAATCCTCTTTTGGAGCGCACTGATCGTCGCGTCGGTCTTTGTAATGGCAGCGGCGGACCTCCCTACCGTCGCAGGGCAGGAAGGGCCCATCCCGCAAGTCCTTCCACCGCAGCCCCTGACCATTGAAAGCGCGGTGGACTATGGCCTTGTCCACAATCCCATCTTTCAGGCAGCCGATGAGGACCTCAATGCGGCCAAGAAGGGGGTGGACATGGCGCGAGCAGGCTTTCTGCCTCGAATCGGGGCTTCCTACGACTATACACGCTGGAAAGACACACCCATTATGAAAATCGAAAGCACTCCCACCACGCCGGGATATGAGATGAAGGTCAACTCCAGGGACATCAATCACTGGGAAGCCCAGGTCACCCAGCCGCTCTTCCGGGGTTTCGGCCTCAAGGCCCAGTACGAGATGTCCAAGGAGGAGCAAAAGGTTGCCGGCTTCAAGAAAGAGGAGACCCGTTTGAACCTCGTTCGGGACATCCGCGCCGCCTTCCTTTATGTCCTCCTCGCCAAAAGGACCCTCGAGGTAGCCTCGGCCGGCGTGGTCCAACTCGAGGCGCACCTCAGGGATGCCAAGGCCCTTTTTCGACAGGGGCTCACACCTGAAAACGATGTGCTCAAAGCCGAAGTAGCCCTTGCGGATGCGAAACAGAAAGAGACCACCGCTAAAAAACAGTCGCTCATCACCCAGATCCGGCTGAACCGCCTTCTGGGACTCGATGAGAGAACGGAGCTCGATCTTGCCGAATGGGCCAGGCTTCCCTCCCTGGATGGAAAGGACACGGATACGCCTACACTCGATGCGCTCTCGAAGCGGGCTGAAAAAGTGCGCCCCGAGCTGTTTGCCATTACCGCAGCCATTCGTGAAACAGAGCAGGGAGCGCGCCTGGCTCGAAGCTCCGCCTACCCGCACTTTTCTCTCTTCGGGGCCTATTACCGCGAGGGCGAGGATTTCCCTGCCTCGGAAAACAACTATACAAACGACAACAATGCGGCCGTCGGAGTCCGCATGGACTGGAACCTGTTCGAAGGCGGGAGGATGCGGGCCGAGGTAAGCCAATGGGGCCACAGGAGGGAGGCCCTCAAAAAGAGAGAGCTGGATCTTCTAAAACAGATCCGGATTGAGGTCGAAGATTCCTACGAGCAGCTCCTGGTCGCCGCACGAAACCTGGCGACTGCTCGCGTGGCCCTTAAGCAAGCTGAAGAAAACCTCCGCATCACCACCATCCAGTATCAGCAACAGGTCGTTGTCTCGTCCGAGGTGCTGGATGCCGTGGTTTTTCTTACCCAGGCTCGCACCAACTATTACCAGGCGCTTTACGGCTACCAGCTCGCCTGGGTGGACCTCGAGCGGGCCGTGGGGGAGAGTTTGTGACAATTGCTGAACAAGGCAGGCCTTCGATTCAAGACGGGCCGGGTTACCTCAAACACTTTTGGGATGGTGGGTATGGTAGAAACGATGGATTCCGGTTCCAGGCAAGTGAATGAAGCGAATCAAAAAGGAAAGAAAAACCCCAAGATTGTTGGGTTCCTTTGGATCTGTCTGGTGGGGGCTGGGCTTTCCCTTGGCTACTGGTGGCTTTTCATGCGCAATCGGGTTTCCACGGACAATGCCTACGTGGTTGCCGACAGCGCCGCCGTAAGCAGCAGGGTGGCAGGGAGCATCAGCCGTATCGCGGTTGAAAATGAGGACGAGGTCATGGCCGGTGCCCTCCTTGTGCAGCTCGATCCGAGGGACTATCAGGCGGAAGTGGACAGGCAGCGCGCGGCCCTGGCCCGCACCCAGTCCGAAATCGAGATGGCCGAGGTGATTCTTTGCCATGTGGTGCGCAGTTTTTTGCCGGGTTTTGGACACTTGCCTTTTCAGCTGGAAAAGGAAGTCGAGGAGCAGCTGATGAAGGGTCTCAATCAGAAGATCACAGGCATGCTTGATGCCTATGGAGAGTGCCTCGAGAAGGCAGGGGTGGAGGCTCAAAGAATCGAGAAAATTTGCAGGATCGGGAGTTACAGCCTCTCGGCGGAGATTCTCGATGTCGCAAGACAGAAAGCCTGCGGCACCATCATCATGGGCCGGCGTGGGATTTCGGCCGTTCGTGAATTTCTCATGGGCCGGGTGACCAGCAGGGTGCTTAGCGGCGCGGAGGGTCTCGCCGTCTGGATTGTGCCGTAGCGGAACCGGGTGCAAGGTCGGGCGTCTTTCCACAAGGAGGTATAGGCGATGCTCCTCCGAATCCGTTTGGGAGAAGCCGGTCACGAAATGCAGCCGTATCGGAGTCGAAAGCGTCTCTGACGGCGTGGGGCTCGGACGGTATCCGGCAAGGGAAATCGTTGCCGGCTCCAGCCGGGAACACCCGGCAGGAGGGCGGGTGTAAAGGAAACCTATGGACTCATTCCAACAACGGCAATCGACGGTCAACCCCTGGATCATTGCGGTGACGGTGCTCCTTCCGGCCTTCATGGTTTCCCTCAATACTTCAGTGGCCAATGTCTCACTGCCCCACATCGCCGGGGGCCTGTCGGCAACCAGCGACGAGGCCACCTGGATTCTTACGAGCTACCTGGGGGCCAATGCGATCATTTTGCCCATAACAGGCTGGATGAGCCTCTACTTCGGAAGAAAACACTTCCTTTTGGCAAGCCTTGTTATTTTCACCATCTCATCGGAGGTTTGCGGCACGGCCTTTTCTCTGCCGATGCTCATCCTGGCTCGGATCGTTCAGGGACTAAGCGGCGGTGCATTGATCCCCATTGCCCAGGCGATCCTTCTGGAAAGTTTTCCTCCCGAACGGCGGGGTGAGGCCATGGCGATCTACGGTCTGGGCGTGATCGTGTCCCCCATCGTGGGCCCGACCCTCGGAGGGTGGATCACCGACAACTATTCCTGGCGGTGGGTCTTTCACATCAATCTTCCCATGGGCGTTCTCGCCACCCTGCTGACGCAGCTGTTTATCGAGGACCCTCCTTACCTCAAGGGTGGCAAGAGCGGTAAAATCGATTATGTGGGGTTTCTCCTCCTGGCGGTAAGCCTGGGAACGTTGCAGTTGATCCTCGACAGGGGTCAGCAGGATGATTGGTTTTCCGCCCTGTGGATTCGCTGGGCCACGGGGATTTCCATCGGCTCCATGATCGGCTTTGTCCTGTGGGAAACCTGGGTCCGGTATCCCATTGTAGATCTTCGCATCCTCACCAACCGCAACTTCTCGGTTGGTATCCTGATGGCGACCATCTACGGGGTAATCCTTTACGGAACGCTTGTGATGCTCCCGCTGTTCCTGGAGGAGCTCATGAGATACCCCGCACTTCAAAGCGGGTACGCCATCTCACCGCGGGGCGTGGGATCGGTCCTTTCGATAGCCATCGCAGGACGTCTTGCACGAAGAGTCGACGGGCGCATCATGATCGTCGGCGGCTTTCTCATGCTCACCATAGCCGGTTTTATGCTGGGGAACCTCACTCTTGAGATATCCATGGCAAGCGTGATTTGGCCCAACATCGTCATCGGGGTGGCCATAGGATTCATCTTCGTTCCGCTCACGACCATCGCCATGGGGAGGCTTCCCCTAGAGTGGATAGGGACCGCAACGGGCGTCTACAACCTATTGCGCAGCATGGGCAGCAGCGTCGGAATCTCGATCGTGACCACCATGCTCGTTCGGGACGCCCAGATGCACCAAGCTATCCTGGTCTCACATCTCACGCCCTACGACCTTCCTTACCGTGAATGGCTGGGGCACTTCCAACAGCTCTTCCTCGCCCACGGGGACGTCGTCACGGCAAGCAGGAAAGCTTACGGGGCCATGTACCGTCTGCTGGTGGAACAATCTACCCTATATGCCTTCGTCGACAACTTTCGCTTGCTCGGCTACCTTTCCTTTCTGGCTATTCCCCTCACCTTCCTTTTCAAGAAGACCGGGAAGTCCGGGGACAGTGGGGCGTCCGTTTCTGATCGAGGAGCTTGAGGCCGGTTTTTTTCAGCTTTTGGATTCCGGGCAAATCTGGGGTGGAAGGAAAAGTGCCGGGAGGAGCGATCATCGGAGCGACGACGGTTTTGGATAAGGTGTTTGGGGACCCGGAGATCCTCGAACAGCCGGTTTCTCCAGGTGTTCCCTCAAATCGTCCAGCGAATCCAGGATGAGCACTGGTGTTCCCAAATCGGCCCAGTGGAAAAGCTTTTCCGCCGAATAGATGGGAACGTTGATACAACCATGGGAACAAAAACCGCCGATGACATCCCCCGCATGAATCCACACCCGGTTGTAGACGCGAATGGCGAAGGGCATCCAGGCAGGTTCCCCGTACGCATTGGGATAACTCTGGGAGAAGTGGTTGATATCCTTTTCCAGAACGGAGAAGAGTCCGGTCCTGGTCCATCCCCATTGTTTTCCAATGCAGATATGACTGTCCCCGACGAGAACCCCGTTTTCATACCAACCGATGAAAGGAATGCCCTTCACGACGAGGATGAACTTGCGAACATTTCGAATCTCCTGGATATTCTTGGGTAGGGGCGTCCAGTCCTTGTAAGCTTCGAAGCTGTTGGGCACAAGCAATGGGCGCCTGTTTTTGATATCGTCGGGAATGTAGTAACGGTCTCTCGAGTTGAGCCTGGCGAGGATTTCCAGACAGGCGGCGCGGCCAAGCTCGGGGTTCTTCTCACAGGAGGCGGCCAGTTCCTTCTCCGTGATGAGCCGCCGTTTCACTCCCCTGTCCAGGGTCGAAGGAGCCTTTGCGCGGGGTTTTCGGCGACTCTCCTCGGGTGGGAGATAAGTCCCCTCTGCGGGGGGAGGCTTGTCGAGTTGCGGGAAATCCACGTATTGCTTCGAGCAACCGAAGAACAGGCAGCAGACCATCGCCAGGCTCCAAAAAGAAAAGTACTGGACTTGTCCCAAACGAACTCCTTTCCTGAACGATTCGCCATACCTCCGGCTCAATTCATACGGCTCTTTACAACGGTTGGTTTCATCCTGCAAGGTTCTTCGATGGTTTTCCCGGTCCAATTGACTTGAGTCAACCGGTACAGCGTGGCATAATCGTGCATCTGGTCTCTGCCGGCAGCATAAAAGGCTGTGCCCGTGAGAACCGGATGCTGAATTGTGCCATGCTGTCTGGGGAGATATAGTAGAATCACCCTGCGGCCTTCGAGTTGCCCTTTCTTTTCCGTGAAACCCTGCTCTCCGCTGCCGGAATTCGGAGTCCTACTTCCATGTACCCTGTCGTCGTGCCGTCCCCGAGGTGAGGGCAGGGTCCTTGTTGCGACAGAAAATGAGCGGGTACTTTGAAGGAACCTCCATGACCCGGAGGGTCGCAAGGAAGGGCGAAATCCGGCAATTCATCCTGGCGATTCAATCATTCGCCCATTCACCGGTTTTGATGTCAACCGCAAATCGAAAGGGAGAACCAAGCCGATGTCGGTTCGAGACGTTTGGGGAAGACGCAAGAGGCTTTTACAGGTACTGGGTCTTCTGGCGATTCTGGGCGGCGGGGTCGGCGCCTTTGTGGGCTTTGGTCCTCCCGGGTTGTATGCCAGGTCCGGAACCCCGGAATTCTGTGCCGGCTGCCACGTCATGGAGTCTCAATACGAGAACTGGTTCCATCATGGAGCCCATCGACGGGCGAAATGCGTCGATTGCCATCTTCCCAACGACCATGCGGTCCGTCACTTCGTGTGGAAGGGCATCGACGGTACGTGGGATGCGTACGTCTATTACTCGGGCCAGGTTCCCGACACCATTACTTTGTCCAAAGCCGGGGCAGCCATTGTCCGGGAGAATTGCTTTCGATGTCATGCAGAGATGGTGTCGCGCATCAATGAAGACCGGAACTGCTGGCAATGTCACCGCAGGGTATCCCACAAGTCCGTCGGTGCGATGTGATTGCAGGGGAGATCAAAACAGAGGAGGTCTTGTATGGATCGTCGAGGGTCCTTGGGTGTGTGGATCGGGCTGATGGTATCGGCAGCCTGCCTGGGACTGGCTTCCTGTGCTCCGGAGAAGCCGCAGCCGGTGAAGACGGGGACAATCGCCGACGGGGATTTCAATCCCGCCAACTGGGGCAAAGTCTACCCCCTGGAATATGAATCCTGGACTAAGACCAAGGAGCCACGGCCTGCGGGAAAGAGCAGGTACAAGAGGGGATACGATACCGATCTCATCATCTACGACAAGCTGAGTGAGTTCCCTTACATGCCCCTGCTCTTCAATGGCTGGGGGTTCGGCGTCGAGTACAACGAACCCAGGGGACACCACTACATGGTGATCGATCAACTCGAAATCGATCCCTCTCGCCTCAAAGCGGGAGGAGTTTGTCTCACGTGTAAGACTCCCTTCGCCCCGAAGATGCAGCAGGAAATGGGAAAGGCTTACTTCGCAGACCCCTATCTCGAGGTCCACTCCAAAATCCCCAAGGAATTTCAGCAGATGGGAGTAGCCTGTGTCGACTGCCACGACAACAAGACCATGTCCCTCCAGTTGTCCCGGTGGACCCTGAAGAAGGCCATGGCGGACATGGGAAGGAGTCCCGAGTCCGTCGGGCGCCAGGAAAGCCGCATGCTGGTGTGTGCCCAATGCCATGTGACCTACATTATACCCAAAGACGCCGAGATGAAATCCGACTCGGTCTTCTTCCCGTGGCAGGGCAGTGCCACGGGCGACATCTCCATAGAAAACATCATCAAGGTGCTGCGGAGCGATCCGTCCCACCTGGAATGGACCCAAGCGGTGACCGGTTTCAAGGTAGGTTTTCTCCGGCACCCTGAATACGAGTTCTTCAGCTACAAGAGTGTCCACTACCAGGCGGGAGTCGCCTGTGCGGACTGCCATATGCCCTACATTCGCGTGGGAGCCAACAAGATTTCCGATCACGACGTGATGAGTCCCCTCAAGAACGATCTGCGTGGGTGTCAGCAGTGTCACACGGAATCGGTGGAGTGGCTTAAAAACCAGGTCTTCGCCATCCAGGATCGCACGGTGTCCCTGATGAATCGAGCGGGCTATGCGACGGCAGTGGCCGCCAAGCTCTTCGAGAAGGTCCACAAGGCCCGGGACGAGGGAAAGGAGATCGACAAGATCCTCTATGAACGAGCCAAAGACCTGTATCTCGATGCGTTCTACCGGGTGATCTTCATTGGAGCCGAGAATTCCGTGGGATTTCACAATCCCAGCGAGGCAGGGCGGATCTGCGGAGATGCGGTGGCCATGGCCGCCAAGAGCGAATCCCTGCTGCGGCAGATCCTCGCCATGGCCGATGTTCCCGTCCCCGTGGACGTCCAGCTCGAGATGGCCCGCTACCTCAACGAACGGGGTGTCCGGAAGCTCAAGTTCCGTCCCGAGCTGGAATTGGTGGATCCGTTCGGCAACCAGGAGCGGTTGACCCCGGCAAACAGTCTGGGGAAGTGATCCGGGAAAGCTTTTGGATCTCAGGGAAGGTACCCATCAAGAACTCCTCATCCAACGGCGGGTGTGGCTCACACCCGGGGGACGGAGAGGAGCCGAAAACCGGAATCCATCCTTCTTCCTATGGGATGGGTTATGCCTCGTCCGTCCTGTTTCTTTCAGTCATTTCACGCGGGGGAGATGGTCCGTGGAATGTTCCGCCGGGTTCCATCCGATGGTGGGGCCCTGAAAGGTCCGTTCCAGACCGGATCTTCAGGATATGACGAGCCTGGCACCTTCCCGGATGTGAGCCGAGGTCACCTCGTCCAGGGCGTCCAGGAGAAGGGTTTGAAAGGTTCCCGGACGAGGGTTCGACCTCGCGGCGAGTTCACCGGCAATGCCGAAGACGACGAGAGCGCCGACGGCGGCCGTCAGGGAATCTTCCTCCACCGCCGCAAAAGCCGCGGTAACCGCGGAGACGGCACATCCGGTGCCGGTCACCCGCTGCAGCAGGGGGTGACCGTTTCCCACTTGCACCCCCCTTTGTCCGTCCGTGACGAAGTCTCTGGGTCCTGTGACGGCGACCACGGTTCCATGTTTCCCGGCAAGGAAGACGGCTGCCTCTTGGGCCGCTTCCAACCGTTGTTGAGATTCCACACCCCTGGTTTCCGCCCTTTCCCCCGCCACAGCCAGGATCTCCGAGGGATTTCCCCGAACGATGGTTACCCGGGCGTGGGAGAGAATGGTTCGAGCCGTGGTGGTGCGCAGCTTTGTGGCACCGGCTCCGACCGGATCCAGAACCAGCGGGATGGAACGGTCGGAAGCCGTCTCTGCGGCCCGCATCATGGATTCAATCCATGGGGAGGACAGGGTACCGAGATTGAGGACCAGACTCGAAGAGAGCTCGGTCATCTCCTGCACCTCCTCGAGGGCATGAGCCATCACGGGAGAAGCTCCCAGGGCCAGCAGTACGTTTGCGGTAAAGTTCATGACCACGTAGTTTGTGATGTTGTGGACCAGGGGGCGTCTGGTTCTGAGCTCTTCGAGATCGCTGCAAATGCGCGAGATCATCTTTTTCTTCCCGTTTGGTCAAGAGAGTGGGGATGATTGGATCCGGCGCAACGGGAGCGACGGATTTCGGGGAAAAAGCGCAAACTCTCTCTTCGAGCCCGTTCCTCAGCCGCGATCCACTCTCTTTTGGGCGGGTTCTATGACTTGGCGAGCATTTTCCTTGCCACTTCCCTCCCATAATCCTGGGCCATCTTGACTCCGCCTTGCATGGTAGCGGACTTCAGCATGAGGGGACCGCCGACCATGTCCATTCGGAGTACGTGTTTCAGGGTGTTGTAGATTCTCGGTGGGGCTTCGCCGCTCCAACCGAAAGCCCCAAATGCGCCTCCCACCTTACCCTCCAAATCCGCCTTTTCCAGCTCAAAAAGAAAGGTCTTCATGGATTGAAGCATCTCGCCATGGTAGGTAGCGGATCCGATGACGAGGGCATCAAATTCCGAAAGCTGTGGGACCATCTTGGATGCCTCGTTCACGTCGACCACCGTGGCCTCGGCATTCTCCTGCCGAATGCCTGCGGCAATGAGCTCGGCAATCTTGCGTGTCTGGTGGGTGCGTGTTGCGTAAATGACGAGTGCTTTAGCCAAAGTCTGTCTCCTTTGCGATCTTGATGAAAAATCATGGAAGTTCCCGAGGGGGAACCAGCCACATCCTAGTCAACTTTGTAGAAAACCTTGGAATTGGAATTGCACACGGGACACCGATCCGGGATTTTGTTTTCACAGGTGTACCCACACACGGAACAGACGTAGTAATCCGCCGGCTCCATCTTGTCCATCTGTTCGAGTGCCTTGCGGTATAATTCCGCATGGACCTTCTCCACCTCGTTGGCATAGGTGAAGGTTCGCTCCGCCTGCTTGTCCCCTTCTTCTCTCGCGATTTCGATCATGGCCGGATACATGCTCTTGAATTCATGAGTTTCTCCGGCAATGGCATCGCGAAGATTTTCCGCCGTGTTCTTGATGCCGCCGTAGACCCGAAGGTGAGCGAGGGCGTGAACGGTCTCCGCCTCCGCAGCCGCTCGAAAGAGCTTTGCCACCTGGGTGTAGCCTTCTTTTTCCGCCTGCCTGGCATACGCCAGGTACTTGCGGTTGGCCTGGGATTCTCCAGCGAAAGCCTCCATGAGGTTCTGTTTTGTCCTGGTGTTCGTCATTCTTCTCTCCTTGTGTATCTTGTGTGACCGGAATTCATTCCTCCCATTGCCATGAAAACATCACGAGCGTCCTATCTTCATCTCCTCATCCGCGCCCTCTATTTGATGGAGAGGTCGAGGGCGTCCACCTCCGGGAACCTGCCGGTAATTCTTATTCGAAGCGTACAGCCGGAGAGGTGAATTCAGATCCATCCAACGTTCCTTCGTCTTCCAGGTTCTCGCTTCACTTGGGAACACGAAGGGGAAAGACGTTCAGGAGTTCGCCTCCGTCAAAACTTCAACCAACCCCAGCGGGCAAGGGCTACCCACAGCATCACCGCCAGCCATGCAAGCAATGCGTAGCGCAAAAGTTTGTGCGTCGCCGATTCCGTCGTCTGGGGCAGGGGAGGCGGAGGCATTTCAGGGACGGGAACCTTCTCAGGCGGGAAAGCCCGGCCGCTTTTCTTCTTGGGGCTCTGTATCTTGATGGGTCGCCGGGATGGAATGGGACGGGTTGGTTCCCGGGGAATTCCTGGAGCAGGGAGAAGCTCTTCCTGTTCGAGTGCCCTCTCACGTAGCCGAATCCGGCGGGTTCCCATCAATGCAATCATAAAGAGAAAAGCGCCTACCCCTACAGGGATCAGCGACATGGGCTCAAAGCCGGGTTCGAGAACGGATGACTTGGGCGACGTGGGGTCGTAGTAGACCTTCACCGACGAATCCTGGGGATATTTGGCCAGGATTCGTGTCGGGTCTTCAGAGACAAAACCGCTGCTCTGGCGAAAAGAGACCCGGCTTCCCCGGTATTTCCGGCCGGCCACAAGATATTCGTAGATAATCTTGGCGTGTTGGTCGTTCCTGCCTCCCGCCGGGGGTCGCTCCACTTTCGAGACAAGGATGATTCCCGGCACGGAATGCCAGTTTTTGCTGCCCATGGATTCAAATCCCGTCCGGATGCCGTAAACGGCGACACCGGCCCCGACGGCCATGAGGATGGATAGAACCGCACGCATAATCTTGAAAACGGTGCGCATGACCGCAACAGGAGGGAGGCCGGGTGCCGTCCGGAGGTCCGTGGGACCCTCCGGCCGTCCGACCGGAGACGCTTGTGTCATGATTCGGCTCCTGGATTCGGGATGTGGTTGAGCGAACTTTACCACTCCTTGGGGGGGGATGACCAGAGGGAAGGAGCAGGGTCCGGATCCGGGTCGGTTCGAGATGTTACCGGAACATTGCTAAAGACTGCCAGGTTGCCGATCTTGTCCACCGGATGGACGGGGCCGACGCTCGAGAGGAGGGGATATAGATCGCGTCGGGTTTCATCGGAGACAAGGAGCACCGGACGTTCGGAGGTCCACAAGGCAAGGAATTGGTCCGTGTCGAGGAAACGCTCGGGGGGTTCCCTCCTGCGAGCGGAAGCCATGTCGTAGCGAGGGTCCTTGAGAATGTGCACCAGGCGCTTGGTGTAATAAGTGATCCCTCCCACCCACATGTATTCGTGGGGTTCCTGGAAGACCACGGTATGTTCGGGACCGGCCGCCCGCCGGATCACCTCCGCTATGTCCTTGCTGGAATTGAACGGCTGCATGACCTGGAACCCCCAGTGAACCAGGAAAAAGAAGGGGATCATCATTCCAGACAGCATCAAGTAACTCCAATGAATCTTCCTACGAAAAACCGCCGTCGTTGCCAGTCCCGCGCATACGGCCGAACCCAGCATGGCGGCGATGGTGGGGAATCGAATTTGGTCCAGGATGGACATCTGCACGGTGCCTTCGACCCACCCGGCATCGGGATAAGATTCCCGGACGGCCCGGAAGACGAGGTCTCTTTCAGGTCCCAGGATGATCATGGCGGCAACGGCTGCAAGAGCCAGCGCAAAGGTCAGGATTGCAAGGGCTCCTGCGGCGGCCCGGACCGAGGGACTGCTGCACGGCTCCGTCCGCAGATCATCCAGGAGCTTTCCCGTGAGTAGGGCGAAAGCCGGCATGGCGGGCAAGGCATAGTATTCGAGTCTAGACTGGGCGGCGGTGAAAAGCCCCAAAACCACACCGATCCAGAGGAGGGGCAGCAAGTCGGGGGCTTTCCTGAAGCCGTCCGGGCAAAGCCGTTTGAATCCCCGCACTATGGCTTGAGGCACAAGGGCCAGCCAGGGGAACGTCCACACGTAGGTGACGGCAAGAAACACGGGCAGGGAAAGGCATTCATCCCTGGGATAGCGCTCGCCCGTGAGGCGTAAAAGATGCTCTCGAACAATAAAGTATTCCCAAAAATCCGGATTTCTGCTTCCCAATGCCACGTACCAGGGAGCGGCGATGGCCAGGGTGAGGAGAATGCCCGGAACCAGGTGACGACTGAAAAAGCGGTTCAGGCCACCGCTGAGAAGGAGGTGAAGCCCGATGATGGTCGATCCCAGGCCCAGGCCGAGGATCCCCTTGGTAAGGGTGGCGAATCCCAGGCCGGCAAACATCCACCATCGCCACCGGCTGGAACCGTCTTGCTGCAGGTAGCCTCGGACATACCCCAGGACGGCCAGGGCGATCCAGAAACAAAGAACGGCGTCCGGGATGGCCATGCGGCCGAAAATGTGGGGTCCCATACAGGTGGCAAAAACAAGAGCGCCGAGCCGGGATGCTCGAGACCCGTAAAGGGACCGTCCGATGCCGGCCACCACAAGGACAGTTCCCCATGTGGCAAGAACCGGCCACATCCGGGCGGCGAACTCTGTTTCGCCCAAAAGGCTCTGGCTGAGGACGATGAGCCAGTAAAAGAAGGCGGGTTTGTCGAAATGGCGGGTTCCATTGAGATGCGGTGTGATGAAATCGCCGACCATGCGCATTTCCCTGGCCACCTCCGCGTACATGGCTTCGCACTCGATGAAGCCGAAGGAATCGAGACCAGCGAAAAGCATGGCCAGGGATGCCGCTCCGATCCAGAAAAGCGGCCAGCTGAACGGAAAAGCAAAGCAGGAGGAAGGAATCGCGAAGTACCTCCATTCCTTCCTTCCCGGGAAACCGATCCTCGATTCCACCTGTGACGATGTGCGACTCTCATTCATTGCCGGACAGAGACTCCAAAGAAAACACCTACGGCCCACATGAATCCACAAGGCCAAGATATCTACCACAAATTCTCCCATTTGAGAAAAAACAATCCATGGGCTGAACACACCAGGCATCTCCTGCTTTCCAAGGCCGGTCGGAAAGCATCCGGTCGGCTCAGGGGGTGGGGTATGCCCCCCCCACGGGCATTCGAATCTCAGCCTCCCTGTAAGAACGTGAATTTCCGGCCTCAAATTTGCTCATCTTGAAGCCGCTGCCACTGAGGGGTTTTGGACTTGTGATTTGAGCGGAATTGGGTCTAAATTCGATAAGGGGACGGTATCCCGTGCGCCCCCTTGGATCGCGCGTCGGATCCGGAGGGGCGAGAGGACCTGTGGAGGAAGACCATCCCCAAACAAGAAGACAAGGAGGAGAAAGACTCGAAAACATGGCTGCTGATTCCAACTACCCATCCAATTTCATTCGAAACCTCGTTGCCGAGGACGTCAGAAACCACAAATACGGCGGGCGGGTGGTGACCAGGTTCCCCCCGGAACCCAACGGCTACCTGCACATAGGACACGCCAAATCCATCTGTCTCAACTTCGGTATCGCCGTGGAATTCGGTGGAGTCTGCAACCTGCGTTTCGACGACACGAACCCCAGCAAGGAGGACATCGAATATGTGGACGCCATCATGGAGGATGTGCGATGGCTGGGATTCGACTGGGAAGATCGGCTCTACTTTGCCTCGGACTACTTCGAGCGGCTTTACGAGTTTGCGGTCCAACTCATCAAAATGGGGAAGGCCTATGTGTGTAGTCTTAGTCCCGATGAAATCCGGCAATATCGCGGGACCTTGACCCAGCCTGGAGTCGACAGCCCTTATCGCAACCGGACGGTGGAAGAGAACCTGGAGCTGTTTGAGCGCATGCGGGCGGGAGAGTTCGAGGAAGGGGCTCACGTGCTTCGAGCCAAGATCGACATGGGATCTCCCAACATCAACATGCGGGACCCGGTGATGTATCGCATTCGAAAGGTCTCCCACCACCGGACGGGGGACAGGTGGTGCATCTATCCCATGTACGACTACGCCCACGGTCTTTCGGACTCCCTGGAAGGGATCACCCATTCCCTCTGCACCATGGAATATGAAGATCATCGGCCTCTGTATGACTGGTTCCTGGACGAATTGGGAGTCCACCATCCTCGGCAGATCGAGTTCGCGCGGCTGAACCTGAGCTACACGGTGATGAGCAAACGCAAGCTCCTCCTGCTGGTTCAGGAAGGCCATGTTCGTGGGTGGGACGATCCGAGGATGCCGACCATTGCGGGGATGCGCAGACGCGGATACACCCCCGAGGCTGTCCGGAGCTTTTGTGAGCGAATCGGGGTCGGCAAGAAAGAGAGTATCGTGGACCTGGCCCTTCTCGAATACTGCGTTCGGGAGGACCTGAACAAAAGGGCTCCACGGGTCATGGGGGTTCTAAGACCCCTGAGAGTGGTTCTGGAGAATTATCCCGAGGAGCAGGTGGAGCAATTGGATGCCATCAACAATCCCGAGGACCCCGGTGCCGGCATTCGAAAGGTCCCCTTTTCCAGGGTGCTCTATATCGAACGCGACGACTTCCTGGAAGACCCTCCCAGGAAGTACTACCGGTTGGCCCCCGGTCGGGAGGTGAGGCTCCGTTACGCCTATTTCATCCGGTGCGTGGATGTGGTGAAAGACCCGCAGACGGGAGAGGTGGAGGAATTGCGCTGCACCTACGATCCCGCCACCAAAGGAGGGGGAGCTCCCGACGGGAGGCAGGTGAAGGCGACTCTGCACTGGGTTTCGGCGGCTCACTCGGTGAAAGCGGAAGTGAGGATGTATGATCGCTTGTTCAGCGTCGAGAATCCCGGTGACACCGAAGAAGGTTCTCATTTCAAGGACTACTTGAACCCGAACTCTCTGGAAATCCTCACGGATTGCCGGCTCGAGCCCAGCCTCCGGTCGGTGACTCCGGGGAGCATTTTTCAGTTCGAACGGCTGGGATACTTTTGTGCGGATTCGAGGGAGCATCGTCCGGATCGGCCCGTATTCAACCGGATTGTGACCTTGCGGGACACATGGGCCAGAATCCGTCAGAAGGCGGAGGGCTAGGAAGGGAAAACCGACAGGCGAATGGAAACAATTGCCTGATTCGATGCAGGGGTGTGCCTGGGCGGTGCCTTCGAGAATCCCACGCCGGTTGTCCGTTCCGGAGACACCTGGATTTTGCCACCGCCAGAATCAGGAATTCCGAACCCCGGAATCAGGTTTTCGGTAATAGACGAGATGGAGGGGGAAAGATAGAGTGGATGCGGTTTTGTTGCGGGATTCTCAAAGAAGCTTCATCCAACAAGAAAGGGACCAAGCATGAAAAAAGTTCTCTCCATCTTCGTGGCAATGGCGTTCGCGTTTACCTTGATGCTTCCGGTGGCCTCCTTTGCCCAGAGCCAGTCGGCGGCATCCAAGCAGGAACAGACCGAAAAGAAGACGACGGAAAAGAAGAAGACCAAGAAGAAGGCCAAGAAGACTGCCAAGAAAGCCCCGGCAAAGAAGGCTTCCAAGTCCAAGAAGGCTGCGACCGGCACGGCAGAAGAGCAATAACCCGAACACCCCGAAATCTGCTTCTTTGAGACCACCTTCTCCCCATGTCCCGAAAGGATGTGGGGAGAAGGCCTGCATATCCACCCCCTTCCCGCATTGGACATACACCTGGATTTTACGGCATTATCGGCGTCAATAATTTCAATGGGTTAGAAAACTGCGGATGGTGCCTTTTTCACCCGGCTCATCCCTCCTACCATCCCTATAGTACAGCCCTGCACAATAGGGTGTCTGATGTGCTCCGATCGTCATTCCATTGGAAAAGGCTTCATGGGGAAATCCAGGCTTTCCCATCCCCGGACCTCTCCGGAAGCATGAGCGACGGTCAATAAAATGGTCACCCTATTCTGCGGAGCGGTACTGAACCGGCCTTGGAGGCTCACAAGAGAAACAGGGCGCTTGGGAAGATTGCCGATGAACACAGGAGCTCACCCGTACCAGATCCACTTGGTGGAGGAAACAGGCGATGGGGTGCTTGCATTGGATTTTAGTGCCCCTTTCCTGTCCTTCACTCCCGAAGCCGCCGGCTTCCACCTTTCCAATGGGGGGGGCCTTGGGTCCGAAGCCGGGAAGACGTTTCCCGTTTCCCCCCGCAATCTGGAGCCGGTAGCCGCTCATGCTGCCCCGCGGCTTCCCGTACCCAGGGATGTCGCAAGGACGGCGACATTGCCGTTGGAGGACCTTGCCTTTGATGCTACTATTTCAGCTTCGAGTGCGGCGCACTCCACTGCATCGTATCCCAGCGAAGGAGGAGAAGAATGACCTTGTGCCAAACGCCGGAGGACGTTCTGCGGCTGACCAAAGACAGGGAAGTGTCGTTCATCCAACTGTGGTTTACCGATGTCCTGGGTCAGCTCAAGAGCTTTTCCGTAACATCGGAGGAGCTGCCCGTGGCATTCAGTGAAGGGATGGGCTTCGACGGATCCTCCATCGAGGGATTTGCCCGCATCGAGGAAAGCGACATGGTGGCGGTTCCGGATCCCGCCACTTTCCGGTTCCTTCCATGGCGGCCCAAAGAGAAGCCCGTGGGAAGAATGTTCTGCGACATTCTGAATCCGGATGGGAGCCCCTACGATGGAGATCCTCGATACGTATTGAAGCGGATGTTGCGGAAGGCTGCGGAAAAGGGGTTCACCTTTTATGTGGGTCCCGAGCTCGAGTATTTCTATTTCAAGTCGGATTCAGCCCCTGAAATCATCGACCGGGGAGGCTACTTCGACGTCACACCCCTGGACGGAGGAAACGACCTGCGTCGTCAGACCATTTTTTCCCTGCAGCAGTTGGGAATCCAGGTGGAATACAGCCACCATGAGGTGGCACCCAGCCAGCATGAGATCGATCTGCGCTATGACGAAGCCCTTCGCATGGCCGACAATACCCAGACCTACCGCATCGCTGTGAAGGAGGTGGCTCGACAAAACGGTGTGTACGCCACTTTCATGCCCAAGCCCCTCTTTGGCCAGAACGGCAGCGGGATGCACACCCATCAGTCCTTGTTCCTGGGTGATAGGAACGCCTTCTTTGATCCGCAGGACGAATTCCAGCTCTCGAAGCTTGGGCGCTGCTATACCGCAGGCCTTCTCCACCATGCCAAGGAAATCATCGCCATCACCAACCAGTGGGTGAACTCGTACAAAAGGCTCGTTCCAGGTTACGAAGCGCCGGTCTATATCTCCTGGGCCCGCCGGAATCGTTCCACCATGATCCGCATCCCCATGTACAAGCCAGGCAAGGAAAAGGCCACCCGGATTGAATTCCGTGCACCGGACCCCGCCTGCAATCCCTACCTGGCGTTTGCGGTGATGCTGGCGGCCGGTCTCAGAGGCATCGAAAGAGAATACCCGCTGCCCAAGCCCATCGAGGAAGACATTTACGAGATGTCCCCGGAAGAACGGGAGAAGCGCGGAATCCGCTCTCTTCCGGGCAGCCTCTACGAAGCCATCTGGGCCTGTGAACGCAGCGAGCTGGTTCGCGAGACCGTGGGGGAACACATCTTCCGGAAATTCATCGAGAACAAGAAAATCGAATGGGACATGTACCGGATTCAAGTGAGCCAGTACGAGATTGACCGGTATCTGCCCATCTTCTAACAGGATTCGAAGAGATCCTCAATTCTGCGGGGATACCGCACGGAGGACCTTGATGCCTGGACCGGCGTATCTCGAAGAAGTTTCGGGAAAAACCTCGATGGGAGCGTCCGTCCAATGGGACTGCTTCCGGATGCGAGCCAGCCTGGCCAGTTCCCCTTCACTGTAAGGAGGAATGGTTTTTCCCCATTCGAGCTCGACGGTTTCAATGGCCTTGTTGGCGATGAGTGCGTTGCTGACGGCGGTCGGGTGAATTCGGTCGGCAAAAATGCAATCGTATTGTCCCCAGGAAGGCGGACCCAGGAGAGGATGACCCAGGATCTCGGGAGGTGTTTCCGAGACCTCTTTCAGCACGGCATACAGGTCCAGAATGATCACTCGCGCCCCGTGGCTCATGCGTCGAATAGCCCGATTGGCCCTGGAAATATGAGCCTGGATGTTTTGCTGCTCCTGTGGACTGAAATCTCCCCAGTACTTGGGGATCATGGTCAGATCGGGCAACGTCCAGATGATCTGTCGGGCTTGGGGATGAGTCTTGTAGAGGGTAGCCGATGCCGACCGGATGGCGGACACAACCCTGGTGACGATGCGGTCCGTGGATTGTCTCGTGCCCGGAGGATCTTGAGCCAGGCGATGGAGTTCATCCATGAGGTCGTTGCCCCCGGTTTCGATGCTGAAAAGAGTGCCTTTGCGAATCCATTCCATTTTCATGGCGCTGAGGTAGGCAGCGATTTGTGCCTTGAGTTCCCTGGACTTGGAGCCCACCACTGCGAAAGAAACGAGTTCGTCTCCCGGCTTCGATGCCTTGTCGAAAAATGCTTCCATCGGATCTTTACCGTACAGGCGCTGGGGATTCCCATAGTACGCACCCAGGATGTCGTTGTGGGTCAGGCTGTCCCCAAAGGTGATCACGGATCGGAAGTGGTTTGCCGCGTGAGCCGGGGAAACGGAGGCGGCCAACCAGGAGCACAGAATTCCGAGGACCCCTGCCGTGCAGAGAAGGAGGTGTCTCGGAAAAAGATGCCCCTTGCTTCGGCGTTGCGGAGGTCGAAAAAGACCCAATGCGACTCTCATCACTCTTATCCTCCATGGCTGGGTTAGGTTGGTGTTTGGATGATTCATGCCCATGCCGTCTTCAACGCATTCCACGGTCAGTTTCCCGGTTCAGATCCCCGGGAGAGGGGGCAGGCCCTTTTCCCGGCGGATGGCCTCGAGCAGGCCCACTGTTCCCGTCATCATGTTGTCTCCGCCTGGAGATCCCAGGCGGATGGGGAGCCGGGATCCCTCGATGAGGCTTCTTTTGGGGCCCGTTGCCACGATGTCCTCGACCCTGTCGAACCCGATGGCTCTGCGGATGTAGGCCCCGTGCCCTCCCTCTCTCAAGATCCGGGAGTGCTCCAGGTTTCCATCGGCCATGGCTTCCAGGAGGTACTCGATACGTTGGCGCGTGACGTCGCGGGTGTGATATTCGAAGAACCCTGCAATCTCTCCTCCCGTCAGAGCGGCTCCCACCGTGTGGGAGGTAGCCACGTCCAAAACCAGAATCCGCTCCCTGCCTCCGATCATGATATCCATGGATGCCCCGAGAATGGCCGCCATCCCGCTGTCCATGGCGTAGGCTTCCCGAGTCGGCAGGTCCATGGCGCAACGGGCCGCGCATCTCAGGCGGTGGAAGGTTTCGGGGATCTTGTCGTGGGAGAAGAGCAAAACGTTGGGTGTGGGGTTTTGGTCCAGGGCCGCGGCAAAAATCCGATGACGATGCTCGAGGTGGCTGGAACCCTCGGGTGGGATTCCATGGTCCTGGGCGCACACCCCCACAACATCAAACCGGAAGGAGACCCCGAAGCAGAAAAACAAGGAACGGAGGCGATCCTTGTCGATATCCGCCAGGGACAACACAGTGAAACCGGCAGTAGGGCGAAAATCTTCCGCCTCGCCATCCGGAATCACGCGAATGCCCCAGGATCGAACCTGTTCCACCTGGTGATGAAGGGTCATGGCGGCCGAAGACGACATGACGATCTCGTCTCTTTGCGCCCGTTGACGAAGAATAGCCGCCAAGGGGCCTCCTCCCATCTCCACCCCGGTGATCAGGAGGTTGCCCGGGGTGCGGGCCGCTTGCTCGGCGACGGTGAGAACGGGGGAACGGAGGACGGCCTTGTATTGCAGGCCGGCTTCCGAGTCGAGGAAGAGCACATCCATGGTGCCTGCACCCACGTCAATCATGAGGAACTTGCTCACGAGCGCCTCCGTTGTGAAAATGGCCGTAAGCCTCTGAAGGACCGGATTTGCCAATCCCGGGGGGACACCCGCCTGTTTCCAGCTCATGGATGAACGGGGACCGGCCGAGTCCAGCGGCAGGGATACTTCGAGGCCCCCGGTGGCGTGGAATCAAAACCGGGTCAGTGCCTCATCGAGGGTGTCGTACATGGGAAACATGGATTGAAACCCGGAAATATTGAATACCTTCCGAACCATTCCCCTGGTGTTGCAAAAGCAGATGCGGCCGTTGTCGGATTTCAGTCTCTTGGCTGTAATCAGGACGCTGCGAAGGCCTGCGCTGCTGATGTATTCCAACTCTTCCAGGTCCACAATGAACTGGTTTTCACCGCGATCGATCCAGGCGGCGCACTCCTTTTCAAAGTCGGGGGCCGTGATGGCGTCCAGGCGCCCCTTGACTTTGAGTCTCAATGCCTTCTCCAACTTTTCAACCGTCATCACCATCTTCCCGCTCCTCAGTGTCGATGATGTTTTGCTCCCCGGTAGCGAACAACAAGCACTGTGACATCGTCGAATAAAGGCTCCTCGGCACAGAAATCCGTCACCGCATCAAACACCGTTTGCACGAGCTCCTGGGCCGAGGCTTCACGGTGAGAACGGACGAGATCCAGGAGGCGTTCATCGGAGAAAAAAGTGTCGGAGGCACTGGTTGCTTCTGTCACCCCGTCGGTATAAAGGAAAATTCCGTCTCCCGGATTCAAGTTGACCGTCGATGTGGTATAGGAGGACCCTTCCTCGATTCCCAAGACAAAACCGGCTGGAATGTCGAGCCAATGGGGCGTTCCGCCGGACGGCAACAGGATGGGGGGGACGTGGCCGGCATTGCAGTATCGGAATTCCCCGGTGTTCAGGTTCAAGACCCCGCAAAAGAGGGTCACGAACATCATGGAATCATTCTCCGAGCACAGCTCGCGATTCACCTTTTCGAGGACGACCGACGGTTCCATGCCGGGTTCAGCCATTCCTTTGATGAGGGTCTTGGTGACGGCCATGAAAAGAGCGGCGGGAATGCCCTTGCCCGAAACATCCCCCACAACCACGAACAGGTGGGAGGGATCCATGAAGAAATAGTCGTAGAGGTCCCCTCCGATTTCCCTTGCGGACTCGATCCTGGCGGAGATTTCCAGGGAATTCCTGTCGGCAAGGGGAGGAAACCGCTTGGGTAGAAAGCTCATCTGGATGGCACCGGCGATCTTGAGCTCGCTTTCCATCCGTTCCTTGGCTGCGGTGGTTGCCGCCAGGTTGTGGATGTACTCCTTGAGGGCCGAATGCATGTCTCGAAAGGATCGGGCGAGCGTCCCGATTTCATCTCTCGAGAGGGGCTCGGGGAGCTCGATTTCCAGGTTTCCGTGGGCGATGGCCACAGTGGTGTCGGCCAGGGTCCGCAACGGGCGGGTGATGGTCTGGGCGATCAGCACAATGACCAGGGACAATGCAAAAAAACCAAGAACTCCAATGGCGATGACCCGCCTTCCCAAACGGTTGACCTCGGCGAAAAGCTCGTCTTCGGGGAAAATGACCCCGATGGCCCATCCGCTCGAGGGCAAAGGAGCGTAGTACAACCAGGACTTCTTCCCGGAGACGAAATCGCGGAGGGATACGAAACCTTGTTCCCCTCGAACCATGGCCCGTCCCACTTCGCGGAGGTGAAAGTCCATTTTCTCCTCCGCGATGCTGAAAATGCTGCGGCGCATGATCAGGTCACCCTCGGGATGGGTCACGAACACTCCATTCCGGGAGATGAGAAAGGCGTAACCCGTTTTGTAAATCTTCACCCGCCGTACGGCATCGGCCAGCCATTCGAGGGAGATGTCCGCCGTGGTGACCCCCTGGAACTGCTTGCCCGTATCCCGACCTCGGTAGAAGGGAGTCGAGAAGGTAGACATAACGGCATTTCCGGCCTCCTCGTTGTAGTAAGGCTCCGTCCACATGGGTCGGCCAAGCTCCTTGGGGATCTGGTACCAATCCCAGAAAAAGTAGGGATAGGCAAAATACTGCGGCGGAAAGCTCTGGACCCGACCGTCCGGGGTGCGGCACGCGAAGGGGGCAAAACAGAGAGATTCCGGGTCGAAGGCATAGGGCTCGTATGAAACGGTTATCCCATAAATTTCCTGGTTTCGGAACACCATGGTTTCCACCAGGGAGACCAATTCGGGAGCGGTAAAGGACTGCTGTTCGACAAGGGCCGCCATATTGAGGGAGACCCGCTCCACGCTCCTGAGAATGCTCTCGATGCGGTGGACCGACGACAGGGTGAGATTCTTCGCGTTTTCCTCGACGCTCTTCAGGACGGCGTTCCGGGAGGTCACATATTCGTAGGTGAACGCCGCCGCGAAAATACTGACGGCGCACCCGAGGATGAACAGGACAAGCTTGAAGGCAAGGCCTTTATCTTTGAGCATCGAGTCCACACTTTCGGTGGAAATCGGAATACCGGGGGGCTTCTTGAATCAGCCCCGTGGCTTTGAGCTCGCGCACCACCATTTGAAAGTCGCCTTCCTCGAGGTTCCCTATGCGGCACTCTTTTTGAGTCACCATGCCCCTGGATAATCCGGATTTCTTGTCCTCCTGCATGAAAGGGACCCTTTCCAAATCCCCCGAAGGGAGAGCGGGGATGGACGGGCAGATCAAATCGTACATCCGCTCGAGCATCCACCGCTGGTGAACCCGATCCGTGGGCAGCCTGTTCTCGTCGACAACTTTCATGACAATATCCAGGGCCTCCTCGGGATGGGAAAATGCGTAAAGCCATCCGTCGATGGATGCGCGAACAAAGGCACAGCAAAGATCTGGGCGCTCATCGAGCAGCTTCTCCATGCAGTAGATGCCGTCTTCGGGGAAGTCCAGCCCATAGGTGTGGAAGAAGAAAGTGTTGAGCTCATCGGGACTGAGACCCGCATTCAAGAGAGTGTGGTATTCGTTGTACCAGGTGGCGGACGCCACATCGACACCGCCTCGAAGGAACAGATTCATGGTCGTGGTTTGGGGAATGATGATGGGCGACACCTGGAACTGTTGGAAAAGGGCACGGGGCTGGATCTGAAAATCCGCTCCCCACAATCCCACTCGCCTGCCGTTCATGTCTCGAGGAGAGGAGATGCCGCTCGATTTTTTGGCGACCAACATGAGGGAGGAGTGTTGCATGATCTGGCCGATGTTGACAAGCCTCATCCCGGCCGAGCGCCTTTGAATGGCCGTGGAAAGAAACATGGTGCAAAAGTCGACGATGCCCTTTTCCAAAAGGTTCGTGGCCGGCCTGTCGGGCCCTCCCCGAAGGATCTCGAGATCGATTCCCCGTTCCCGGTAATATCCCTTTTCGAGAGCGACGTAATACCCCGCAAATTGAGCTTGGGGATGCCACTGAGGGACGAAGACCGCTCGATCGTCCCTCGCTATTTCTGCCCGAACCTGGGAGAGAAAAAGCGACAAAAGCACAACGACGGAAACGACCATCCTTGAGGCCATGTTTTTTCAGCACCCTCCTTAAGAAGGCGAAAAAGCCGGGAGCCACGCAAAATCCCGTAGACCCGTTCCCCGGGGAAATGAGCTCCGTATACCACATTTTCCCGCACTCGAGCACCTGTCCCTTGGTTTCGGCATCGCCGTCCACGTCCATTGTCTGTCCCTGTCGAATCGAAGACCTGCTCCGCTCCCGGATCATGCGCGAGACATTGCCGAGGGAACGCATTATAGCCTCAACCCCTTTCTGCCGAAAAGAATCATTGACGGCTCTTTGTGCTTTCGGCAGAGTCTCTGCGTTGGACAAAGGAGAACAGGGGAGAAGGAGGAGATTCGAAGACCTATGCGGTGCAATCATGTGGATGAAAATCTCGATCTGCGAAAGCTCGTGCGGGATCTTGCCGCCGATGGCCTGGTATCGAAACAGGATCTCCAGCGGATTCTTTCCAGGGGACCGGACGGGGGCCCGGGAGAGG
This sequence comes from Syntrophobacteraceae bacterium, assembly GCA_018053185.1. Taxonomy (GTDB): domain Bacteria; phylum Desulfobacterota; class Syntrophobacteria; order Syntrophobacterales; family Syntrophobacteraceae; genus JAGPLX01. The sequence continues at coordinate 27,908 of JAGPLX010000018.1, forward strand.
TTCATCCCCTGGTTTACCTTTCGGATCGTCGGTTGACTCGTCCCACACCTCCCCACGAACCCTTAACCCTCGAAGCATTGACGTCCTGGCTGGCCAAAAAGGTCCAGCTCCCCTATCTCCGGATCGATCCCCTCAAAATCGACGTGGCAACGGTGACAAGCGTGGTTTCCTACGCTTACGCGTCCCGGTTCAAGATTCTGCCGGTGGAGGTGAACGAATGCGAGGTGGTGATCGCTACGGCGGAACCCTTTGTCACGGAGTGGGTCGAGGAACTCGAAAGAATCCTGCGGCTCAAGGTTACACGGGTCATTGCCAATCCGTCGGACATTTCCCGGTACCTGGTCGAGTTCTACGCGCTTACCGAGTCCGTAAAGGGTGCGGTATGGAGAGCGGACAGGGCCAAAATCGGCGGAGTCATCAACCTCGAACAACTGGTGGAATTGGGGCGGGCCGGCAAGCTGGATGCCAATGACCGCTATGTGGTCAACATTGTGGATTGGCTCCTGCAATATGCGTTCGATCAGCGGGCCAGCGACATTCACCTCGAGCCGCGAAGGGACAACAGCGACGTGAGATTTCGCATCGATGGGGTCCTTCATGCCGTCTACCAGTTGCCCACCGTGGTGATGGGGGCCGTGGTGAGCCGTCTCAAAGTCCTGGGGCGCATGGATCTCGCAGAAAAGCGCCGTCCCCAGGACGGCCGCATCAAGACCAAAAGCCAGACGGGGGGTGAGGTAGAACTGAGGCTGTCCACCATGCCGACTGTCTTTGGCGAGAAACTGGTCATGCGGATCTTCGATCCTCAGGTGACGGTGAGGAGCTTCGAGGAACTCGGCTTCGACGAGCACGAGCTCAAGAGCTGGAACCGCATGGTCAGAAGCCCCTATGGGATCATCCTGGTCACGGGTCCTACAGGGTCCGGCAAGACCACCACTCTCTATTCGACACTGAAACAGCTGGCAAAGCCCGAGGTCAACGTGTGCACCGTGGAAGAACCCATCGAGATGGTGGAGCCAAGGTTCAACCAGATGCAGGTGCAGCCGTCCATCGGCCTGGATTTCGCCGGCGGGCTGCGAAACCTGCTTCGGCAGGACCCGGACATCATCATGGTGGGGGAGATTCGGGACCTGGAGACCGCCGAAATGGCGGTGCAGGCGGCTTTGACAGGACACCTGGTCTTCTCGACCCTCCACACCAACGATGCTGTCTCGGCTGTGGTGCGCCTCATGGATATCGGGGTCCCCGCTTACCTCATCCGAGCCACACTCCTTGGGGTGGTAGCCCAGCGGCTGGTCCGCACCCTTTGTCCTCACTGCAAACAGGCGGGAACCGTGGATCCCGAACTTTGGCGATTTCTCATTCATCCCTGGAAAATGGACCCACCCGCCAGGGCCTATTCCCCTCGAGGTTGTCTCGAATGTCGAGAGACGGGCTATCTAGGCAGGGTCGGCCTTTACGAAATCCTGACCACGACCACCACCCTGCGACCCATGATCCGGCCAGAGATGGACGTGGTCAAGATTCGAGACCAGGCCGTCCGGGAGGGGATGCTTCCCCTCCAAATCAGCGGGGCCAAGAAGATTTGCCAGGGAATCACGACCCTGGAAGAGGTCTTCCGCGTAGCGGGGTCCAGCGATGCAGGAGTGGTCTCAACTTGTTGAGTCGGTTAGTTTTGCTTGTGAGACGTTTACAAACAGGTCCGTTCCCAGACAGGTCCTAGACGGCTGCGTGAGTGACTTTACGAAGTTGCAGGGACAACCTTCTCACGTGCTCCTGTTCTTCCTTCACGAGCAGGCTCACCAGGTCGCGGCCCTTGCCCTCGCATGTGGCTTCCTGCATGCTCAGAAAAAACAAAACCGAATCCTTCTCGAATTGAATAGCCATCCTCAGTGCATCCACCGTGGTTTTGATTTTGGAGATGTGCTCCTGCATTTCCTTGTCGGTTCGGAAGATATGCTGGTCGGCCATCATCTTGATGTAGAGATCCAGTTCTTGCTGAGGGTCGCTCACCGTCGGGGCTGCAAGGCCTGAAGGCAGTTGGGCCTTGAACTCCTCGAATTTTTTCTTGTGGGATATTTCTTCCAGCGCCAGGTCCGAGAAGAGCTTTTTCACCTCCGGGTCATCCACAAGTGCTTGGGCCTTCTCATAGAATGTTCTCCCGTTCTCCTCGATTTCTACGGCGATCTGGAACACTTCAGCGGCATTGAAACAAAAAAGCATGGGGCTTTCCTCCTTGAAGGTTTGCAATCCTATTGTCTTCTAGACTCGCCCTTGAGGCACCAGACGGCAGGCAGACCCAGTCAACCGGAAAGTCTTTGAAGCAGGCCGCTCCAGGTGCAACCCCGCTTTCCGGATCTCCGAAAGCCGGATCGTGAACACAACCGCGAACGGCATATAGGTAACAGCCCACAATTCTTTCTCCTCTCTTGCTCCTCGCCTCCCCGGGATGGATCCAGTCAGCGATGACATGATCCGGCCGTGCCCTTGCCCATACCATGGCAGGAGATTTCGTGCAATGGATTCCTGCGGGCAGGCCCCGCACCCGTCGGCCCGAATCCTTTCCCGAGACTCTCATGGCTGGCTGGTGGATCTCGAAGAGTCTTGTCCGCGTTCTTGCAAGTTCCCGCAAACCGCCCTGAGCCGGAACCACAACATGGGACGGAACCCGGTGAGGGATTGAGCCGAGCCTAGAGAAGGCCGCCGTCCGGAAGTGTGGAAACTGCCTCGGAGTTTCGGGATGATCCCCGGCGCTGGAGTCCCCAGCCGGGAGGGCAGCCTCGCAGGTGCCATTCCATCAATCGGAGATTTAGAAGGAGTTTCTCTCGAGGACGGGCCAAAAAAAATCCCGTGGCAAGTGTCGGCAAAGCATTGATGAGGCAGGAAAGAGCGAGCTTCGCCATGAGGCCGCCTTTCAACATTGCCTCGACTCCCGGGCCGTAGTGCTTCCGAAAGAAAAGGTAGCGGGATTTCCAGAACTCCACTCGCGCTTCCGTGGGGACCTTTCCGACACTTTTACCCTGAAGATGCACAACGGTGAACCGCGGGTCATGCACCACCTTCCATCCCCTTTGCCTCATGCGTCGGCACCAGTCGGACTCTTCCAAAAACAGGAAATAATCCTCGTCCATAGGCCCCACCTCGAGAAAGGCTTCTCGGCGCACCAGCATACATGCCCCGATGACCCCCTCTACCTGGAGGGGGTGGGTCAAGCCATGTTCCTTGCCTGGATATTTGCGTGGAAAGAATATCCGCAGGAGCCTCTTATAGGTGAGTTCGGTGAGGAGAGAAGGATCGTTGGATATGGAGTTCTGTTTCGAGCCATCGGCATGAATGAGTTGCGGGCCTGCGATGCCGATGGATGGATCGGCGATCATGGTGCCGAGCAACCCCTCGATGGCTCCCTCCCCTACCCTGGTGTCGGGGTTCAACAGCAGCAAAAAATCACCCGAGGCTTCCTGGAGGCCGAGGTTGTTGGCCCGAGCAAAACCAAGGTTGGTCGGACTCGCAAGGAGCCTCACCTCGGGGAAATGGGATTCGACCATCGCTGCACTCCCGTCGGATGAGCCGTTATCCACCACGATCACCTGGGGGGAAAGGGTTTGCAGATGGTCCCGGATGGACTGGAGGCAGTCCTCGAGCAGGTCTCGAGTATTCCAGTTCACAATGATGATGGAAAGTGAATTCATGGAATTTCTTTGCGACGTCTTCTTCTCTCCAGGAGTTTGACCGTGTGAGCGGCGATTTTCCCGGTCTTCCTCCGGATCCGCTCGATCATCTTTCGTTCCGACGATCCAAGCTTCGAGGATCCCAGGTAAGACAAAAGAAAACGGAGGCGGTCGGCGGTGGTTATGCCGGGAATTTCAAGGGACGAATAATTCAGCTGGGCCAGATCCTTGATCTGGTATCGAGAGGAAGCGGCCGGAAAATGGAGGACCCGTTGCAGGTCAATGAGGGAGAGGACCTTGTCCGGCCCGAGATAAATGTGCCCCAGGTAGAAGTCCTGATGGTACATGCCGAAGTCATGGAGATGCCTCGCCAGGTGAGCCAGCCGCCGGATGAGATCCCTCTTTTCCTCGATCCATTCCCGGGAGGATCTCAAGACAGTCCCCTCCAGCAGGACTTCGCTCAAAGGTTTTGCGCCGTACAGTTCCTCCGTTATCGTGAAAGAGGAGATTTCCCGGTGAAGAAATCGATGTTCTCCCCAGGCGATGGGTCGAACCGTTGGAATTCCAGCCCGGCCGACGGAAAAGATATTGCACCATTCCCGCAGACCGTTGCGGGGGAAGAATCTGAGGCGCAAGAGGCCCTTGAGGAACTCGATCCAATGGAAACGGTTTCTCTTGAGGAAAAAGCGTCTGTCCTCGAACTCCAGGCGACGCACCACCCGCCCTCTCTTTCTGGCCACATGGGTTCCCCTCTCGGGATCCATGAAATCGGAATAAGTCCGAAACCCGTTTTCCAGAAATAAGGCCCGGTCCGACTCGAACCGGATTTCACGCACCGTCGGGAAGCTCATGTTTTTACTGTATCCTCGATCCGAGCAGTATGCAAAACACGGCGCAAAACCGGGGCGGGATTGAAGGGATGAACCGGATTCTCACCTTGGTTTTCCTTTTGCGATCCTTCCGTCGATCTAATCGAAAAGGAAAGGCGCGCTTCTGCGACAGTCCAAGCCTTCCCCTGCTCATCTTTCCTCACGGTGCTCGACATTGGGGGGGTGAGCGGAAGCCCATCGATTGGACCCCTTGAGGTCCAGGACGTCCCGCATGGCGGACCACACCTCCTCAACCGAAATGCTTCGACTGCACTCGATTCGGCGGTTGCATTGCTTCTTGAGGCAGGGGGAGCAGGGCATGTTCGATTGGAGGCAGCGATGGAGGCTGCCTCTGGGGCCGTTGCGTCGGCTATCGGTCGCCAAGTATAAGGAAACCGTGGGAGTGCCCACCGCCGCAGCCATGTGGACGAGCCCCGTGTCTCCCCCGACCACCACATCAGCGCGTTCCAGCAGTGCCGAGACCGTCTTGAGATGGCTTTTGGGCCACTGATAAACCCGTTGGTTCGTGCCTTCCCGGATCTTCTCACAGGCTTCCCGTTCGTCCTCGGTGGCCCAGGTCAAAATGGCGTTCATCTCGAGATCCCGGACGGTGTCGGACACGAGCCTTTTCCAGAAGTCCAGGTCCCAGAGCTTGGTTTTCCAACTTGTTCCGTGATGAAAGACGGCGGTGGGACGATGAGGCAGTCGGTGTCGATCGAAAAAGCGGTCCACCTCCAGGCGATGGCGTTCTTCGACATGGAGGTATCCCGATGTGGGAGGGAAGGAGCCCCCGGGAAAGGCCGCCGCAGCGATGGACAGGTTTCGGTCCATGATGTGATGGTGAGTGGAAGAAGGTCGGACCTTTTGATTGGTTGCCAGGAGATTCGGCCATTCCCTCACGTGGGAGGCGTGGAAACCCACCCTGAGGGGAGCTTCCGTCAGCAGGGTGATGACCCCGCTTTTGGTGTTTCCCTGAAGGTCCAGGACGACGTCGTATCGCTCTCGCCGGATTTGACGGTGCAGTTCGAGAATATCCCGGAGTATGGAAAATGCCGTCGGGCTTTTTCGCCACCTCCTGGTGCGAAGAAGGTGCAGTCGGCGCAAGAAGGGATGCCCCGTCAACACATGAGAAAAGGGCTCCTCGACGATCCAATCCAGGGTAAAAGAAGGTCGAACGCTTTTGAGGTAATAGAGAACGGGAAGGGCGTGGATCACATCCCCCAGGGAGCTCACCTTCACGATGAGAATCCTCAAGGCCCTGTGCCTATGTCCGCTCGATTCGTGTTCAGTACCGGTCTTGGGAATTGCCGGTCCGACATCCGTTCCCCTTTTCAGGTCTTCCATGTACCGTATTCAGCCTTCTGCCGTTTGCGGGAGACACCCGGCTGGGTCTTCCATCGTCGGTGAATCCAAAACCACTGTTCGGGATATGCCCGAATGTACCGTTCCATGACCGAATTATACAAGGAGGTGTTCTCCCGGATGTCCGTCTCCATGTCTCCGGTGACCCTCAAGGGAAGCTCCGGCTCGAGAAACATGTGATATCTTCCACTCAGTTTGCGGACATTATAAACGGGAACCACCGGTGCGCGGGTCCTGAGGGCCAGGAGGGCCATCATCTTGTGGGTGCAGGCGGTCTTTCCGAAAAAGGGCACAAATACGCCTTCGTGGGCGGCCGCGTTCTGATCCAGGAGGACAGCAACCGCACGTCCTGCGTGCAAGGCCCGGAGAATCTCCCGAAGGGAGCCTTTTTTGGAGATGACCTTGTTGCCGCCGATGGAGCGGATCCTGGTGATGAGGGTATCGGCAAGCGGGTTTTCCAGAGGTCGGGCGATCACATCGAGAGGAAAATGGATCAGGGAAAAGCCGACGGACATCAGTTCCCAGTTTCCGAAATGGGAGGCGAGGACCAGGGCCCCTCGTTTTTTCTCCAGTGCCCGATAGAGATTCTCCGCCCCATGAATGGTGATGTATCGATTCACATTGGAGGCATTCATGGAAAACACGTGGGGGAGCTCGAGGAAGACCCGGACGATGTGGCAAAAGTTCTCCCGGCAGAGGCGGGTCCGTGCGTCCTCGTCCAGGATGTCGCCGAAGGCGATGGAGAGGTTCTTGTGGGCGACGGTTCGGCGGTGATGGTCCGTCAGGTACCACAGCAGCCCCGTGAGGCGGGCGGGGTACACTATCTTCGACCAGGGCATCCCTGAGGCCAGGCCCATGAGCTTCTCGATGATTCGGAGCCGATTTTCAAGGGACGCCATGAGTGGATCCTGTCCCGGGAAAGCACCTTCGTGCCGGAAACAAAGGGGAAAAAGCCGACTATCCATCAAACGGGGCAACCCACTGTTCCAGAAAGGATAGAAGGGATTCTCTGCCCTCGTGAGTGAGTGCGGAAAACAGGAACAATCGGTCCTGGGGAATTCCCAAAAGGAGGGATGCCTGCCGCGCATGGGAATCCCGCATGTTTCTACTCAGCTTGTCGACCTTGGTGAGAATCGGCGCGGCGGGGATTCGGCGATCGAGGAGCCAATTCCACAGGGTGAGATCGTCCGGGGTCGGGGAATGTCTGGCATCCATGATGACCGCAACGCCCCTCAAGGAACTCCGACCGCTGAGGTATTCCTCCATCATGGGACCCCACTGGGCACGTAGCTCCCGGGCTACCTTGGCGAAACCGTATCCCGGCAGGTCCACAAAGAAGAAGGCCCCGTTGATGCAAAAGAAATTCAGCATCTGGGTCCGGCCGGGCGTTCGACTGGTTCGCACCAGCTTTTTCCTTCGGAGCAGGCTGTTGATGAGGGAAGACTTGCCAACGTTGGACCGGCCGGCAAAAGCGACCTCGGGTAATCCGGGGGGAGGGCACTGGTCCATCCGGACGGCTGACTTGGTGAACTCCGCGGATTGAATCTGCAAGGTGTTTTCCATGAAGTCTTCCTAGGTGCGCTTTTGGAGGTATTCATCGATGCGCCGGAGTCCCTCGGCGATGTTGGCCATGGAGTTGGCGTAGCTGAATCGCACATAGCCTTCTCCTCCCGCTCCGAAGTCCACACCGGGGGTGATTCCCACCCCGGCTTTCTCGAGGATCTCGAAGGCGAAGGAGTAGGAATCGTTTGTGAATCTTTTGGCGTTGGCAAACGCATAGAAGGCCCCCGTGGGCTCGACGGAAATCCCGAACCCGATCTCCCGTAACCGCTCGAGGATGAACTTACGCCGGCGGTTGTAGGTTTCTCTCATCCTCTGGACGTCGGCTTCCACCGCAGAGTCCGTGAGAGCGATGACTGCCGCGGCCTGGGCCACGGAATTGGCCGAGATGAAGAAGTTCTGGAGCACCTTCTGCATGGTTCGAATGAGTGGTCGGGGAACGATGAGGTACCCCAGCCTCCAGCCGGTCATGGCGAACTGCTTGGAAAACCCGTTGAAAACGATACAGTTGTCGGTGAATTCGAGGGCGGAGTGGGCCCGGCCCTCGTACACAAGCCCGTGATAGATCTCGTCGCTGAAAATCATGGGTCCCAGTTGAGCGATCTCCGCCATGCGATCTGCCTCAAGAAGGTTGCCCGTGGGATTTGCGGGGGAGTTGATCAGGATGGCCCTCGTTTTCGAGGTGAGGGCCTTGCGGATGGCTTCGGTCCTGTATTGAAAACCATCCTCTTCCGACACAGGGATACTTTTGGGGATTCCGTCCAGGAACTGGATGAAGTTTGGATAGCAGGCGTAGTGGGGATCCGTGAGGATCACCTCGTCGCCGGGATCCACCAGGGTGCCCATTCCCACCAGGATGGCCGGGGAACTGCCGGAAGTGACCAGCACCTGGTCGGGTTCCAGGCGAGTAACGCCGTAATTTCGGGCATAATACTCACAAATCGCCTCCCGAAGCTGCCGGGTACCCAGGCTGTGGGTGTATCGGGTCTCTCCCCGCTTGAGGGCTTCCACGGCGGCCTGCTTGACGGCCTCCGGGGTTTCAAAGTCCGGCTCGCCGATTTCCAGATGAATGATGGATTCTCCGGCACGCTCCATTTCCTGGGCGCGCTCCAAAACATCCATCACGATGAAGGGCTTGATGTCTTGAACTCGCCTGCAAATCAAGGTATTCCCCCCTTTCTCGAATGAGCGCTTGTGCATTCACGTGAACTTGAATGTCCCCACAGGGGTGGGGGCATGCAGCAAGAGGCTTTCCACATAGAGATCCGTCTAGAGATTCGAGGGAACCTTTATGATGATGGGTTTGATCTGCTGTTCCTCGTTTTCCACCTGGGCCAGCAGGGTGCTCGCCTTGGCCGCTTCCTCCACCGGTTTGAGCTGCACCACGTACACGGAACCCAGGAACTGATGGTTGAAGTTCTTGAGCACCGCATCGTATCCCTTCTCCTTCAGGCGTCTCAGGAGAATTTCCGCGTTGTCCTTGTCAAGAAAGGAGCCAACCTGGACGATGTAGGTCCATTCCTTGTCAGAGGGGGAGACTTTGCCGGAAGGTCTGGCGGGTTTGGCCGGAGCCGTCGGAGCCTTTTTCTCCTGTTTGGGTTCCTCGATGACGCCGGCGGATGGACTTTCCGCAGGAATCGGCGGGGTGGAAGAGGCCGGGATGGTGGACTCGGCGATGGAAGGGGCTACGGCCACCCTTGTCTGCTGCTGCATGACCTCCTGTTCCGCCATGACCTCGAGTTGAGCGACCTTCTCGGAAGTCGGGGCGGCGAGAGGCTTGCGCCGGTCGGTGGTCAGGGTCTGGAGTTGTTCCAGGTATTTCTTGGAATCGGTGGCCATGCTGCTGTGAGGCGCCAGCCGGACGACCCTGCTCAGGGAATAAAAGGCGTTCTCCAATTCTCCCGCCATGTAGCTCATGACGCCATAGCGGTAATGGGCCTCCACCATGTCGGGGTTGTAGGTGATGGCTTTGCCGTATGCCTCCCTGGCTTCATCACCCCTTCGGAGCCCCTCGAGGATCTCTCCCATGCGATAATAGGCCGGTCCATAGGCGGGCTGCAAACGCACCGCCTGCTGATAGTGCTTGAGAGCCGTTTGGATGTCCCCCTTCTTTTCGTACAGAAGGCCGAGATTGAAAAGGGCCAGGTAGGGAGTTTCGTAAAATGGGTTGGCCAGGGCCTTCTGAAAACAGGGCTCCGCCAGGTCGTATTGGCCTCTCGCCGCATAGAAAGCTCCCAGTGCGTTGAGAGCTTCGGGAAAGTCCGGTTTGAGAGCCAGGGCCTTCTGGTAATGAGCCAGGGCTTCGGACGAGAGTCCCCGCCGGTCATAGGCGGTTGCAAGATCATATTGGATCATGGGATCTTTGGGGCGTTTGGCTTCAGCCAGGGTGAGCAGTTTGAGAGCCTGTGGAAGGGAGCCCGCCGACAGGAATTTCTCCCCCATTTCCTGGAGTTGCTCCGCACTGTACTTCGAGCTTGGTTCCCGCTTGAACGTGGCACAGGCTGCGGACAGCAGGAGCGCCACCGCACAAAGCACATGGAAGCCAGTTCCCCGCCTCATTAGATCACCTTGTTCAAGGAGTACTCGATAATGCCTTCCGCTCCCCGTTTGATCAACTGCGGAATCAGGTCCCGAACCTTGTTCTTGGTAATCACGGTTTCGACGGACAGCCAGTCGCTCCGATACAGATGCGCGATGGTGGGGGCGTTGAGGCTCGGCAGGATTTCGATGACATCATTCAATTTCCCTTCGGGCACATTCATCTTCAATCCGACCAGCTCTTCCGCTCGAAGGGCGCCTTGGAGCAACATTGAAATCTGCTCGATCTTCTCTCGTTTCCACGGATCCTCGATGGCGTGCTTATTGGCGATGAGCTGAGTGTTGGATTGCATGAGCTCCTGGACAATGCGTAGACCGTTGGCCCTCATGGTGGTTCCCGTCTCCGTGACTTCCACGATGGCATCGCAGAGCCCCGAGATCACTTTCGCTTCGGTGGCACCCCAGGAGAACTCCACCTGGACATCCACCCCTGCAGAGGAGAAGTAGCGGCGAGTGAAGTTCACCAGCTCCGTGGCGACCTTCTTGCCCTGCAGGTCCTGAATTCCTTGCACGGGGGATTCAAACGGAACGGCCAGAACCCATCGAGCGGGGCGCTGGCTGACCTTGGAATAGACGAGGTCGGCGATGACTTCCACGTCCGAATCGTTCTCCATGATCCAGTCCCGTCCCGTCAGGCCCACGTCAAAAGTCCCGTTCTCCACATATCGGGACATCTCTTGGGCGCGGCAAATAGCACAGTTGATCTCGGGGTCGTTGATTTCAGGGAAATAGTTGCGGTCTGAAAGGGAAATACGCCAGCCCGACTGGCGGAACAACCGTATGGTGGCTTCCTGCAGGCTTCCCTTGGGAATCCCGAGCACAAGTTGATTCACTTCCTGTATACCTCCTTGGGATCAAAAACGGGCTCCTCGACCACTTGCAGTTCCGCCCCTTCCAGTCGTCGATAGAAACAGCTGCGATAGCCCGTGTGGCAGGCGGCTCCTCCGATTTGCTCGACCTTGAGCAAGATAGTGTCCAGATCACAGTCCAGAAGGATTTCACGCACCAACTGGAAATGACCGGATTCCTCCCCCTTGAGCCAAAGCTTCTGCCTCGATCTGCTCCAGTAATGAGCGCGCCGGGTCTCCAGGGTCTTCTCCCACGCCGGCTCATTCATGTATGCCAGCATGAGCACCCTGCTGCTCTCGATGTCCTGCACAATGACAGGGAGTAATCCTTGATTCTTACTAAAGTCAGGTTTCAAAGTCAATCGCTCCACTTTATTTCCGGTATGTCCGGTCGACAGTCCATCCTTCGGGAATCCTCGTATCCGGGAAGACTGTCCCCGTGTCGTTCACGGTAAACGGAGGGAAACCTCTCCTGGAACCTCGGCTTCCGGGCGGTTTTCGAGGATCTTGGTCGGCGGGACTGCCAGTTGTCCGCAAGCAGCGCCGATCTCCGCACCCCTGCTCCGGCGGATGAAGGCCGTCAGTTGCGCCTCCGTCAGGATCTCCTGGAATGCCAGGACCCGCTCATCCGACGGTCTGCGAAACTCGGAACCCGGGTAAGGATTGAAGGGAATCAGGTTCACCTTGGCCCGCACCCCCTGGAGGAGCTTCACCAGGGACCTGGCGTGCTCCGGTTTGTCGTTCACCCCCTCCAGGAGAAGGTACTCGAAGGTGATCCGCTTCCTGGGCGCAAGAGGATATCGGCGGCAGGCGTCCATGAGTTCCGCCAGGGGAAAAGTCCGGTTGATGGGCATCAAGTCCGAGCGGAGCCGATCCTCGGGAGCATGCAGGCTGACTGCCAGGTTGACGGGGCTCTCCTGCCCGAGGCGTTTCATCTGCGGGATCAGCCCGGCGGTCGAAACGGTGATCCTGCGATGGGAGAAGGCCATGCCGTTGGGATCGCAGAGGATATGAACGGCCCGCAGCACGGCTTCATAGTTGGCCAGTGGTTCCCCCATCCCCATGAAAACCAGGTTCGAGATGCGAAGGCGACTTCCCGCATCCCGTTGAATCCGGCAGACCTGGTCCACGATCTCCGCGGCAGACAGGTTTCGCTCGAACCCCATGGCGCCCGTCAGGCAAAACCGGCAGGACAGGGTGCATCCCACCTGGGACGAGAGACACAGGGTATGTCGAGGCGGGTCCGGGATCAGCACGGATTCGATCCTGCGACCGTCTCCGAGGCGGAAACGGTACTTGGCGGTTCCGTCCGAAGAGACTCGACGGTCTTCCAGGACCACGGCATCCAGTGTGGTTCCGAACTCCAGTTGCGCGCGAAAACTCTTGCTGAGATCGCTGCACTCTTCCCAGGATCGAATCCGCCGAACGTAGAGGTGCCGGTACAGCTGGCGCGCGCGAAAGCGGCGCTCCCCCACGCCTTCGACCCAGTCTTCCAATTGTTCGAGGGTGAAACCCTTGATGAGAGTCGAGTCCGTCTTCAAACGGTCTATGCCTTTCGGACGAGGTACTGGTCCTGGGATCGATCCTGGAGCATCACCATACTGTACTTCCGAGCATCGGCGGAATCAAACCACGCATATCCCAGTTCACGACACTCCTTGCAAGCCTTGCGGGGGATATGGACCGCGTAAATGTGATTTCCCAGGTCGCTGTGGGAATCGATCCCCAAGGTGCCGCTGCATTCGTCGCAAAGACGAACGGTTTCCTTTTGGGTCTCCCGGATCCGATCCGTGTCGTAGAAAATATTGCGGCGTCGTTCGGCCAGCTCGGAGCCGGTTCGAGGGGTGGGTGCCGTGGCCGATATCCTCTTTCGCGTTTCCAGGACTTCTTTCACCAGCCTTTCGATATAGCGGCTGATATCCGCAGACTGACGGATCTTTGCGGGATTATAATCCGGCTCCCTCACTTTGCTGGTGTCCATGCCCGCCAGAGCCATGAGGATTCCCACGTTGACGTAAGGAAGTGCCCCTTCGATGGAGTACCCGCCCTCCAGGACGGCAATGTCGGGTTTCAGCCGGCGGGTGAGTTCCGCGTAACCCTGGGCGGAGAAGCACATGTTCGTGATGGGATCGGTATAATGATTGTCCTGGCCGGCGGAGTTGACAACGAGCTGTGGTTTGAATTCTTCCAGGAGCGGCAGAATGACCTCGTCCAGGACAAACAGGAACCCCTCCTCGGAAGTGCGGGGAGGCAAGGGAATGTTCACCGTGGCTCCCAGGGCGTTGGGTCCTCCCAGTTCCGTGGGAAACCCGGAACCAGGATACAGGGTGCGCCCGTCCTGGTGGATGGAGATGAAAAGAGTATCCGGGTCGTGCCAATAGATGTCCTGGGTCCCGTCTCCGTGGTGACAGTCCGTATCCACGACGGCCACCCGGTCGATCCCGTAAGTCTCCCGGAGGTATTCGATCATGATGGCTTCGATATTGATATTGCAAAACCCCCGCGCTCCATGAACCACCCTCATGGCATGGTGCCCCGGCGGGCGCACCAGGGCGAAGCCTCGACGAACCCTTTTTTCGAGCACCTCGATCCCGACGGTCCTTGCGCCTCCGGCACTGATGAGATGAGATTCGGTGGTCACCCTCGCCTCATCCGGAACGCAGAAGTGCACCCTGCGAATGTCCCGCATGTCCGCCAGATCCGGCTTGAGCTCGATGATCCCTTCCAGGTCCAGGATTCCTTCTTCGAACACCTGGTCCTGGGTGTAGAGTAGGCGCTCCTCGCGCTCCGGATGGGTGGGACTGATGGCCCAGTCATAGGCGGGGAAAAAAACCAGACCGACGCTGGATTGGGGGATGCAGCTCATTGGAAGGCTCCTCGAAAACATTCCGCTCCCCTTCAGCCGGGCACATGGCTGCCGTGGCAGAGCTTGGCGGCGATTTGAGCATATTCGGGGATGAGCCCCGGTTTCACCTGGGCCTTGATCCGAATGTTCCGTCCCGTGGTATAGAAATCCCGGACCATGTTGAACTGGAGCTCCTCCACCAGTTCCATTTCCGGGTCCGTTTCCGCCGCTCCTTCCTGGAGACACTTCTTGCGGAGCAGGTCGAAGGCAAGCCTGCAGGCGCTTTTCTTGTCAAAGTCCCTGGACACCGATTGATGAAAGGCCTCCTCGGGGGCAACGGCAAAACCCCGTTCCGTGTCCACAAACAGGGTGACCTCATAGGTGTTTCGAGCCAGCGCCGCCCCCATGGCATTGGCCACCTGCCACTGGGGCACCACGCGAACTCGAAAATCGGTCATGGCCGCGAAACGAAAGGCAAAGAAAGGAGCCGGACCTCCCAGAACCAGCACCTCCTTGGGTCGGACCTGATAGCCCTCCAAGAGTTCCTGGACCGTGTATACGGGTTTTTGGTTGATCCCGTCGATCATTTGTGCCGCGGTTTCCAGGATCTTCCTGCAGGTGTGATCAAAAATCCGCCCCGCCGCCTCCTCGGGGGACACCCCCCATTGCTGCGCCAACGGGAGGATGCCGTGACGAGCCCTCTCCACGTCCCCTCCGAACGTCTTTCCCGTGACCACCAGGGCATCCGTTGGAGTCGGCGCCGGTCCTCCATAAGCCATGGCGGGACCCTGGCGGTCGGGACCCACCTGAAGACGCCCATCAATGAACCGAACGACGCTGTCTCCACCGATGGCCACCGAGTGAGTTTTCAACGAACGAATCAGGGTCTTGTAACCGCCGAGTTCGATGCCCAACGGGTCGAGCAGGGGGACTCCCCGGACCAGTACGGCCATGTCCGTAGTCGTTCCGCCAATGTCCAGCACCAGGGTCTCATCCTCCCGCGATGCATAAGGGACGGAACCCATCACGCTGGCGGCGGGCCCCGAGAGGATGGTCTGCCCCGGCGAATTCAGCGAGGCTTCCAGGGTCATGGTGCCCCCGTCGGCCTTGAGGACATAGATGGGGATGCGTAATCCCTTCCTCTTCAAGGATTCCCGAACGGCTTCAAAAAACCTTTTATGGATAGGATACACGGCGGCGTTGAGGTACGCCGTGGAGATCCTGCGGGGAAAATTCAAATTCCCTGAAAGTCGGTGGCCCGGCACCACATGATCGAAACGATCCTTCAAGATTGCGCAGATTTCGTTTTCGTGCTTGGGATTGCGCACCGAGAACTTGCCGACGACTCCCACCTGACGAATGCCTTCCGCCGACATCCTGCTTGCCGCCGACTCCACCTCGGCAGGTTCTATGGGCTGGATTTCACGTCCCCGGTGATCGATGGATCCCTTGATGCAATGAAATTCCTCGCAGGTTCGAAAACACTCGGGTTCGACCCCGGGACCGCTCGAGACAATCATGCCTGTTGGGGCGAGCTTGCCTTCCGCAATGGCGTTGGTTGTCAGGGTCGTGCTCAACACCACCCGTTGAATGGCTTCGGGTGGAGTGCCCCGCATCACTTCCTCGATGCCGCTCCACACGCTCTCCAAAAGGTTGGAGGGTTGTGTCGGCACCTTGGCCTGCTGAAGAATACATTCCTTCCCCAGAAGAACCACGTCGGTATGGGTGCCCCCCACGTCCAGCCCTATAATCATGCGAATTCCTCGACGGTTCGAAGGCCTTCTCCTTGAACCGGCAAGCAAGGGGCTCACCCCAGGCAGCCGGATTTTCAGATCACCCCATCAGATATTGTGGCATCTTGTGCGGAAAATGCTATCGGAAAGGATAAACGCTGTCAATCTGACGTTTCTCCTTGAAAAAAAGAAAAAAGGGACCCAGCTTTTTTCCGCGTTGGTCTCCTTTCCCGTGAGAGCAGGGCAAAAACCGGGAAGCCGGTAAAATCGATTTGCTTCCCGGAGTGCCTTGTAGAGGACCACGAGCGGTGGGAGCTGTCGTTCCTTCCCATCTAATTGAGAAACACGTCCCGGTAGTAATCGAACCGCTCGGCTACGGCGCCTGTTCCGCGAATGACCGCCCGGAGCGGATCTTCGGATTTCTTTATCTCGAGACCTGTCGCCTGGTAGAGAAGGAGTCTCAGCCCCTTGAGGAGAGCTCCCCCACCGGCAAGCCAGATCCCGTTTTCTCCGATGTCCGAGGCAAAATCCGGCGATGCTTTTTCCAGGACTCGGCGAACTGCTTCCACAATGGCCTGGGTGGGCGTCTTGATGGCAGTTCGAATGTCGGCGTCGGTAATGGTGGCCACCTTGGGCATTCCCGTAGAAATGTCCTTTCCGCGAAGCTTGACCTCAAGTTGTCGTTTCAAGGGCATGGCGGACCCGATCTTGACCTTGATGACCTCCGCCATGGATTCGCTGATGTTCATCCGGTGCACTTCCTTCACAAACTTGCATATGGACTCGTTGGCCTCATCGCCGGCAACCCGCAGGGATTCGCTGCAGGCCACGGTGAATTTGCTGATGATAGCCACTTCGGTAGTCCCTCCCCCAATGTCCACCACCATATGACCCATGGGTTGATCCACGGGCAAACCGGCACCTATGGCGGCCGCCATGGGTTCTTCCATCAGGAAGACCTTACCGGCCCCCGCCATCTCGCAGGCCTCCACGACGGCCCGCTTTTCCACGGCCGTAATGCCCGTGGGAACGGCCACCACCAGTTTGGGGCGCGTGAGCGGCAGACGTTTGAAAACCTTTCCCAGGAAGGATCGAATCATGAAGGTCGCCGTCTCGAAGTCGTGGATCACGCCGTCCCTCATGGGGCGTACCGCCGTCACGTTTTGGCCGTGGCGTCCCCAGAGGTTCTTGGCATCTCTTCCCACTGCCAGGACCTTCCGGTTTCCCACCTCCATGGCGACCATGGACGGTTCATCCAGAACGACCCCTTTCCCTCGCACATAGACCAGGGTATTGGCGGTCCCGAGGTCCATCGCCATATCCTTGGAGAGAAAACCCAACATGCGCCCCATCATGGCACTTTCCTTTTTTGTTGCCGATTTCTTGCCTGCTGATGCCCATGAACAGAGAATGATTGCTCGAAATTTTCTCGGTAATCGCTTTTCTATATCAGACGTTTTGTCTCTATTACAATACCCTCCAGGGCATAATTAAAAATGATTGCTTGATTTTGAATAACTTTAGCAGCCGCTCAATATTCCATTGACAGACCCTCTCCGGCTTGACATGATTTCTTTTGCGGTCCGGCAAGCTCTGGAACGAAGCAGCGATTCCCGCTGACCTCTTAAGCGTTCGATTCTATTATGAAAATGTTCTAGGTTTTTCGTAAACTTTTCATAATGAAATCTAAGTAATTCAACAACTTAAGCCAACCCTTAGCGGGAATTGCTGGGAACGAAGTGCGACCACCATCGAGAAAGGGGGTGGGGGGGGAATGAGGACTGCTGTCATGGGGAAAAAGGAATTATGGCTTTTCTGCGTATTGCTTTTGTCGGGTACGATCACCATGTCCCCCATGGCCCAGGGGAGTACCGGTCCGCTCAATTGTCGGGGTGCTATTCTTGTGGACGCCTCTGATGGAAGAGTCCTCTTCGAGCAGAATGCCGACGCTCCCATTCCACCTGCCTCCATCACCAAGGTCCTCACTCTTTACCTGGTTTTTGAAGCTATCCAGCAAGGCAGGCTGGAATCGTCGGATCTTGTCTACGTCAGCCAAAGAGCGGCCAGTGCCCCACCTACCCGCATGGGATTAAAAGCTGGAAGAACGGTGATCCTGGAGGATCTCCTCAAGGGCATGGCGGTGGTTTCCGGCAACGACGCGTGCATCGCCGTCGCGGAACATATGAGCGGGTCCGTGGAAGGTTTTGTGAGCCGTATGAATGCCAAGGCCAGGGAGTTGGGGATGACTCGAAGCCACTTCAAGAATCCCAACGGCCTGCCGGCCCAGGGACAAGTCACTACCGCAAGGGACGTTGCCAAGCTTTCCATGGCCTATCTTCGCCGTTTTCCCGACTGCCTCCATTTCCATTCCATGCGAACCTACACTTTCAACGGCACGACACGCCGTAATGCCAACGGGCTTCTAGGTACCTGCTACGGGGTGGACGGGATCAAGACGGGGTTCGTGTGTGCATCGGGATACAATCTGTCCGCTACGGCCAAAAGGGGGGATGTGCGACTCATCGCCGTCGTGCTGGGATCGCCCAGCCCCGCCGTCCGGGCCAGGGAAACCGCTAAACTCATCGAGGCGGGATTTGACAGTATCGAATCCGGATCCTCCCAGGTGATGTTGGTCGAGGATTCCAGTCCAGGCAGGTCCGCCAGGATCACTTTTGCAGCGGGCGGCGGATCCGGTTCCTCCCGAAACCTGGCAAAGAAGAAGGCGAGAACCGAACAGAGAGCGGCTCTCAAGAAGTCCTCCCACTCTCGATTGACGGCTTCCGGATCGGAGAAAACGACTTGTTCTTCCGGGAAGAAAGGAAAATCCGCCACCGTAACCGCAAAGAAGGTCTCGAAGGAATCCGATTCGGGGAAAACCGCCGCAATATCCAAGAAGAACGAAACCACCGCGGCCCGGGTACGATCCCTGAAGCCGGTCTCGAAGGCCGGGGAGAAGACCGGTGCCCCAAAAGCCAGTTCGAAAAAGACGGCATCCAAGGGAAAACAGGATAAGGGAAAATCGGCCAAGGTTGCGGGAAAAACCAAAACCGCCCAGAATGCCGGAACATCTGACAAGATAAAGTCGTCCGGGAGCGTCCAGGCTGCGAGGACTTCAAAGAACACCGGGAAGGTGGCACCGTCTCCCAAGAACGCCCAGGCCCAAACCGCAAAGTCGAAATCCGCTGCGGAGAAACAGAAGAACGTCGCCGGGGGGGGCAACGGCAAAGTGAAAAGCAAGTCCGGTCAAACGGTCGAGACCCCCAAAAAGAGCGGGGTGGTGCACAAGTCTCACAAGGATCCCCAAGGAGCCGGGCAGAAATCGGGCTAGTACAGCGTGGCTAAAATGGTCAC
>JAGPLX010000065.1 GCA_018053185.1 Syntrophobacteraceae bacterium
GAACCCCAACCCGGGACAAGGATTCTACGCGGCGTCCAAGCTGGCCTCCGAAGCCCTGTACCGAAGCGTGGGTCTCGAGCTGGGAAAGCGAGGCATCACCACGGTGATCCTGAGGCCCGGCTATGTCTACGCGGGAAGAGGCAAAGCATACCTGGAAAGGGAGGGAAAGCAGGTTTGTCGAAAAATTCCCACGGGAAAGGCATTGGAAGGAGAAGAGGTCACACAGACCATCCTTTTTCTCCTCTCGCACCACGCTCGGAATATGAATGCAACCGTTGTGACCATGGACGGCGGGCTCTCGTCCGGAAAATGAAAAAGGATGCGCACATGGAGATTTTTGAATCGATCCAGGCGATACTCACCGAAATTCTGGACCTGGAAGAGGCGGAACTGACCCCGGAAACCTACCTCATACGAGACCTGGGTGCTGAATCCATCGACCTTCTCGAAATTGCCGTGGCCATGAACTACCGCTTCAAGATCCAGGTGGAAGACGACGAGGCATTTCTCAAGAACTTCCGCCTTTACCTGATGGAAGCGGAACATGCGCAGGTCCGGCCGGCGGCCTATCTTGCCGAGAGGTACCCCTTTCTGTCACGGGACCGAATCGAGGAGATCCTCTCTGACCTCGAGGGGGGACCCACCGTCAAGATCAAGGACCTGGTATGTTATGTGGCTTATCGCCTGGACGGCCAACCGGCGACTGAAAAGGACCCGCTCTCGTCCCTCCTCTCGGCGCAGATCGGAGGCCATGCTGCAGCGGGCTCCCGGTAGATCGCCCCATGTCCTGGAAACGTCGTGTCGTCATCAGCTCCATGGGAATGATTTCCCCCCTGGGAGACGCTCCCGGCAGAATCCTCGAAAGCCTGAAAGCCGGTAGGGTTCAATTCCGGCCATCAAGCGTGGATCCGGATGTCGTGGTTTGCCCCGTGGAAAGCTTTCATCCCAGGTCTTTCCTCGGCCCCTGCAAAGACAGCCGATACCTCAACCGTGGAGCACTCCTGGCCGCAGCTGCAGCAATGACGGCCATTCGGGAATGCGGCATTCCCGAGCACGAGCGGTCCCACGCCGGCCTGTTCGTGGGTGTGGGTCCAAACCTGGACATCGGCGGGGAATTTCCCAACGTTCAAGAGGGAAAACTGGATCGACCCGCCCTCCAGGCCCTCTGGATCCTGCGATTTCTGCCCAACACAGCCGCTTCGGTCATTTCGAAGCTGGCCCAAATTCACGGCGAAAACCTTACCGTCTCGACGGCCTGCGCAGCATCCCTCCAGGCCGTCGGGGAAGGATTTCGCCGGATTCGGGATGGATACCTGGATCTCGCCTTCGTCGGAGGCGGCGACTCGCGATTGAGCCCGGGTGGAATCCTCGCTTACAAGAAGGCCCAGGCTTTGTGCGTGGGGATATCCCCTCCCGATCGGGCCATGCGTCCCTTCGATCGAGATCGAGCCGGTTTTGTCCCGGGAGAGGGCGGAGCCTTCTTTCTGCTCGAGGAATTGGAACACGCCAGGAAGAGGAACGCACGGATCCTGGCGGAAATCCGCGGGTACGGGAGCTCCCTGGACGGCCACAGCATGACGGCGCCGGACGGAGAGGGAAGAGGGGCACGAAAAGCCGTGGGGAGGGCTCTCGAAGAGGCTCAGATCAAACCGGCTGAAATCGATGTGATCTTTGCCCACGGGACCTCGACCCCTCTCAACGACGAAGTGGAAGCCCATCTTATCGAGGAGCTGTACCCCGGGGGGTCCCCTCCCGTGGTGGCCTTGAAGTCCTGGATGGGTCACATGGCATCGGCCTGCGGTGCCCTCGAGCTGGGGATCACTCTACTTTGCATGAAGGAGAAGTACCTCCCGAGGATTCGCAACCTCCGAACGCCGTGCAATCCTCGGGTCCGGTTTCTGACCTCCGACCTAAGCCTACCCTTTCGGACGGGAATCCTCGAGAATTTCGGATTCGGGGGACAGAACGCGGCCCTGGTGATCCGGCGTTACGAGCCGGATGAGTGACCTGTGCCACGCCGTCTCACCCTTCGGCTAGGCAAGGATACGAAGTGGAAGCCCGTGCCGCGGCAAGAACCCCTGATGCTTTTCTATGCGGGGTTGAACTCAGGAGCGGGAAAACAGGTCTCATGAACAATCTTTTGGTGATTCATTCCCTGCAAACCGGCTTCCTCCTTCTGGATCGAATCCTGGAAGTCGATACCAACCTCATCGTCGGGGAGAAGACCTTTCGCGGCGATCCCGCCTATCTCGGGATCGAAGCCCTGGCTCAGCTGGGGGCCTATCACGTCCGCTTCCTGAATGATTTTGGAAAACACGCTTTCTTGCTGAAAATTCAGTCCTGCACCCTGCCGGAAGACTCAGCCATCGAGGGTTCCTACCGCCTTTACGGGGAAATTCAGGCCGTCAGCGCTAGTTCCTATTGCCATCGCCTCGAGGCAAGGCGGGAAGAGACGGTAGGCTGGGGGGGAGTGTTTCTCTTCTCTAGCATCGACTACGATGATCGTTTCAAGAAAGATCTTCTTCAAACCCATTACAGAAAGACCTTTTCATGTTTGCGAAGCGATACGAAAACCGGTTGAACCTGCAGAAGAAAGCAGGCCTCTACCGAAACCCTCCCGAATTCGACCGCAGAGAAGGAAGACACCTGCTCCTGGCTAAAAAGAAGGTCTTGAACTTCGCATCCAACGACTACCTGGGGTTGAGTACCACCGACATCGCCAGGGCGCGAGTCGCCGAGAACTTCCGAAAATACGGTTCTTCCTCCTCCTCCTCGCGCCTTGTGTCCGGAAACTACTCCGTTATCAACCGGGCCGAGGAGGCCTATGCATCCTATTTCGGATACGAAGCGGCGGTCTTTTTCCCGAGCGGTTATCAGGCCAATTTGGGGATCCTGTCCGCCTTCTTTGAAAAAGGGGACACCATCGTCTTCGACAAACACATTCACGCCAGCAGCGTGAAGGGGATGACCCTAAGCGGGGCAACCTTCCGCGGCTACAACCACAACTCCATGGACCACCTTGCCAAAAGACTCGATGGGTGCGGCAATCAACAGGCGGCCGTCCTGACCGAGTCCCTCTTCAGCATGGACGGGGATCTTCTGAACGTCGAAGGTCTGCGCCGCCTCAAGGAGAAATACAGGTTTCTCGCCGTCGTGGACGAGGCCCATTCCTTCGGTGCCCTGGGTTCCGGCGGGAGAGGCGTTGCCCACGGGGTGGCGGATATCGCCCTGGGGACCTTCGGCAAGGCCTTTGGGCTTTTTGGTGCCTTCGTCCTGCTTCCCTACCAGTTCAAAGAGTACCTTTTCAACTTCTGTTCTCCCCTGATCTATTCAACGACCCTCCCGGAAGCACACGCCGCCTCGGCCCTGGACCTGCTCGTGGTCGTCGAGCAAAGCGACGACAGGCGAGCCCACCTCGCCCATATGAGCCAACTGATGAAGGAGGAACTGCGGAGAGCAGGCTTCAAGGTTTCCGGGGACGCCCACATCCTGGCTCTCGAGATCGGCGACGAAAACAAGGCGGTCCAGGTGGCTGGGCAGCTTCTTGACAAAGGGATTTATGCCCTTCCGGCCCGATACCCGACGGTGCCCCTGAGACAGGCCATCCTCCGGATCGGAATCACCGCCTCGCACCAGGAAGAGGACATCCGGTTGTTTGTAGACACAGCAAGGAAAATCTGTGATGAGCTCAAAACCAAATACTGAAACACTTTTCGTCGTGGGTACCGACACGGGAATCGGCAAGACCGTCCTTTCCCTTCTTCTCATGCAATTCTTCTTTGCCCGTGGCTCGCACCCGTTTTACCTGAAGCCCATCCAAACAGGCTGCAAGGACCCATATGACACCGACAGCGATGCACGATTCATCTACGAACACGTGGAAGCCCTCCAGGGGCGCGATCCCGCGGAATCCGTGGTGTACTGCTTCCCTCAACCCAAGGCCCCTTATTTCGCTGCTCGAAATGCAGGAAGCGAGATCGACCTCGAGGTGATCCGAAATGCGGTGGAGAAGAAGCGTCTCCACCACGCACCCGTGATCCTCGAGGGAGCAGGGGGACTGCTGGTTCCCGTGACCTCCACCCAACAGGTGATCGACTTGGTGGTCCAAATGAACGCCGGACCTATCCTTGCTGCCCGCTCCGCCCTGGGAACCATCAATCACACGCTCCTGTCCATCGAATCCCTTCGAAGCAGGGGCCTCGAGCCCGTGGGCATCGTGCTCCTCGACCCCTTCGATCCCCCCACTTCCGGGGACATGATCCAGGAGAATATCGAAGCCATGGAGTTCTTCGGCGGGATCTCCGTGGCGGGGGTTCTCCCGAAAATCACGGATTTCTCGAACCCACCGAGGGAATGTTTTACCATCCTGAGCCGGATCTTCCCGTAGAGACGTCCTTGCGATCCTCTCCGACTCAGAGTCCGGCAGTCCAAAGATCCGTCGGTCTTGCCTACCCCGGCCGCATCTGCTAAACCCATAATGCTCGCGAAAGAGTTTTCAAATGCCTGCGGGAATCAGCCTCTGAAAGCTTTCAACTTGCCACAGGAAAGGAAAACGGCCATGCCCTCCAACCCGGTCCCCGAACAAGCCTCCGGGCAAAGTCCAACAGCTCCCGTGCGCAACCCTTATATCCTGAACTTCTGCAAGGTCCTGGTGGAAAAAAAGGGGGAGCAACATGCCCCGGACGCGATGAAGAAGCTCCTTCATGACATGTATCGACTTTTTGAGGCCATGTTGGGGCAAAACATGATCCGGGCTCTTCCTGAAGACCTGCGCACCAAGTACCTGAACCTCTGCAAGGACCTCAGCCGGCTCGATTACGAAACCATCGGAGAGATCTTCGACGAGAATGTCCCCCATTATCAGCAGGTCATGAAGGACACCATGAAGCAGTTCGCCGAAATTTTTATGAGGAACCGTGTGTTCAACCCCGTAGATTACCCGGTTCCCCTCCAGGACGAATCGAAACAGGGGTGAAAGGAGTAGCCCGTGCCGGAACTCGAAGACAAGACCTTCTGCCCCCATTGCGGGGTAAAAATGCTCAAGTGGAAAACTCCCACGTTCTCCACCTGGAGTGCCGAATTCTTCTATGTGTGTTTCAACGACGATTGCCCCTATTTTGTCCGGGGCTGGAATCACACCGAAAAGACCATGCAGAACAAATGCTCGTACCGCCACCGATACGATCCCACAACCGGGGCTACCGGCCCTCTGCCCGTATGGTCCGCAGAAGCTGGCCGATCACGAATCTTGGATGACACGGGGGAATCCTGATAAAAATCGGAAGGCCGCAGGGAGATACGAGGGCGCAGGTGAACCTCCTCACCGTCACCGGTCTCCGATTTACCTCATTTGAAGGGCGGGCTTTTTCAGGAAGGTGAAGGACAGCCATCGAAACGCCAGACGCAGCAGGCCCTCGTCCGTTTTCCGGATGCCCTCGATCTCTTCGTCGGAGAGCTCGAAAGTCTGCAAAAACCGGCCTCCCAACACAAAGGATCGAAATCGGTCCAGGTCGTAGGCGGCAAGGTAGAACACCTGCGTTTGTCCAAGGGTGAAGCCTTGCGCACGGCGGATGTTCGGATGCGTGATGATTTCCATCCAGAGGTTGTTCATCTCGTGGTAGGGACCGAGTCCCTGGTCCGTGATCCAATCCTCGATCCTCCATTCCCTCGCCTCAAAAAATCCCCGGCAGTGTTCTTCCCTCAGGAGGTAGTAGTGCGCCTGCACGGCTCCACGAGCGCCATGCATCCTCGAGGCACGGGCAACGGGATAAATCCGACACGCCGAGGGTCTTCCCTCATAGATCCCGCAGCCTAGATGAGAAACAAACGGGCAGGTTTTGCGTTCGTTGTCCAGCATCCGGAGATAGGCCATGGGCATCCCGCCCCGCCCCTCGGGTCGGATTTCCGCGTACTCCTCCAGGAAAGCTCCGGAAGTCATCCCCAGCCGGTTCTTCATCCGGACGATGTCGTAGGGGGTCAGCTGCAATCGGAGATCCCGACAACATTCCGTGAAGCACGGCACTTCGGGGTGACAGGCGAAGCGAAACCGCCCGTCCGCGAGGGGCTCGAGTCGATCCTGAATAGATGACGGAGCGGTTTTTTCCAGCAACATGTTTCCAATCCCGGCATTCGACCGATCCGGACGGGGATCAAAGGATGGCGGACAGGTCTTCTATTTGGCGGCGAATATAGTGAAACGCCAACCGCAACAGGGCTTCCTCGTCTTCGAGGACCTCATCCACCGTGGATGAATCCAGCTCATAGAAGCGTCGCAGCTCCTCGCTTCCAAGAAGGACGGCGAACCGGTCCAGGTCGTAGGCCAGAAACAGCAGCTTTCCCAACCCAGGCTCCATGGTTCGCCCCGGTTCCACACCCGGAGGCATCACTCCCCGAAAGGCCTCTTCCATCTCCACATAGGGTTTCACCCCCTGCTCGTCGAGCCACTCTTGCGCAGACCGCCCGGCACGTTCTCGAAGTCCCAGGCACCGGTCCGCCCCGACAACCAGCTTGTACTCCCCCTGATTCGGCGTAATGTCCAGCGGATACATGCGACATGCCCACGGCCTGTCGTGATAGACCCGGCATCCCCGGTCGGTCACGAGAGTGCACCGAAGGGTCTTTGGGTCCATCAAAAGTTGCACGACGGGGATATGAGACGGCCCGGCCAGGAAATGGCGCGTGTGTCTCTCCAGAAGTTCCCTCGAGCTCAACCCGAGGCACCTTCGAAGGCGCAGCACATCGTAGGGTGTGAGATAGATGTTCACGTCCCGGCAGCACTGGGTGAAGCAGGGAAGATCCGCATGACAGTGAAAGGGAAACATGCTTTCGGCCCGAAGAATTCCCTGCGGACTTTCATTGGAGCAAACGTTCATGAAGCCCTCGAAATCTATCTGTCCGAAAGATCCGCCTCGAAATTTCGAAAAGATGGGTTCCCCCGGATGAATCGTTGTACCACCGAAAGAGTCATGGAATCCCGGCAAAGAAAGAAGGTGATTTGACATTGACGTCCGCACTCCGGACAGAAATAGTCTTCATCCAGCGCATGTCCGCGGCAACAGAACGGTTCCATGGTCAACCGATCTTCTTCCCATTTAACCAGAAAATAGTCCCGGCAGGCCTCTCTGCCCGTTTCATCCCTGGAAGTCATGAAGAGAACCTTTCTTTGCGGCATCCCAAACGCCGCAGTCGTCTTGTGCATGCATGCCGCCCGGAATCACAGGGCTTTGACAAGGAGTTCCGAAAGCTCGAGTACCTCGAGGAAATCCTGCCTTTCCAGGCTTTTGCAGGCATCGGTCAGCATATTGATGCAATAGGGACATGCGGTTGTCAGGACCTCGGCTCCCGATCCCACCGCGTCCATGACACGAAGCTCCCCGAATCGCTCTCCCACGGGGACTTCTCCCCAGATGCGCCCACCACCTCCGGCACAGCACAGGCCCATGGAACCGGACCGGGTAAGTTCGACGGGTTCGACAGCCGGCAGGGAGCCGAGCAGGTCTCGAGGGGCTTTGAAAACGCCGCTGTGCCGTCCCAAATAGCACGGATCGTGATAGGCGACTTTGCGCACAATCCCTCTGGGGAACGACAGTTTCCCCTCTTCCACGAGCCGACTCAGCAGCTGGGTGTAATGGAACACTTCCCACTCTCCCCCCAGGGCGGGATATTCATTCTTGAAAGTCCAGAGGCAGTGGGGCGAGGTGGTGAGAATTTTCCGAACTCCCCGAGCATTGAAGAGACGGATGTTGGATTCGGCGAGCTTCCGGAAAAGCTCTTCGTCTCCCATCTTGCGGATACTCTCGCCGCAGCAGCTCTCCTCGGCACCGATGGTCCCGAAGCTCACGCCGGTATGTTGAAGGAGCCGGGTGATGCTTCCGGCAATCCGGCTGCTCCGAGGGTCATAGCATGAGTGACAGCACACAAAAAGGAAATATTCCGTGTCGGGGGTGAAAGAAGGCACTTCCAGCGTTCCCCGCCATTGGGTCCGCTTGTCTCTAGGCCCGCTCCAAGGGTTTCCGTGAGCATGGGTGCTTCCGAGAATCGGGCGAAGATGGAGCGGGACCATTCCAGCCCCCACGATGCCGGCTCGCATGGCCCGGATATTGTCCACGATCTTCACCCCGCGAGGGCAGTGGGACTGGCACATACCGCAGGTGGAACAGGCAAAAAGAATGCCCTCTTCTTCAAAACCCTCCAGTCCCAGTTGCCCCAACCGCTGCATGTGGCGAATGTTGAACTTCTCACTCGTTTCTCCCGGAACCAGGCGCCACGGGCATAAATTGGTGCACAGTCCGCATTGCATACACCAGTTGACGGTTTCCGCCCCCATCTCGGCGATATAGTCTCTCATTTCCGGGGAAATGCCCCTGGGCTCCACGCTCGATTCCTCCTCTTATCGGCCCCGGCTCAGGGGCGAGACTCTGAAAACACGGTGGGGATATTCTCCGGAAGGCGATCGAGGAACATCCCTGCCGCCCCCTTGTTTCCACCAGCCGGAACCCCTTGCACGGACCGGCTCCCAGTTCCCGCACCCGTGTCGGGAACTTCCATGCTCCGGATCTCATGTCGCCCACCACGGTGACCGAGTGGTTCCTGGTGGAAATAATCCCCTATGGAGTCATCTCCTGGAGAGGATCTGGACGGCCTTCAGGGCCGCCGCCGTGGCGTTCTGAACACACGAGGCCACGTCGAGGGGAGAGGTGACGCACCCGGCCCCGATGATCCCGGGGGTGCTCTGCGTGGACAAAACAAAGCCGCAGTCGTCACAGGCGATGCCGGATGGGACCCGTTTTACGGCAGTGTTCGGTACCATGCCGGTTGCAAGCACGACCAGGTCGAAGGCTTCCTTCAGAATTTTCCGCGTGGATTGATCTTCCACCTGGATGGTGATCCGGCCGGATGCAGGGTCTTCGATGAGTTCACCCGCCTTGCCCTTGACCAATCTCACCCGTTTGTCCTCCCGCAGGCTCCTGAAGAAGTTTTCGTGTCTCCCCAATGCTCGAATATCAATATAGAAGATGATCACTTCCGCGCCGGGGTATTGATCCAGCACATAGGTGGCTTGTTTTAGGGATGCCAGGCAGCAGACATGGGAGCAGTAGGCCAGGTGGTTCTCATCCCGGGAGCCGGCACATTGAACAAAGGCCACCTTCTGCACCCCACCCCCGTCGGAAGGCCGGACGATCCTTCCCCCCGTGGGCCCCCCGGGGGAAGCCAGGCGCTCCATCACCAGGTTGTTGACGACATTCCTGTGCTTGCCGTAGCCATAGTAGGGGATCTTCTCCGCCTCATAGGGACTCCAGCCTGTGGCCCACACCACAGCCCCCACCCTCAGAAGAACCCTTTCGGGCTGCATCTCAAGGTCCACCGCACCGTAAGGACAGGCATCCCGAATGTCTTTTGCTTCCTGCGTGCCGATGACCTCCGGCGCCAACACATACCGCAGAGGATAGGCAAACTCGTGGGGCAGGTAAATTGCCTTGACCCGGTCCAGTCCATAGTTGAAAGGGTTTGGAAACCAGCTGCGAGCAGCACTTTGGCAAACTCCGCATCCGGTACAATTTCCCTTGACGTACCTGGGTCGAACCAGGATGGTGACCTCGAAATCGCCCGCATCCCCCTCGATCTTTTCCACTTCCGTCATGGTGAAGACGCGAATGCGGGGGTTGTTTCCAATCCGGCGGAAATTAATCTCGAGGCCGCAAGCGGGAGGACACAGCTTGGGAAAATACCGGTTCATGCCCGCCACACGGCCGCCCAAGTACGGTTCCCTCTCCACCAGGATGACCTGAAAACCCGCTTCAGCCGCCTCTGCCGCGGCACTCAATCCCGCCATGCCCGCACCCACGACAAGGAGAGGGCGGCTGCCGTATGCTGCATCAGCCATGGGACTTCCTTCGTGATCGGCCTCCGAATTTTTCTGTGATCAGGCAAACGGCATGGACCATACCCAAGTCGGGCAGGGTTTTCAACGGCAAAGAAAAGGCACATAGCCCGTTTTCGGAGGTGGATGAGAAAAAAGAGGAGACGGCCTTGCAGACGTCTCCCCAATTCTCCCCGATGAAGGGTGCGCAATCATGTCGTGGATCAATAATCCTTCAAGAAATCGTCCAGCACATCGATGCTTTTCTTTTCGATAACCAGGTCGAAGATCTTGTCCTTGACCTTGCGAGGCAGGAGCTCGATGCTCTTGGTCGTTGCCGAGTCAAACTTCGCCGTAGGGAAAACCTTGAGGATCTTGTCCCGTTGGGCGTCGTTGGCATATACATAGATCACCTTCAGGCCGGCCATCGCTTCTTTGGCCATGCTTGCCAAACCGGCAGCCTGGAGTTTTGCGAAACGTTCTTCGTTGACCCAAAGATTGATTGGATATTTCCCATCAGACATCACGACTCTCCTCTATGCTTTTAAAGGTTCGATTGAGAAGACAGGGGTCCTTTTGGCAAGATACTCATCCGTCACAAAGGGGGAACCAAAACCGTACTTTTCTGCGCATTCCATCACCAGATCGAACACCTCGGGCCGGAAAATGAGGCGGGGAGGCTTGACGCCGTCATCGACGATGCTGCGAATGAGGGTCCCGCTGAACTTTTGCCATTCGGACTTGTGGTTGCAGAGACCTTCGGAGGTCACTTCCCCGCAGTGGGGGCAGTAGAGCCAGTTCATGGAATAGACGGGAACGATACTCAGCTCATCCTTGTACTTGGCCAGAAGATGATGAGCATCGTAGGCACCGTAGTAAGTCCCGACCCCCGCGTGGTCCCTTCCAAACATATGATGCGTCAATCCGAGGTTGGTTCGGAGGACGGCGTGGAAGATGGCTTCCCGCGGTCCCGCATAGCGCATATCCCAGAAGGTGAGGGAGGTCAGGTGGTTGTGATCTCCAAAGTATCCCGACTTGCGGAGCTCATCCTGGGTGAGGATGATGGCTTCGTCGATGTAGTCGCCTTTTCTCTTCTCCCCAATGATTGCGTTCACCAGAACACCCACGAGGGGCTTATCGATGGGCAACTCGCCGTAAGTTTGAAGCCAGGCGCCCTTCATGAGCCATTCGTGGCCCGTGTGGGGAACGTTCCGGGTCTGGTGGGCCACCACACGCTGCCATCCTCTCTTCTTGAACTCCTCCCGCATCTGCAGGGGGGGAATGAAGTAGGGTCCGTAAGGTTCGTTGATCTTGGGTCGGTTGACGAGCGTAATCTTTCCACCAATGAACTTGTCCTCGTATTTGTAAGTCCTGGCGCAGCCAGGGTGTTTATCTTCGGCCGTGCCGTAGACCTTCTCCGCCATGACCTTTTTGTCGTAGCTGAAAATCTCCCGAACCTCAAAGAGAGCCATGGGGTTTCCACCATAGGTCAGGACCACGGAGGTTCCCTCCTTGATCCCATACTTGGCAATATCCGCATCCGACATGTCGAATACGATGGGAATGCTCCAGAGAATACCGTTCGCCAGGTGCATGTTGTGGACAACGCCATCCACATCGGCCTTTCCCATGAAGCCCTCGAGGGGGGAAAAGAAGCCGTACGAGATGCCGATGATTTCATTGGCTATCTGGCTGCGCACGGGGACTTGGGTCAGTCCCTGAATCTTTTTCACGGCCTCGGCAGGGGCCATAATTCTTTCCACGATTTCCTTCTTGCCATGTCCGATTACGGCCATCTTGATCTCTCCTTTTTCT
>JAGPLX010000066.1 GCA_018053185.1 Syntrophobacteraceae bacterium
AGCGGTAGTAGGTGTCTTTGTGAGCCTGGAGCATGTTCTCAAAGAACTTCCCGGACCATAAAGCCGCGAGGGACTGCTTGATGACGGGCAAAACGATCAGGGCAAAGAGCAGGCTGATGGTCGGAAACCCTTTCTCTTTCTCTATCCCCGACCGGTGCAGCAATGTTCTGATCCCCAGCTCATTCATGGACTTGTTGACCTCGGATTCTACATTGAGGGGGTGTTTCTCAATTTCTCTTTGGATGAAGAGGGAAAATGCGATATTCTTCTTCATGGGCAGCTCCTTTTTGTTTGTAGTTGTGGTGGTTTAGGTAAATCAACCCTACTACATTTGGAGCTGCCTTTCCACTTAAAACTATGAAATTCCAGCTGCTTGCACCTCCCTGTACCACTCAGCTGGTGTGCGGAACTTCAGAGAGTGAGTAATGGGAAAAATTTCGAGGAGGCAACAGTGAAATTTTTCTGTCCCGGATGCCGTGTGACCTTTTCTGTTCCCGACGAGAGGATCCCAGCAGGGAAAGAGGTTAAGATCCTGTGCCCCAAGTGCAGGATGCCCGTGGAAAGGAGGGAAGATCCCCCAGCCGACAAAGGACTGGAACAGGAGAAACCCGGGACCGGCTTTTCCGTCGTTTCCCAGGAACCCGAACCTGAGGAAGATGACTCATCCCTGCTGGAAATCGTGGAGGACGGTATCAAAACCGCCTTGCTGTGCCTGGCCGATTCGTCTCGAAGGGCAAATGTGGAGCAGATCTTGCGTCAGTCCGATTTTTTCGTGAGTGTCGCCGCAACGGTCCCCGTGGCCATAAACAAGCTCCGCAGCAATCGCTATGACCTCGTTGTGATCGATGAGGGACCGGGAGCTTCGGGCAATCCTCTTCTCCACCATATTCAACTTCTGCCCATGCACCTGAGAAGACAGTTCTTTCTCTGCCTTCTGAGTGAGGGGCTGCCGACCATGGACCGCCTGGCGGCTTTTCGACTGGGTGTGGACCTGGTTCTCAACGTGAAGGATTTTGATAAGGCAAAAATCCTGCTCGTTCGGTCCATGAAAGACCATGCAGCTTTTTATAAGGTCTTCAGGGACGAACTGGGGAGGAGAGGACAACACTGAACAGGATGCTGGGGTATGGCTCTAAAACGACTGTTTGGGAGGAAGACGTGGAAGTCTTTGTGTTCTCGAAAAAGGGAGATGGGGGAGAGACCAGCTTGTTGACGGGTACTAGGGTGTCCAAGGCCAGTCTTCGGCCGGAAGCCTACGGGACGCTGGACGAAGCGAGCTCTGCCCTTGGCCTTGCCAAGGTGTTCACCCAAAACCAGCATATTCGGGACATGATCGAGATTGTCCAGGAGGACCTGGTGGTTTTAGGGGGAGAGTTGGCCTGCGAGGACAAGGACTTGCAATGCAGAATCGGCACGGAGCGGACTCAGAGGCTCGAGAAGTGGATCGAGACACTCCAGCAGGAAGTCCCCATCCCTCGCCGGTTCATTTATCCCGGCGGCAACCCGTCCAGTGCCGGGATCGACCTGGCCAGGAGCATCATCCGCCGAGCCGAACGTCGTGTGGTGGCACTGAAAGAAGACGGAGCCGTTCACGATCCGGATATCCATACTTATCTCAATCGGTTGGCGGATTTTCTGTTCATCCTGGCTCGATACGCTGAGAAACGAGGTTGATCTCCAATGGTCGAAGGGTCAAGGTGTCGGGAAGCCCGGCCGAGGGTCGCACCGATTCCCCGCCCCACCCCGGCTGCCTTCGGGATGGAGGATGCCCCTGCCGAGGATGGTGGGTTTTCGGGTTGTCTTCAGGGAAGGCAATGGTTTATATAAACCAGCTCGGAGATGGAAATAGCCCTCGAGGTTATCGATCCGGGGACGATATGTAAGTCCCATCTCTTTATTTGATGTGCGGAGTTCAAGAGGGTCTGCTCAAAACCGGATTCTCCAGTGAAAAGGCTGGAGCGGTCGTGCCGGTACATTGTAAAAGGTAGCACGTAGAGGGAGGAGGAGCCGAAATGGCTCGGGTGACAATCGAAGACTGTCTGGATAAGGTGGAGAGCCGCTTTGCCCTGGTGCACCTGGCAGTGCGCAGGGTGCTGCAATTGCGAAGCGGATCGCCCCCCCTGGTGAACGCTCCCAAGAACAAGGAAATTGTCCTCGCCCTGCGCGAGATTGCCGCTGGAAAGGTTACCCCCGACAACATCCGGCAGCTCGAGGATTCCAAGGTGCGGGCTGAGACCGGGACGGTGGAAAGAGAAGACGTCGCCCTGCGTGAGGTGAAGGAAATCCTCGATGCTGCGACTCAGTATGACGCCTCCCGGGAGTACGGGCAGGCGGATTCTTTTCTGGAGCCGGATGAGGATGAACTTTGAGCACGGGACCAACCAAGGGTGTGTCCATTGTCCTCACTTGGGCGGAGAGTGGGGAAATGAAGAGGGGTGGGCTTTTTCATGGATAGAGGACCGATCCTTTCCTGCCTTGACAAGCGGGAGCTGCTGAATCAATCGGTGGTGGCGGTCGAGAAGCTGATTCATTGCGGCTGGGCTTTCGAGGAAGCGGACTTGGTGCACGACGCTGTGGACTTCTACGAGAAGGCGAAGAGTCGGGAAGATTTGACCCGACTCCTGGATCGGGCGAAGGAGGAGGGAGACCTGTTCCTGTTCAGGCGCATTCTGAAGATCCTGCACTATGAACCCGGCTCCGAGGAATGGCTGACATTGGCTCGCAAAGCCCAAGAAGCGGGGAAGGTGACTTTTGCCTCGGAAGCCACGCAATTGGCGGGCCGTGTCGATACGGGGGTCGAGGGCACGGAGGGCGCGTCCGCGGGAAAGTAAAGGAAGGTGGTAGAGGGGGGCGGAACTTTGCGTCCGGGTTCTGCAAGCAGCATAAAAAAGGCTGTACCCACGAGAGAGAAATGCCGGATGGTGCCGTACTGTAGTAGAGCCTCTCATGCCGCGACGGTAGTCGAGGGAGTGGGAGGGCGGGGTGCGTATTGGTATCGACGGATTCCCTTGCGTCCCAATTGCTGCAGACCTGGAAGGCGCTCGGTGTTGACAAGGCTTTCCGGCATGGTTAGGAAAAATGTCGGCCCGCCGGGAGACATAGAATTAGATTCACAGTACGGGGGTATCGAAAGTCCATGAACAAACGGGACTATTATGAGGTTCTGGGGGTTTCCCGGAACGCTGGAGAAGAGGAAATCAAGAAAGCTTACCGGAAGCTTGCCCTGAAATACCATCCAGACCGTAATTCCGGGGACAAGGAAGCCGAGGAAAGATTCAAGGAGGCTGCGGAGGCGTACGAGGTTCTCAGAGACTCCCAGAGACGCCGCATCTATGACGCCCATGGCCACGAAGGCCTGCAAAACAGCGGGTTTAGCGGTTTCGGTGGGTTTGAGGACATATTCGGTTCATTCGGGGATATCTTCCAGGAGTTCTTCTCTTTCGGATTTGGAGGTACCCAAAGGTCCCGATCCGCTTCCCGCCCCGGCGGCGACCTGGTCTACGACTTGAAGCTCAGTTTTGAAGAAGCTGCCTTCGGCGTCGAGAAGGAAGTCGAATTGGACACGCTGGTCGAGTGTCCGACCTGTGCCGGCAAAGGTGCGGAACCTGGAACTCAGGAAAGCGTCTGCCCCATGTGCCATGGAAGCGGGCAGGTGGTGCAGGCCCAGGGGTTTTTCAGGATCAGTACCACATGCGGACGCTGCCAGGGAACAGGGAGGGTCCTGACCTCGCCGTGCAAGGCGTGCCGCGGCCAGGGACGCGTGAGACAGACCAAACGGGTGCAGGTGAAAGTCCCCGCCGGGGTTGACACGGGCACGCGCCTCCGATTGAGGGGAGAAGGAGAAAGCGGCTATCGTCGTGGTCAAGCGGGTGATCTGTACGTGCGGCTCGAGGTTCAGCCCCACGAGTTTTTCGATCGGGACGGAGACAACCTGTACGGCAAGGTTTCCATATCGTTTGTGCAGGCCATTCTCGGGGATCAGATCGAGGTGCCCACCCTGCAGGGGAAGAAGACGATCCGGATCGAGCCAGGAACCCAGCCGGGCGAGGTGATCCGTTTTCCCGGAGAAGGAATCCCCCGATTGCGAGGAACTGGTCGAGGGGACCTTTTTATCGAAGTGGAAGTGACCATCCCCAGGAAGATAGGAGGTCGCCAGGCGGAGTTGCTCCACGAATTCATGGAACTGGAGAAGGCCCAAGAGGACCAGAAAGCCAAAAAGTGGCCCTGGAGCCGCCGCAAGGAATCCGACCCCGAAGCGGCAGCGAGTTCACAGCGCCGGGCTCGTAGCTGAACGGATCCCGGTCATGAGGGCAGGAGGTGAAATCAGGTGCGCAGGAGCTCTGCTGGTCAATACGGCGATTTCGTGGCGTCGGCACTGTACTGCCCGCAGTGCAGGCAGGCGATGCCGGTACGGAGCCGCCTCTTGTTGGTACTGCCGGACGGGGAGCTTCATGAATATCTATGCCGGGTTTGTGCGTCTTCCCTAGGCACCAAAACCGTCCGGAACAATCAACAGTCGCGGATTTTCTTGCCTTGAACCGCTTGCGGTGTTTCCATCTTGCACTGCAAAAGAATCCAATGAAAGCCGACAACTTCACTTTTTCGGAGATACAGGTCTCGGCGCGGGAGGGCAGGCGGCCATCCCGGGGAGGGCGTCGAGGAATTGGGTATTTAAACCGGCTGAGGACTGGAGACCATGATCGAAGCGGAAGGCTTGACCAAATTTTACGGCCCTGTTGCGGCCATACGAGATGTGACCTTCCATATAAAGCGAGGGGAAGTGGTGGGTTTTTTGGGTCCCAACGGGGCCGGAAAATCCACGACCTTGCGCATTCTCACCTGTTACATGCCTGCAACGGCAGGAACGGCCAGGATCGACGGCCTGGACTGTTTTGAACAATCCCTCGGAGTCCGTCAAAAAATCGGATACTTGCCTGAAAACGTGCCCCTGTACCACGAGATGACCGTGCGGCGGTTTCTTCGCTTTGTCGCAGGGGTCAAGGGAGTGGATGCGAAGAGTATGGAGGGGGAAATCTCCCGCGTGATCGGAACCTGCGGGTTGGAAAAGGTGTCCCACCGCATCATCGGCCATCTCTCCAAGGGATATCGACAGCGCGTGGGTCTTGCCCAGGCCCTGCTCAACAGCCCTCCCGTGTTGATTCTGGATGAACCCACCATCGGGTTGGATCCCGCCCAGATCATCGAGATCCGGAAGCTGATCCAGGAACTGCGGGAAGAACACACCATCCTTTTGAGCAGCCATATCCTGCCGGAAGTCGCTCAGTTATGTCAGAGAGTGCTGATCATCAACAAGGGTCAAATCGTGGCCACGGATTCGCCCGGTAACCTGACGAGTCAGCTCCAGAAATCAGCCCAGGTCATTTTACGGGTCGCCGGCGATGTGAAGGGGCTGGCCTCGGCGCTGGAATCCATGGAAGGGGTCCAGAGGGTGACACTCCATGAAAATAATGAGAATCACCTTCGGATCGAGACGGATCGCTCCAAGGACCTGCGCCCGGAAATCGCCCGATTGGTGGTGAACCGGCAAATGGATCTCCTGGAACTCAGGACGGTGGACCTGAGCCTCGAGGAGATCTTCATGCAGCTCGTCACCGAGGAACCATCCCAGGAGGAGTCCGAGACATGAGAGGATTCGCGGCCGTTTATCGCAAGGAACTCTACAGCCTGTTCGCTTCCCCCATTTTCTACGTTGTGGCTTTTACCTTTTTGATCATCGCGGGCTATTTTTTTTACAGCGGCGTTGCCTACTTCAACCTGCTGAGTTTCCAAGCAAGTTCGAACCCCATGGCAGCAAGGCAATTGAACATCTCGGATATGGTGCTGCGCCCCTTTTTCCTCGATCTCAGCATCGTTCTGCTTCTTATCTCCCCCCTCCTGACCATGAGGTTATATGCAGAAGAGCGAAAGTCGGGGACCATCGAGCTGCTCTTCACTTATCCCATCCCGGATCGTTCTGCGGTACTGGCGAAATTCTCGGCCGTGGTCACCTCCTTTGTCCTCATCCTGGCCGGGACCTTTCCGGGAATCCTACTGCTCCACATGGTTGCAGATCCCAATTATCCCACGATTCTCTGCGGTTACCTGGGGGTATTTCTCCTGGGCGGTGCCTTCCTCTCCCTCGGCATCTTCACCTCGTCCCTGACCCAAAACCAAATCGTCGCCGCGGTCCTCTCCTTTGGAGCGCTGCTGATGTTCTGGGTCATCGGATGGACCAAGAACCTGGTGGGTCCGACGGCGGGAAGCCTCATCGAATACATATCGATCACCCAACACCTGGATACCTTCGCCAAGGGCATCCTGGACAGCCGGGATGTGCTCTATTACCTGATGTTCATCCTGTTTTTCCTTTTTCTGACGCTTCGACGAATGGAGTATTTCCGTTGGAAGGGTTAAAGGGATCGGGACGCGGTTTCTGTTCCGGCGGGGAAGCCCCGGGCTCAACCCCGGGTGGATCCGTGTAGTCATGGAACCGGGCTTTCCTTGAAAATCCCGGCTCTTCCTGGAGTGGAGGTCACGTGACATGTTGAAGAGAAGCAAAAGCGGTCGTGCATGGAACTATGGCTCGAGCACGCTGATTTCTACCCTGTTTTTCCTGGGTATTCTCGTTTTTGTGGCGCTCATTGCCGAAAAACACCCCTGGCGATGGGACCTCACTGAATCCAAGAGTTTCACCCTCTCCGAGCAGACGCGAAAAGTCCTGGATTCCATCGACAGGCCCGTAACGATCAAGGCTTTTTTCGCCACTGCCGCGCCGGAGCAGTCCAAGGCCAAGGACCTTTTGGACACGTACCAGTACTACAACCCGAAAATCACCTACGAGTTCATTGATCCGGATCGACGGCCGGAGGTTGCCAAGCGCTACGAGATCCGCTCTTACGGAACCATCGTCCTCGAGGGCTATGATAAAAAGCAGTCTTTGCCCACGGCCACCGAGGAGGGGCTCACCAACGGCCTCCTTCGCCTGACCCGCCAAGCGGACAAAAAGCTCTATTTCCTGGTCGGACACGGGGAACGATCCTTGGAGAACGTCAACAAGGAAGGTTATTCCACTGCCGACGCCGAGCTTCGGAAGGCGGGCTACGTTCCCGCCCAACTCAACCTCATGCAGCAGGCCCATGTGCCCGAGGATGCTTCCGCGGTCTTCATTGTGGGCCCTCGGAAGAACCTGTTGCCCCAGGAGGTGGAGAGCCTCAAATCGTACCTGGAACGGGGGGGAAGGGTCCTTGTATTTCTGGATCCTCAGCACGACGGGGGATTGCGGGAGTTCATCCGCTCCTACGGGGTGGAACTGGGGGATGACATGGTTATCGACAAACTGAGCCGGGTATTTGGGGGGAGCTATCTCATGCCCATGGTCATGGAGTACGGGGAACACAAGATCACCAAAGATTTCGAGGTGGCTACCTTTTTCCCGGAAGCACGATCGGTGCGTGCAGCCAAAGACCCCCCCGCCAACGTGCGTGTGGAGATCCTGGCTTCCACTTCGGCCAACGCCTGGGCTGAAACGGACATGAATCTTCTGCAGGAAGGCCAGGCCGGCTTTGATGAAGGAAAAGATATCCCCGGTCCCATTCCCCTGGTGGTCATTTCGGAGATCGAACTCCGTCAAGGGAAGGAAGGAAGGGAGGAGGGTAATTCCGGCAAGGAATCGAGGGATTTGGAGTCCGACGATGCTGCGGACATGGCGGCCGACGCCGACAAAAAAGCCTACCTTCTCGTGGCGGGAGACTCCGATTTTGCCGACAACACCTATTTCAGCCTTTCGGGAAACGGGGATCTCTTTTTGAACATGGCCAGCTTCATGAGTGAGGATGAAAACCTCATTACCATCAAACCCAGGCAGAAGACCGGCACCGCGCGCCTCATGACTCCCGGCCAGTCCCAGGTGATGTTACTGACGGTGATGGTATTGGTTCCCCTGATCGTAGTCCTGAGCGGCTTGATGGTGTACCGGGTCAGGAGGTCTCAAAGATGAAGTGGCGGCATGCAGTCCTCTATCTGCTGGTCTTTTGTGTGGTCGGAGGATATTTCTTCTACTTTGAGATAGTGAAAAAAGAGCAGAAAATGGCGGCGGAGAAGGAGGCCAAACGTCTGTTTCGTGTTGCTGCGGACAGCGTGGAGGCAATAGAGCTTCACGCCAAGGACAAGAAGCCCATCTTGCTCAGGAAAGAAGGCGAATGGAAGCTTGTGGAACCTGTGCAGGCCCAGGCGGATCGAACGGTCGTCGAGGACCTGGTGCGCACCCTGGCCAATCTCGAATTCGAACGACAGGTGGTTTCGGCTGCCGAGGACCCGGCGCCTTACGGTCTGTCCGAACCCTCGCTCAAGGTCCGTTTCCGGTCCGGGGACACCTGGATGGAACTCCTCGTGGGAGACAAGAATCCTGTGGGTGACGGGTACTTCGCCAAGAAGGCCGATAGTCCGGAGTTGTTTCTCATCGCCGTAGATGAGGGTAGGGTTTTAAACCGGGGGGTGAATGATCTGCGCAGAAAGCAGCTCTTCGTCTTCGAGCCCGAAAATGTGGTTGGTATGAAACTGGTCTGGCAGGATGGAAAAAGCCTCGAGGTGAAGAGAAACGAGCAAGGAACAGGGTGGGAAATCGCAGGGGAACCCCAGGTGGTTGTTAAGGACAGCAAGGTTCGAAACGCGGTGGAGCAAGTCCAATGGCTCAGGGCCAAGGATTTTCCCGAGGAAAATTTTGGGGATCTCAAGTTTTACGGCCTGGATCCTCCCGCGGTCCGTGTGGACCTGGACCTGGGGGCGGGACGCACCGCCTTTCTCCTGGTCGGGCAGCGGGGGAAGGAGGAAAAACGAGTTCCGGTCTACAGCTCGGAGCTGGCCTGTGTCGCCTGGGTTGACTCGAATTTCCTGGCCGATTTGCCCAAGAGCGCCCGGGACCTCGAGGATCGATCCCTGGTCGGTGTGAAACCAGACGAGGTTCAGAAAGCGGACTTGCGCCTGGGGGAATTGAGAGGACAGGCCGTTCGCATGGAGAACGGGTGGGGCCTTGCCGGCGAAGAAGGCAAAGAACCCAGGAATCTGAAGGAACCCTGGCAGGTGAGGTCCCTGTTGTGGGATCTGAACCAGCTGGAATATGTCGAGAAGGTCGAACCGGCACCGCCCATTCCCAGTGAACCCCACGGGCGCATCCGGTTATGGTCTGCCGACCGGCTGTTGGCGACCATGAGCTGGAACGAGGGAGGAGAAAAGGGAGAAAAGTCCCTACTGGTATGGGTGGAAAAGGATGGAAACCTCTGGGCCATGCGCGTGAAGGCGGAGGAATTGGAAAAGGTCGAGAAGTCTCTCAACCGCATTCTCCGGTAGCAGCAGCAAGGGTGGAATGAAGGTAAGAAACGGCTATCCGCTGACAATTCGGAACCTGCATTTTCCACCTGAACCGTCCTTCGAACTCCAACGGCAGCCTTTTTTCGAAGAGCCGCGATACCTTTTGGAAGACACCTCTTTTCACCCCGGCGGAATTGGAAAGGCGGATTCTCAGACCCCGAGAACCCGCCTTGTCTGATTTTTGGCCGGCGAAGAAAACCCGCCTGATGTATGGCCGGGGGTGTGCCCGAAGGGCGCGCGGGCAGCCCTTTACTGCAGTTTTGCTGCGGTCTTTGTGGGTGAGATGTTCAGATCGTAGCTGAAAATCGTGCTCTTGGAATCCCACAATTTCAGTAAATCCCTGGCCATGACCAGGCTGGCGACCAGTTCGGCGGTGCCGTCATGGTTGAGGTCCCCGATGCGGATGTTGGTCACCATTCCGTTGATTTGCCTGGTTTTCCAGTTTTCTACCATGCCGAGTTGATCCCACGACATGGAAACGATCTCTCCCGAGTCGTAGTGTTTGAGACCCTCGGGCAGGAATTGACTCAGCACGTCCAGACTGCGGTTCACCACAACCTCCGGGATGTTGTCCTTGTTGAGGTCTGTAATGACGATGTTGCTCGGGATCGAATACAGCTCTACTTGATTGAATCGACGATCGATGACCCTGGCTTCGAAAGAATTGGTTGTGGCGCCGAAGTATCGGTTTGCCTTCCACAATTGTTCTCCGGACGAGCTCAGGATGACGAGCTGGTTGGAACTGTTGATCAGAATCGTTTCCTCCAAATTGTCGCCGTTGATGTCGGCCTTGGCGAAATTGAAAACGTTGCACTGGCGTGGGGTGGAGACGGGAGAACCCGGCGACAGTCCCTTGCTTCGGACAATCATTTCATAGATACCCGGTTTGAAGGCACCCTCCGTGACGGGGGCCTTTTCCTGACCTATCAAGACCTTTCCTCTCTTGGGCAATTCAATCCCGTTGAGAAAATAATCGATACCCTCACGAATCATTTGCAGCTTGCCGTTCTCGAAGCTGAGGCAAAAGGAACTCAGTTCCTCCGTTGCGCCCCCTCCCCCTCCCAGTGCGGACTCTCCGTAGACGGGCTTGGAGGTATTGAACTTCCGAAGGTTGGTGACGTAGATCTCGGCCCTTCCATTCCGGTCGGTGTCCACCAGGGAAACGTTCAGGAACCGGTCCGTCTTTTGACCGTTGAAGGTTCCTATGGTTTTCAAGCCGTGGCCCTCCCTTCGAAAAACCGTGAGCTTGTTCATGGTGATGATGACGAGCTCGTTCTTGCGATCCCCGTCGAGGTCTCCCATATCCATCCCCACTACCCCTGCGGTGATGGTCTGACTTCGCCACAGGCCGCCCTGGCGAAGGGATCCTTCGGGAGTGACCTCGATGAAGTTGGGATTCAAGTAGGAGATCTTGTTATCGCCGGGAACCATGGTTTCGGGGACTAGGAGCTCCGGGTTTTTCAGGCTGGCGAATTCCTTGTCCTCTCCCGCGGAGGCGTCTATTTTCTGTTCCCCCGGGCGGGCGAACACCTTGGCGTTGATCTCCTGGGCAAACTGATTGATTTTTGGGATGACCTCATCCAGGGTTTTGGTTTGGGCATAGAGACTGACGGGTTCGGATTTTCCGTCCACGGACGCCATCTTGGCATCGATGCTGATGGACTGGCCCACGGCGGTCACACTGCCAAAGAGTACATAGTCGGCTTGCAAATTACGACCGATCCTGACGGCTTCCTCCAGGGGGATGTCCGTCTTGGTCGAGGGGAGGGCGTTATTCACCGCCGTCCGATCCACGACCTGGACCTTTCCCTGCCAAGCCAGCCGCGAGGCCAGCATGTCGCGGATCCCGCTCTGGAGATAGGCCAGTTCGTTGGGAGTGTGCATGGTAAAAGGAAGGACAGCCACCTTGGCGGGAGCGGTGGTCTGCTCGGCGCTCCCGCATGGGGAAGCGAACAGAGCGGCCAGGCAAAGGGCCGCCAGGATTTTACTCACTGAGAAAGGGTGTCTTTTCATGGGATACTCCTCTTGGACGCCTATACCGAACCTGCGGAATCCGTGAGATTCCACTTTTCATGCCTTTTCCGGGACGATGAAATTTACCATAAGCGAAGCGGTTTTGGGAATATGAAAATGCACAAGGGGAAAAAGGCCTGCCGGATACCGGGACCCGAAACGTCC
>JAGPLX010000019.1 GCA_018053185.1 Syntrophobacteraceae bacterium
GCCCTGCGCGGGGAACCCAACGTGCAAGGTTCCACTGATTTTGCCATTCTGTATCATTACCTTCCCGGGTACCTGGCTGCTCCCCGGGCCTCTCAGGTAACCCTCGATGATTACCTCAAAAAGAACACCCCCAAATCCGGGGACCCCAGATCGGCCAATTGGTGGCAGAACTATCCCAAGTATGCCGTGAGTCTTTTCAAGACCTGGTATGGGGAGAAGGCCACCAAGGAAAACGATTTTGCCTACTCGTGGTTGCCCAAACTGGATGATGGGCAGGATGCTTCGGTCATGAATTTCTTCGATCATATGTATGAAAAGAAGATCAAGGGGTTCATCTGCATCGCCCAGAATCCCGCCTGCAGTCTTCCCAATGCGGGCAAGGTGCGGAAGGCCATGGCGAACCTGGACTGGTTCGTCCACGTGAATATTTTCGACAACGAGACGGCCTCCTTTTGGAAGGGACCGGGTATGGATCCCAAGAAGGTCAAAACGGAGGTGTTCCTCCTTCCGGCGTCCGCTTCGGTGGAGAAGGAAGGCAGCCAGAGCAACAGCGGTCGGTGGGTCCAGTGGAAGTACCAGGCGGCACCTCCTCCGGGTGATGCCATCTCCACGGGAGACATAGTCCATCGCATCATGGCCAAGGTGAAGGATCTGTATAAGAAGCAAAAGGGGCAGTTCCCCGACCCCATTTTGAACCTGAAATGGGATTACACGGACGAAAAGGGCCAATTCAGCGCCCTCAAAGTTGCCAAGGCCATCAATGGATACTTTTTGGAAGACGTCACGGTGGGGGATAAAACCTACAAGAAGGGTGAATGCGTGCCGTCCTTTGCCCTCCTCCAGGCAGATGGAAAAACTTCGAGCGGGTGCTGGATCTCCTGCGGCAGCTTCACACAGGACGGCACCAATCTCATGGCTCGAAGGAAAAAGACCGATCCCACGGGTCTCGGGCTCTATCCCGAATGGTCCTGGGCATGGCCCGTCAACCGCCGCATCATCTACAACCGGGCATCCGTGGACCTCGACGGCCAGCCGTACAACCCCAAGCGACCACTGCTGGCCTGGAAAGACGGCAAATGGGTGGGCGACATTCCCGATGGGCCGTGGCCTCCCATGTCCGACCCCCAGAACGGAAAGTATCCTTTCATCATGAAACCCGATGGGGTGGGCTCTCTCTTCGGCCCCGGTCTCAACGACGGTCCCTTTCCCGAGCACTACGAACCCGTGGAGAGTCCTCTGCCGAAGAACCTCATATCTTCCCAGCTGAACAGCCCGATCATCAAGCTGTTCAAAGGGGAGTGCGACGTGTACGCAAGCGCCGATCCCAAGTATCCGATCGTCATGACCACTTACAGCTGTACCGAACACTGGTGCACGGGGGCAATCACCCGTTGGCAGTCGTGGCTGGCGGAAGCACAGCCTCAGGTGTACGTGGAGATGAGCGAAGAGCTGGCTCAGCTTCGAGGCGTCAAGAACGGAGACAAGGTGAAAGTGGAATCGGCTCGCGGCTCCCTGGAGTGCGTCGCCATGGTGACCACCCGTTTCCGTCCTTTCAAAGTCGGCGGACAGGTCGTCCATCAAGTGGGAATGACGTTCAACTACGGATGGCTCTTTCCCAAAGACTGCGGCGACAGCGCCAACCTGCTCACTCCCACCGTGGGCGACGGAAATACCATGACCCCGGAGTACAAAGCGTTCATGGTCAACGTGATGAAGGCATAGGAGGGCTGAGCGATGGCTAGCGGAAAATCCATAATGGTGGATACCTCCAAGTGTACCGGCTGTCGGGGATGCCAGGTTGCCTGCAAACAGTGGAACGGTCTGCCGGGTACCAAGACGAAACAGATCGGCACGTACCAGAACCCGCAGGACTTCTCGGCCGACACCTATAAGGTGGTGCGCTTTGCGGACGGTAAGTTGGAGAATGGGAAACCCTACTGGTATTTCTTTTCGGACATGTGTCGCCACTGTCTCGATCCTGCCTGCCTGGATGCCATCCAGGGGTACGTGGACGGCGGGGCTGTCAAGGACGAGGCGACCGGTGCAGTGATCTACACGGAGAAATCCAAGGAAGCTCCTTTCGAAGAAGTGCGCAACTCCTGTCCGTTC
Organism: Syntrophobacteraceae bacterium; assembly: GCA_018053185.1. Taxonomy (GTDB): domain Bacteria; phylum Desulfobacterota; class Syntrophobacteria; order Syntrophobacterales; family Syntrophobacteraceae; genus JAGPLX01. The sequence goes on from JAGPLX010000019.1 coordinate 2,110, forward strand.
GATATACCGCGGCAGAATGAGAAGACCAAGGTGCTGGCCAAGTGCACCATGTGCATCGATCGCATCACCAATGATCGGCCTCCGGCGTGTGTAAAGTCGTGTCCTACGGGAGCCGTAATTTTTGGGGAACGTGCCGAGATCCTGGAGTTGGTCAAGAAAAGGGTGGAAGAACTGAAAAAGACCTACCCGAAGGCCGAGGCCCTCAAGGCAGACGAGGTGAGAGTGATCTACGTGGTGACAGACGATCCCCAGAAGTACCACAAACACGCGGCTGGATAGGCGGGGGTTCTCCTCTCCGATGTATGAAGGAAAAGGACCTTCGGAATCGAGCGGTTGAAATGTTTGTAGTGTTGTGATGATCCCCGCGGGCCTCAAGCCCGCGGGTCTATACCCCTTCCCTCATGAGTCTGCCGCAGCGCAGCGATCCTCAAAGCCGACGCACCCCCTCCAACCCAAGCCCGGAACAACCAAGAGGAACTTTGCGCTCGTGTCTGTCCCCACCCCCGCCGGCATGCTGAAAAAAAAAGGAGGGATTCCTCCGAGGTCCTGGTAGGCTGCCCACGGTAGAATCTCCTCCCCTAAAAGGATGGGTCATCTGGATTGAGTGATTGGGGCGGTCATGAGCCGTTTTGCCGGCGAACAACTATGAGTGGGAGTACACAATGGAGAACGAAAGGGAAAGAATCCATGAAGATGCAGTAGTGCATCTACTCCCAGGGACATGCTTGGGAAGAGTCCTGTGACGGACCCTTCCCAAGAATGGATCACAGTTTCTCGATGGCGACCGCGCAGGCTTTATATTCCGCCGTTTGGGTGACGGGATCGAAGGCCGGGTTGGTAAGCCAGTTGGCACAGGCTTCGCGGAAATGGAAGGCCATCCACACGAGACCCTGGGGAACCCGGTCGGTCACCTTGGCCCTGACCGTCACTTCTCCCCGGCGGGATTTCACGCGGATCATTTCCCCATCGGCAATGCCCATGGCCTGCGCATCCTGCGGCGAAATATCCGCCGTTTCCTCGCCCAGGATTTCGTCGAAGCCCGCGGCGCGACCGGTCTGGGTCCGTGTGTGGTAGTGGAAAAGCCGACGGCCCGTACTCAGCACGAACGGGTAATCCTTGTCGGGAACCTCGGCGGGCGGAGTCCAGTCCACAGCGACGAACTGCCCGAGACCGCAGGTGAAGCACCCGTCTTTGTGGAGAACCGCCGTGCCGCAGTGGGTCTCGTCCGGCACGGGCCACTGGAGACCATCGTTTTCGATCCTGGCATACTTGATGCCTACCAGCTGAGGAGCAAGGACTGAGATCTCGTTGTCCCAGAGCTCCTGGGCACTGTTGGATGCCCATTCATGGCCCATGCGCTTGGCGATTTGCTTGAAGATCCACCAGTTGGGCATGGAGACTCCGGGCGGATCGCTCACCTTTCGACAGCGACTCACTCGCCGCTCACTGTTGGTGAAGGTGCCCTCGTTCTCGCTCCATGCGGCTGCGGGCAGGATCACATGGGCGAATCGAGTGGTTTCCGTCGGGAAGATATCCTGGCAGACCAGAAACTCGGCCGAGGCCAGCAAGTGTTCGACATGCTTGATGTCCGGCTCACTGTTGGCCAGGTTCTCGCCGAAGATGTAGAAGGCCTTGATCCTTCCATCACCAAGACCCTCCAGCATTTGGGGCATCATGAGGCCGGGTTTGCCGGGAAGGGAATCGACCTTCCATGCGGCCTTGAACTTGGCCTGGGCCTTGGGATCGTCCACTCTCTGGTAGCCGGGAAACACGTTGGGAAGTGCCCCCATATCGCAGGCTCCCTGAACGTTGTTCTGGCCCCGGATGGGGTTGACGCCTCCGCACTCGAAACCCACGTTGCCCAGAAGCATCTGCAGATTGGCGCATGAAAGGACATTGTTCATTCCGCAGGTGTGCTCGGTAATACCGAGGGTGTAAGCAAGAAGAGCCGGCCTCACCGAGGCCAGGCGCCGTGCCACGTCCCGGATGACGTCCGCGCTCACACCACAGATTTCCGCGGCCTTCTCGGGCGGGTATTCCATCACCTTGGCCTTCAGTTCTTCAAAGCCCACGGTGCAGGACGCCACGTAATCCTTGGCATACAAGTCCTCGGCGATCAGGACGTTCATGACGGCGTTGAGGAAAGCGATGTCGCTTCCCACCTTGATGGGAACATGCAGGTGAGCCCAATCCGCGAGACCCGTGCGGCGCGGATCCACCACGATCAGCTGGGCGCCGCCGTCCACCGCGTTTTTCACGTAGGTGGATGCCACCGGATGGGCTTCGGTCATATTGGTGCCGATGGCAAGAATCATTTTTGCTTTGGCGAAGTCCGCGAAGGAGTTCGTCATGGCCCCGGAACCGAAAGATTTCGCCAGACCGGCGACGGTTGGGGCGTGTCAGGTACGTGCGCAGTTGTCCACGTTGTTCGTCCCGATGACCGACCGGAGCAGTTTCTGCATCTGGTAGGAGTCTTCATTGTAGCTTCTGGACGAACTCACGCCGGCAATGGCGTCAGGACCATGCTTCTGGATGATTTCCGTGAACTTGGCGGCGACCAGATCGAGGGCCTCATCCCAGGACGCCTCGCGAAATCCGCCGTTCTCCCGGATGAGGGGGGCCTTCAGCCTTTCTTCGGAATAAAGAAAATCATAACCAAAGCGGCCTTTCACGCACAGCCGGCCCTGGTTGGGCTGTCCTTCCTCGACGCCGGTCACTTTGGTGATCCGCCCGTCTTTTACGTGCAACCACAACTGGCAGCCCACTCCACAGTATGGACAGGTGGTGCGGACCTTGGTGCTTTCCCACGGGCGTCCCAGGCGATAGGCCTTCTTTTCGGTGAGGGCACCCACCGGGCAGGCCTGGACACACTCCCCGCAGAAGACACACGAGGATTCCATGAGGGGCTTGTTGTTAAAGGTGGTGATGTATGCCTCGGAACCTCGAGCTGCCATGTCGATGACCCCGTTCATTTGGACATGGAGGCATGCACGGACGCATCGACCGCACAGGACGCACTTGTTGTTGTCCCGAATGATGAAGGGGTTGGAATCATCCCTCGGCTTCGGAACGAAGGCGGTCTTGTATCGAATGTGGTCGATGCCGTGCTCGTAGACGAGATCCTGGAGCTCGCAATTGCCCGTCTGCTCACAAAGCAGGCAGTTGTGGTCTCCGTAGGCAATGAGAAGCTCGAGAACCGTCTTTCGTACCTGCACGACCTTTGGGGTGTGAGTGTTGACCACCATTCCATCCACAGCCGGTGTGGTGCAGCTGGGAGGAAGCCCACGCATGTTATCGATCTCCACAATACAGAGGCGACATCCTCCGTAGGGGGGCATCTTGGGGTGAAAACACAGGGTGGGAACGTAGATGTCGTTGGCCCTAAGTACCTCGAGCACTGTCTGACCCTTCTTCCCCTGGACTTTCTTCCCCTTGAAATCCTTTCCATTCACTGTCAGGGTAATTATGTCCTTATCCATGAATCCTCTCTCGCTTATTTGAAATTTGGAAATCAAGTGATCTCGGCCGTTCTTTCCCACATCAGTCGATGGCATTGAACCGGCATGCCAGGATGCACGACCGGCACTTCATGCACTTGGATAAATCGATGACGGCCGGTTGCTTCTTGGCCCAGGAAATGGCCTCAACAGGGCATGCCTTGTAGCAGAGCCCGCATTTGGTGCACTTCTCCTCGTTCACCTTGAACTTGATAAGGTCCAGGCAAACCCTGGCTGGACATTCCTTCTTGAGAATGTGGGCTTCATACTCGTCCCGGAAATACCGGATGGTGGAGAGCACCGGATTGGGCGCCGTCTGCCCCAGCCCGCATAGAGAACCCGCCTTGACGTCCTGGGCCAGTTCCTGCAGCTGGTCTAGGTCTTCCATGGTGGCTTTTCCCTGGGAGATGGCCGTCAGGGTCTCGAGCATGTTCTTGGTGCCGAGCCGGCAGGGCACGCATTTGCCGCAGGATTCCCTCTGGGTGAAACCCAGGAAGAACTTGGCCATGTCCACCATGCAGGTGGTTTCATCCGTCACGATGAGTCCCCCCGATCCCATGATGGACCCGATTTGGGTGAGATTTTCATAGTCCATGGGGATGTCGAAATGCTCGGTGGGAATGCATCCTCCTGAAGGCCCTCCTGTTTGAGCCGCCTTGAACTTCCTCTTGTTGGGGATGCCTCCCCCGATATCCTCGACAATCTCTCGGAGAGTGGTTCCCATGGGAATCTCGACCAGGCCGCTGTTGGTGATCTTTCCGGCCAGGCAGAATACCTTGGTTCCCTTGCTCCTTTCGGTCCCAACATTGGCAAACCAGTCGCCTCCTTTGGTGAGCACTACCGGCAGATTAGCAAAGGTCTCGACATTGTTGATGTTGGTGGGTTTACCGAACAGACCCCTGACGGCGGGAAAGGGAGGACGGGGCATGGGCATACCGCGCTTTCCCTCGATGGAAGCCATCAGGGCCGTTTCCTCGCCACACACGAAAGCCCCGGCTCCAAGTTTTACCTTGATCTCCAAGTCAAAGCCCGAATCGAGGACGTTCTTCCCCAGGAATCCTCGGGCCTCGGCCTGCTTGATGGCGATGAGGATCCGCTCGTAGGCCAGGGGATATTCGGCCCGCACGTAAATATAGGCCTTAGTGGCCCCAATGGCGTACCCAGCAATGAGCATCCCTTCGAGCACACTGTGGGGGTCCCCTTCGAGGACGGCGCGGTCCATGAAAGCTCCCGGGTCCCCTTCGTCGGCGTTGCAGATGAGATACTTCTGATCCCCGGGAGACTTGTTGCAGAACTCCCACTTCATTCCCGTGGGAAAGCCTCCGCCTCCCCTCCCCCTGAGCCCGGATTTTTTCACCTCGTTGATGACGTCCATCTGGGACATGCCAAGGACCTTACGGATAGCCTCATAGCCCCCTACGGCGATGTAGTCGTCGATGGCCTCCGGATCGATGAACCCGCAGTTTCGAAGGACGATCCGGCGCTGAGGACCGAAAAACTTCATATCCTTATAGCTGAGAATGTTTGTTTTCGACTTGGGGTCGAAGAACAGGAGACGCTCGACCTTCCCGCCCCCTTTGAGGTCTGTTTCGATGATCTCGGGAACGTCCTCGGGAGTGACGGTGCAATAAAAGGTCCCCTCGGGGGCGATCAGCACCGTAGGCCCCATCTGGCACAGCCCATGACACCCCGTGAATTTCACCTCGTAGCGATCCGCCAGACCGGCCTTGACTACTCCATCCACCAGGGCCTCGTAGATCAACTTGGCCTTCTGGGATTCGCAACCGGTCCCGCGGCAAACGAGTAATTGACGTTCCTTATCGGATGGTACCTTAACGGCTATTGTTTCTGGCTGCATTCAGTATCTCCATCACTTTCTCGGGTTTCATTCGGCCATGAGTGTTCTTGTTGATCACCATGGCCGGCGCCAGGGCACAGGCTCCAATGCATGCCACCGTCTCGAGGGTGAAAAGCCCGTCCGGGGTGGTTTGACCCGGCCGGATGCCAAGCTGGTTCTGGGCTTCCGCCAGAATGCGAGCACCCCCCATGACGTGGCATGCGGTCCCTTGACAGACCATCACGATGTTTCGACCCATCGGCTCGAATTTGAACTGGGCATAGAAGGTAGCCACGCCAAATACCTCCACAGGATGCACCCGGCAGTAAGCGGCAGCCGCCTCCATGGCTTCTGGGGGCAGGTAGCCGTATTCCGCCTGGATGTCCTGCAGGATGGGAATCAGCGCGTCTCGCCTGGGATCATGACGGGCAAAAATCTCCTGCAATTTCTCTCTGTTGTTCATACTCCCTCCACATCAGGGTTGGTTGAATGGGGTTGTTGGATAAATTCACATAGAAACGAACCATTGCCGCTGCAGGGGTGTGGAAACAGCGAAATTACGGTCGACGGCCAAGCCGTTTTGCTCCGTCATGTGCCGAACGGGCACTTGGGAAAGGTGCAGGATTTGCACTGGATGCAAAATGCTCCGTGTCCCAGCCTTGCCAAGTCTCGGCGGGAGATTTTGACTCCTGCCAGCAACCTGGGCAGCAACAGGTCGAAGCTGGTGGTCTTGAAATAAAGGGCACAGGCCGGAACCCCGATGATCTGGACGGCACCAAGCCTGGCCAAAAGGGTCATGGCACCGGGGAGCACCGGCGCCCCATAGGTCATCTCGGTCACTCCGGCATCGAGGAGGCCCAGTCGGGTCACGTCATCGGGATCCACGGAAAGGCCCGCCGTGGTCACCACGAGATCGGCCCCCGATTGAACGAGATCCATGATCCCCACCCGTATGGCCTCTCGATCGTCCGGTACTACCTGGGCTTGTACCACCTCGCAATCGTATCGTTGAACTTTTGCCCCGATAATGGGAATGAAGCGGTCTTCCACCAGGCCATCGAATACTTCGCTTCCGGTCACGAGGATACCCACCCGGGCTTTACGAAGAGGGATCACTTGAAAGAGCGGTCCCTCCGAGAGGATTGCCATGGCATTCTGGAAATGATTCCTGGAAAGAAAGAGAGGAATCGCCCTCGTGCCGGCTACTTCCCTGCCCTCGCTCACCAGAGTGTAGCTTTTTCGACTGGCGCACATGACCTCGGGCACGAGGTTGAATTGCTCGAGCCTCGATTCATCAACCAGAAAAAGCCCATCCCGCCGGGCCACGAGGTTGACCTTGCCTTCCCGGGGAGGCCCATGAAAAGCGACCCCTTCTCCGGCCATGGCTTCCGCGAAAGCCAGGGCCGCTTCATTTTCGTGCACCCAATCAGGGTGAGGAGGGTTGTCTTCTCGAACGTAAATCCTGCGGCGCCCCATGGTTTGCAACCGGCAAAGGTCCCCCACGGTGATGGGTTGATCATGTAACACGACGGGCCCCTTGCTTTCCCCCGGGACGATCATGGTCATGTCGTGCAGCGCCCTCTTTCCCACCGCCTGATCGAGAGGAAGTGCCCTGAGCGGGGGGGAGAGCTCCGCTTCCTGGGCAACTTCGGAAGCCTCATAGGGAGCTTCCCCCCGGCAGCCGCGGCAAATGGGCCCGTCGGCGGCCGGATAGGGCTCCTCGCAAAGAGAACAGATGGCGATCCTCCCTTTTCGTTTGGCTTGGAAACGATCCACCGCGACTCGGACGGGTTGAACCTTGTAGAGGTCATGGCCAGCGTTGCGGATTTCGTCACGGAGGAGTTGGGTGTCCTGCTCGGATTTGGGCCTGGTTTTGAGGAGCCACGTACGGATGTGAGGCCACGCGTCCAGTCTGGTACCGTCCACAGCCACCCGGATCCCGTCTCCCGTGGCCTTGTCGTAAAGGCTCAAGGCGTAGCGCCCCAGGTTGAGGATCCTCAGCCACCCGTTGCCGATGGTACAAGGGGTGAGTAACTGGATGGCGTCAGGTAGGCACTTGGGAGTTTCCGACACCGCGTCGAAAAGGATCCCCCCGGGAAGATTCCTTAGGGCCAGGTCGACCATGAAGCCGCCGAGAAGGACTCCCGGCGCGGCGTAGTTGTGGAAGGATTCAACAATGCGCAGGTATTCCTCGTAGGGATAGGGTCCGATATGCATGATGATCGCTTTCTGGTGAGCAACGGGAAGGGGGGAGCGACTGGGACGTTGTCTTTTTCCACGGTTCGGTTCGCCTCTGCGGATGACTGCGTGTCTGATGAACCAAGGCATAGCGCCGCTTTTATACCCGTTGGTCTCTGGTGCGTCAAGTGAAATTGTTCGCAATAAAGCTGTTTAGAATAACATAATTCTTCCCTTTCCACTCAACACTGCACAAAATATTGCACAAAACATACTTTGACAATCTGAAAAAAAGTATGATAGCAAGGAACAAAAAATCGGGGGGAAAGGGGGCAGGGGAATGTGTAGTTCCCTTCACCCCAGTTTTTCGCCGGATCGTCCCGTTCCTCAGCTTCCCACCGGCGGGGTTCTTCGTGTGGAGTCGGGAAGTTTGATGGACGAGGATGTCTGGGCGGTGGGTGTGGTTGTCCTTCGTTCTATCGTGGCAACTGTGGCTCGATTTGGTTTGCAGTGGGAAGCACCGTGTGGATCAACTCTTAATCTAAGGAGGACTGGAAATGAGTAATGGCAACACGATTTCTTTAGACGCGCTCATGCCCAAGGAGATGGCCGTCAAGGCGGAAAACGTCGGGGTTGTCAAAGCGGGTCTGGGCACCTACCGGATGTTTGCTCTTGCGATCCTGGCCGGGGCGTTCATCGCCATGGGGGCAAACTACGCCACCACCGTGTGGGCCGGTTTGGGAAAAATTGTTGTGAGCGCCGGGAAGGATGTGGCCTTCACCACCTCGATTCCATATGGGATTCAGCGACTCCTGGGAGGCCTCGTGTTCGCCACGGGCCTGATCATGGTGATCGTCGGAGGAGCGGAACTTTTCACGGGCAACTGCCTCATGCCCATGGCCTGGGTGTCCAGGAAGATCACCACGCGGGCCATGCTTCGAAACTGGATCATCGTCTACCTGGGAAATTTCGTGGGCTCGGTCCTGACGGCGTACCTGATCTACCTGGGAAAGCAGCATACCTTTGCGGGCGGAGCCGTCGGGGTGACGGCGTTGAACATCGGCATTGCCAAGAGCAGCCTGGGATTTCTCCAGTGCACGGTCCTGGGCATCTTTTGTAACGCCCTGGTCTGCATGGCGGTGTGGATGTGCTTCGGTGCCCGAGGAACAGGGGACAAGATCCTGGCAATCCTCCCACCCATCTCCGGATTCGTTGCCTGCGGATTCGAACACTGCGTGGCCAATATGTATTTCATCCCCTCGGCCCTTTTCATCAAGGAATTCGACCCGGCCTATTTCGCCACGGTGGCGGCCGGTCTCAAGGACGGGGGCGCCATTCTCACCTGGGGCAATTTCCTTTTCAACAACCTGCTGCCAGCCACCATCGGCAATATTATCGGCGGCTCCTTGCTGGTCGGTGGGATGTACTGGTTCATCTATCTGCGCCCGAGCTGGTCCAAGAAAGGCTGAGGCGCGAAGAATGTTATAGAGAAATATTATTCGTGAGTTCTCACCTGTAATCCTCATCTGATCCTTGCTGCCGGGGGCCGCTCTTCAGTGCCCCCGGCGTGTCCCGGTCCCGGGGCGGATTTCCTGCCCGCCCCGGTTCCCTCTTGTACAATTGCATGTAAACTCCCAGGATGATTCCCAGGGGAAGGACAAAGCTGAGAAGAAATGGGGTCAAGTCCCACAAGCGGTCAAGGAGGCTCTTTCTGACCGTGAAAAACTTCCATCCGGCGTAGAGGGCGGGAATGAGGGTGAAAAGGAGGGTGGGGACAAGAAACCACGCCACGTTTCCCACGCCGACCCTGGCCATGCGAGCACAAATCAGGCTTACAAGCGCAGCGATGCCGGCCCCCGCCATTCCCACCGCCGCCCCCCACAGCTCTCCAAGCCAACAAAGGAAATGGCCGAGGACGAGAGAAACAGCCGCCACAGCCAGGAATGCCCCGAGGGTCCGGTCTTTCATGATAATGCGCTCCCTTCCCGTAGTAGCATGGAGGAAAATCTCTCCCGTAGTCTGTCGAGGAAATGGTTCGCGAAGAACCTCTAGTACAGCTTGGCACTACTATACATCCAGTCTCTGCAGACAGCACGAAAGGCCTTTGAGAAGTGGATGCTGAATTTTGCCGTACTGCCCCGGGTTTTACACCTTTCTTCCGGTCTCCGGGAAAAGGCTCTCTCTCGCCGATGGAAGTCGGCCGTGGGTCCACGGTGGTCCAAGGCTCAAGAAGGCCGCCCTCCGTCTCGATGCAGGACGATGCATGACCGCGACTCCAGCATCGACGGCAAACGCGGAGACATTCATCTTAATTCCTGCAGGATCGCCCGGAGGTCCCTCTCCAGTGATTCAATACTTTCGGTGAGTTTGAACTGGACAAGGGCCCGGATCAGATTGTGTTCCGGGTACCGGACTTTGAAATAAACGTCTCCTTCCAGGTGATCGGTGAGAAATCTCAGCCCCAGTTCGAACGGGATGAGACGAATGGCCTCGAAGAGGAAATCATAATCATCGGCCGTGAAGAATTCCCTTGCCACGGAAAGATATCCCTCGAGGATGGTTCGGCAGAGTTCCGGTTCGAAGCGGACCGCTTCCCACTGGGGGGTTTCCTCTCCCAACGGGTTGCAGCACGAGCGAAGACAGTCGCCTATGTCCGTATGGATCAAGCCGGGCATGGCCGTATCCAGATCAATCATGCAGACGGCCTTTCCCGTTTCGAGGTCGATCAAGATGTTGTTTACCTTTGGATCACCGTGGATGGGCCGGGGGTGCAGTCGGCCCCTGGCCTTGGCCTCTTCGAGGACCCCGGCCCACGCCTTTCGCTCCTCCACAAACCTCAATCCATATCGGATTTCGGCGCAAAGGGGCCCATGTCTCTTCCCCAATACTTCCTCATAATGGTGCAGGTAGCAGGGGGTCGCGTGAAAGTTTTGGATGGTGTCCGCAAGCCGCCCCGCGGGAAGGTCATGGATGAGGCGGTGGAAGATGCCCAGTCCAAAGCCGACTTCTGCTGCGTGTTCCAATCCTTGAATGGTTTCGAATGCGTGGGCGGCATCGATGAATGTCATGGCTCGCCAGTAGGATCCATGGGAGTCGATCCATGTATCCTCCCCCTCCCGGTCGGGGAGTAGGCGGGGGATTTCCCATCTCCGCCCCAGGTTCGAGGCTTCCTGTTCCAAGCGTTCGGCCACGTGGTCCGTCAATATCCGAAAGTTGTCCATGACGCGCCTGGGGCGGTGAAACACGCGGGTGTTCATTCGTTGAAGTATGAAATACCCGGTTTGGGTGAAATCGAGGCTTACCAGAAAGGTGTCATGGATGTTTCCGTTTCCGTAAGCCCGCACGTCGGTGACCTCACCCCCCGGTTTGAACCGGTTTGCGGCGACAAAAGGGATGTTCAAAACCTCTCCTCGAAACAATCCGTGTCAAATTTACCGGGTCGTTGCCCGCTCGACCACCTGGATCCGAATGTTCATCGTCTTATTGGGAGCGACGAAATCAGAGAGTTTTTTCCGGTTTGGATGAAGGGAACGAGCCAATTCCCCCCACGGCTCCCGGGACCGAACCTCTCGGAGCCGACTCCACCCGCAGGTCTTCCCCGAGGCCGAGACGGAGGACTTCTTCCCGAAGACCCAGAGCGACGGCGTCGTGTTCGCCGAGATTCGGATCGAGATCGAGTCCGCGGTCACGCAACTCTTGCCAGGAATGAGGCCTGCCGAAGTAGACCTGGACGGGAAACGGCCTGGGAAAGGTTCTGACGGGACTCCATGCCTCGTAGGACCCCACGATGCGGGCCGGAACCACGGGAACGTTCAGTTCCTTTGCCAGGATGGCCACCCCCTTTTTGAAGGGCTGCATCTTTCCCGTCACCGTTCGTGCACCTTCCGGAAACACGCACAGCATCTTCCCATGCCGCAACACATGGGCCGACGCCTGCATGGCTTCGGTCAGGCTCCTGGCGGAGTCCACGGGAATCACCCGTATGTGCTTTAGAAGGCCCCGAATCACAGGGTTTTCGAAGATGATCCGGTACCCTTGAAAGTACAGTCGGAGCCGCCTGGAGAAGGGAACGGAGCTGAAGATGAGAAACCCATCCATGTAGCTGGCATGGTTGGGGCTGATGATACAGCCGTCTTCCACCATGAGATGTTCTTTTCCGTGGACCCGGAGACGAAAGAGCGACGAAAACAGGGGATCCAGAATCATCCCCATGAGAAGCGTCACTGCCCGGGCCATCCATCCGGGAGTCATCCCGATTTTGTGCAAAAGGTCTTTCGGAGGACTCGATTGCAGGGATTCCACCCAGCTATGCCCCGAATCCAGGACTCTCGATCCCCCCTCCCCTTCCTCGGATTCCACCAGGCGGACCAGTTCCTCGACGGTAAAGACGTGGTGAAACCGGCTTTCCTCGATGTGGAACTGAAATTCCTTCTCGATGGCGGTCAAGAGCCCGATCCGCCCCAGGGAGTCCAGCCCCAGGGTTAGTTCGAGATGGTCTTCGAGGGAAATCCCGCGGCTTCCCGTCTGAGCTTCCAGGACATCCAGGACCCGTCGGGCCGTATGGGACAAGTCCCCGGCTGGAGGCGGTTTCCTCTCCCCCTTCTCTTCCTCGGCCTTTTCCCGGTAGATTTGTTCCGCCTTGTGGCGTTCGGTTTTTCCCAGTCGCGTCTTGGGCAGCTCCTTGTGGTAGAGTACAAACCCGCGAATTCGCTTGTAAGACTCGATCTTTTCCGAATAGTACTCCAGGTCCCATTTGATCTTGCCGTAGACGTCCGTTTCCCCGGAATCCCGGAAATACTGGAAATCCGGTACTACCAGGGCCACCAGCCGGTCTTGATCCGGGGCAGCCGTGACGAAGATCTCCTTGATGGAATGCGCCTGGGCGTAGTGGGCGGCAACCTCCTCGGAGGAGACGTTCTTGCCGGAACTGAGCACAATGAGGTCCTTGATCCTTCCGTGCACGAAAAGATATCCGTCCTGGTCCACGAACCCCAGGTCTCCACTGTGAAGCCAGCCGTCCCGGATGGCCTCTTGTGTGGCTTGCTCCTCCCGGTAGTAGCCCTTCATGACATTGTCCCCACGGATGAGAATCTCTCCCGCTTCGTCGGCACCGGTCCCGGCAATGCGTACATCCACTCCCCGGAGGGGTTTTCCCACGGAGCCGATCCTGGGAGTAAGGGGCGGGTTGATGCTTACCACCGGCGAAGCTTCCGTGAGCCCATAGCCTTCCAGGACCACCAGGCCCAGCTTGAAGAAATTCCGGGTGAGGGTCTCATCCAGCTTTGCACCTCCCGAAACGAAAAAGCGAAAACGGGGGCCGAAGCCGGCACGAATGCGGGAAAGAATGGGGTCGGCAAGGTTTCGTCCCACCTGTTTCGGTCGGTTCCAGGAATGGTCCAGGAATCGTAGCAGGAGTCTCCCCAGTCCCAGGGGCATCCTGCGAATGCGCTGCTCGATCCCGTGGTAGAAAAACTGGAGAACCTGGGGGGTGAGCACCATGACGGTGATGTTTTCATCCTTCAGGCACTGGAGTACGACATCGGCTCTCAAGGTGCTCAAACAGGTGATCCTGGCCCGGCAGAAAAGAGGGGTGATCAGATTGGCCATGAAAGGAAAGGAATGGTGCAAGGGAAGCAAGGACAGGAAGTTGTCCTCGTCGGTCACGGCATCGAGTCGGAGGATACCCAAAAAATTGGCGTAGAGATTCTTGTGGGTGAGCATCACTCCTTTGGGGGGGCCGGTGGTGCCCGAGGTGAAAATGATGGAGGCAAGATCCTCGGGGGCTGCACCGGGAACGTCCGGAGGGCCTGATTGACTCGGCGGGATCTGGGAAAAGGGCACCGCTTCGGGCAGGGTCGGGTTCTTTCCCCCCACAGTGACAAAACCTTTGAGGGAAGAGGTCCGATCCACGTTCTTCCACGACAGACCCGAAGAGGTGAAAACAAAAGAGGGCTGAGTCTTGCGGAGAATGTAGGTGATCGGGTCGGCCTTGGACTGGAAATCGACTGGTACGGCGACTCCACCGGCAAATAGAATGCCGAAATAGCACATGGGCCATTGGGGACAGTTCTCGAGGATCAGAACCACACGATCTCCCCGTTCCACACCCTGGGCACGAAGCCAGGCGGCTACTCCCAGGGAAGATTGGATCAGGTCCCCATAGGTGGTCTCGTGCCGTTCCTCCTGGTCCTTGTAGACGATGGCCACGCGTCGAGGGCATTGCGCAGCTACTTCCCGGAGTTTCTCTGTCAAGGTGTGAAACATGGACCTTCCTGTAACGGAAAGGCTTGTCGTTTCTCGTGTGAACGACCCCGCGACTTTCCGACCGTGAGTTCCCCGGTTCAAAGTAATTGGAATGCCGTTTACCGTAGAGCTTCTTCTACAACATTGGAAGTCCCTTGCACAAGCATTGGTCCTCGAAGGTTGTCATGGAGGGGAGCGTCGACCGGCGGGACTTTCGAGATTTTTTCATGATACCGGTATTTCAGTGAAATGAGGAGAGATGGCTTCAGGAAGAAGATTCGGAAGGGAACCACACGGGGATGGGGACGGTAGGGAGGCATGGGTCGAGGTGCGAACCAAAGTGCCCTTGTTTGAGGGAAATGTCCGCCATAAAAAGGAAGAGAGCCGGGTGGGTAGGTGGCCCGGCTCTCTATCGTTTGGAAGTGAAACAGTGGTTGATAGAATCTGACCCTTTAAGATGCAATTACTTGGCCAACTGGACGGCAAGGGATGGGACGGAAGATGATCGAAATGAAAGGAGGATGTCTTGAGGAGGGCTGGAGGTTTGCGGAAAAGTTCCCGTTGAAACCGGAGAACCCATGTGCTAGGAAGGACACAAGGGTCGATACCACAATCCAAAGGGAGGGAAGCATATGTCGAATTGGGCTTGGCGTGTTGGCATGGTCGTTTTGTCAATTGTTCCCGCAATCATCGGAGGGGGGCTTTTCTTCCATTTGTTTGAAAACTGGACGGCGGTGGTCGTTTGGGAGGTTTTTTTGCTGTTTCTCCTGAGTCTCGTCATTTGCAAGGGGGATAAGAGGATGAATGAGGCTCACTGAAGGTGGCCAACCATGGACTGCAAACAGGAACGGAACCTCAAGAATTGTAATTGCAGCTACGATCCCTGCTCCCGAAAGGGGATCTGCTGCGAATGTCTTCGTTATCATCTGAACAGCCGACAGCTGCCGGGTTGTTGCTTTCCGGAGAAGGCGGAGAAAACCTTCGACCGCTCTTTTGAACACTTCGCCCGGCTGGTAGCCCAAGGAAGGGTCTGACGAATCTCCGCACAGAATGGTTCACGGAATGAGCGGTTCGAGGAACCGCTTTTTCTGTTTTTTGGGGGCGTACGTGGTTCTCTACCGTTCGTCACGCCCTCGAGGGGCGGCTCCTGCTCCACTTGCCATGGACGACACGCCCGGTTTTGGGGGGCGGATTTCTCCCCCCGGCCGGATCTGCGGAGGAAGATGTCTCCGAGGTTTCCCTTGACTTTTCACAAGGCGTTTCCTAAGGAAAAGTCGCCCACTTGAAAGGCGGTTTTCGTGGGCTGCATTTGTTCGGCTGCGAATTTGGAGGGGGAGATCCACCCATAAAGGTGGAGTGCCGCGGAGCATATCCGTCGCTGAGGGTCGAGGATTTTTCATGGAAGGGATACAAGCCGTTCGAGGCATGAACGACATTTTGCCCGGCGAAGTCCCCTGGTGGCGGCAGGTGGAGAACGAGGCTCGCCGGATTTTCCAGGATTTTGGTTATCATGAAATTCGAACGCCCGTAGTGGAGAAACTGGAACTCTTTGCCAGAGGTATCGGGGAAAGCACCGACATTGTGGAGAAGGAGATGTACGCCTTCCCCGATCGCAGGGGGGAAATGCTTGCCTTGAGACCCGAAGCGACGGCCTCCATCGTTCGCGCCTTCATCCAGAATGACTTGTATGCCGATCCCCTGGCCCGCAAGTTTTACTCCATGGGCCCCATGTTTCGCCACGAGCGTCCCCAGAAAGGGAGATATCGACAGTTCCACCAGGTGGATGTGGAAGCCTTTGGAATCGATGATCCCATGCTGGATGCCGAAATGATATTCATGCTCCGTCTTTTTCTTGAACGGGTCGGACTATCGGAGGTTGGGCTTCATATCAACTCGCTGGGCTGCCCCGAGTGCCGGAAGGCCTACCGGGGAAATCTCGATGAATTCCTCGCCGTCAGAACAAAGGATCTGTGCCCCGATTGCCAACGCCGCCGTCTTGTGAACCCTCTGAGGGTCCTGGACTGCAAGGTGGAACGCTGCAAATCCGTCCTGGAAGGGGCCCCTGTATTGCTGGACACCGTCTGCCATTCGTGCGGGGATCATTTCGCCCGCGTGAAACATCACCTCACCAGGCTTGAAATACCGTTTGTGGTGGATACTCACATGGTGCGCGGACTGGACTATTACATGCGAACCGCCTTCGAGGCGGTCACCGATCGTCTGGGGGCTCAGAACGCCGTAGGCGGGGGCGGCCGATACGACGGGCTGATCCGGAACCTGGGAGGCCCGGACCTACCGGGAATCGGATTTGCCGTGGGCATGGAACGGTTGATCCTCCTTTTGCGACAACAAAGGGAAGACCTCCCTCGAACCCCCCCAATTTTTGTCGCCACCTTGGGGCCGGCGGCGAGGGAAGAGGGCTTCCTGCTGGCCCAGAGGCTGAGGAGTGCCGGAATCGGGGTGGAACTCGACCACGAAGGGCGGAGCCTCAAAAGTCAAATGCGGCGGGCAACAAAGCTGGAAGCCCGATTTGTGTTCATCCTGGGAGAAGATGAACTCGGACGGGGAGAAATCCAGTTACGGGACATGCGGGAAAAGGACCAAAAGGTCGTATCCCTGAGCGAGGCGGTGCAGTACGCTCTGAATCTCTCGATGGCTGATGACTAGTACGGTACGTACACTACGGCAGAATTCCACATCCACTTCTCGTGGGTACGGTCCTTGGTGCTGTTTGCGGGGACTGGAGGCGCAGTTCCGCCGGGCCGTAGAGGCGGCCGTGCCCCTTGGCGCATCTCGTCCCCATGTTTCCGGATAGAAAGAGACCCCCAAGATGCGGTTCCCATGCTGTGGTTTCGACCAGCGGGCCCAATTTACACGAGGTCGGGGACCATTTTCTTTTTGGTCGTGAGGAGGATCACGGGTGGAACAGTTTGAGACAGGGCAAGAGGAAGTCTTCCGGTTGGAACCAGGGGTGGAAACCGGTCGAGGCTTGAAACTGGATTCATTGGACGATTGGGTGCGAACCCATTCGTGCAACGTTCTGGGGACGGGGGAGGTAGGAAACGTCGTCACCCTGATGGGGTGGGTGCACCGGAGGCGAGATCATGGAGGCCTCATCTTCGCCGATCTGCGGGATCGGGAAGGAATCACCCAGGTGGTCTTCGATCCGCAGCATGAAGCCGATGCCCATTCTCGTGCTCATTTTTTGCGCAATGAATATGTCATTGCCGTCCGAGGGGCGGTACGGCTGCGTCCCGAGGGCATGACCAACCCGAAGCTGGCCACGGGCCAAATCGAGGTCCTGGTTTCTCACCTGAAGATCCTGAACCACTCTCAGACTCCGCCCTTTCAAATCGAGGACGATCTGGATGTGGGCGAAAACATCCGGCTGCGGTACCGTTACCTGGATTTGAGGCGGCCCCGGATGTTCCAGAACTTGTTTTTCCGGCACCGGGCGGCACAGTTGACCCGGAGCTATTTTGCCGGCCGGGGGTTTTTGGAGGTGGAAACTCCGGTTCTCACCAAGAGCACCCCCGAGGGTGCCAGAGATTACCTGGTCCCGAGCCGGGTCAATCCCGGCAAATTCTATGCTCTTCCCCAGTCACCCCAGCTATTCAAGCAGCTCCTCATGACGGCGGGGTTCGACCGCTACTTTCAGATCGTCAAATGCTTTCGAGACGAGGACCTGCGTGCAGACCGCCAGCCGGAATTCACTCAGGTGGACCTGGAAATGTCCTTCCCCCAGGAGCAGACCCTCTACGACCTCATCGAAGGCTGGATTGCACGGATGTTCCAGGAACTTTCGGACCAGGATCTGCCGGTTCCGTTTCCCCGCATGTCCTACACCTCAGCCATGGATCAATACGGAACGGATCGACCCGACCTGCGTTTCGGGTTATTTTTAAATGATGTGACTGATTTGGCGTCGGCCTCGGAATTTCGGGTTTTTCGTCAGGCCGTCGAGCGGGGCGGGATGGTCAAGGCCGTCTGCCTGCCCCAAGGCAGCAGCCTCACGCGCAAGGAACTGGACGATCTCGTTGAATACGTGAAGATCTTCGGTGCCCAGGGAATGGCCTGGGTGAAGATTCAACCCGATGGGTGGCAGTCTCCCATCTCGAAGTTTTTGAACGAGGGGGTGCAGGCCGGGATAGCGGAACGGCT
This sequence comes from Syntrophobacteraceae bacterium, assembly GCA_018053185.1. Lineage (GTDB taxonomy): Bacteria > Desulfobacterota > Syntrophobacteria > Syntrophobacterales > Syntrophobacteraceae > JAGPLX01. The sequence continues at coordinate 20,026 of JAGPLX010000019.1, forward strand.
CCAGGCACAGAAGGGAGACATTCTCTTCTTTGTGGCCGACCAGCGAAAAGTCGTTCACGATGCCTTGGGGAACCTGCGGGTTCGGCTCGCTCAGCAATGCCAGATGATTGATCCCCGGCAATACCGCTTCGTGTGGATTACTCGTTTCCCCATGTTCGAGTGGGATCACGAGGAGAAGAGGTACACGTCGGTGCACCATCCGTTCACGGCTCCCCTCGAGGAAGATCTCGAACTTCTCGAATCGGAACCGGAAAGGGTGCGCAGTAGGGCTTACGACCTGGTTCTGAACGGCATCGAAATTGGGGGGGGCAGCATCCGAAATCACCGGCAGGACGTCCAGGAGCGGATATTCCGAGTCTTGGGGCTGACGGAGCAGGAAGTGCAGGAAAAGTTCGGCTTTCTATTGGAGGCGCTCCGGTATGGAGCACCTCCCCACGGCGGGATCGCTTTCGGCTTCGACCGCCTGGTCATGCTCCTCACGGGTTCCGGGTCCATTCGCGACGTGATTGCTTTCCCCAAGACGCAGAAAGCAACCTGCCTCCTGAGTGGGGCGCCGTCCGAACCAGATATTCGCCAGCTCCTGGAACTGTGCTTGAAAGTCGAAAGAGAGCGAAAGGGTTAGTTTCATGGCCCGGTGGAATTCAAAAAAGAGGGTTCTGGATCACGAGCATTCGAGGTTTTGGCGCCAGAGCCTTCTGGACGTGCAGGAACCCAACCTCATGAGGGAGATCTTCCCTTACGAGGAGGTTCCCCGGATCGATTTTGACCACAGGCTGCTGCCTATCGATCCGGCTGAGGACATGTTCATCACCGACACCACCTTCCGGGATGGACAACAGGCGCGGCCTCCCTACACGGTCCAGCAGATCGGGGTGATTTTCGACTATCTACATCGGCTCTCAGGACCGAACGGGGTCATCCGACAGAGCGAGTTCTTCCTGTACACCGGAAAAGACCGGCAGGCGCTGGACCTCTGTATGTCCAAGGGATATCGCTACCCCCAGATCACGGGGTGGATTCGGGCGGTGGAGCAGGATCTGCAATTGGTTGCCGAGGCTGGGCTTCCCGAAACCGGCATCCTCACGTCCGTGTCGGACTATCACATCTTCCTCAAATTGAAAGCCGACCGCAGGGGCGCCATGAACAAGTACCTGAATACAGTTCGGGCAGCCCTGGAAAAAGGCATCATTCCCCGCTGCCATTTCGAGGATGTCACCCGGGCCGATATATACGGGTTTTGCGTGCCCTTTGCCATGGAGCTGATGAAGCTTCGGGAAGAGAGCGGGATCGATATCAAAATACGGCTTTGCGACACCCTCGGTTTCGGGGTCACCTACCCGGGGTCGGCGCTGCCGAGAAGCGTTCCAAAGCTCGTGCGGGCTTTCATCGATGACGCCGGAGTCCCGGGGAACCTTCTCGAATGGCATGGCCACAATGACTTCCACAAGGTCCTGATCAATGCAGCCACTGCCTGGCTTTATGGTTGCAGCGGCGCCAACGGAACGCTCCTGGGGTTCGGGGAACGAACGGGGAATGCCCCCATCGAGGGGTTGATCATCGAATACATCGGAATCAAAGGCAGCGATCAGGGAATCGATACCACCGCCATCACCGATGCCGTCGAATACTTCAAGGAAGAGTTGGGCTATCGAATTCCCCCCAACTATCCTTTTGCGGGGGAGGAATTCAACGCCACAAGGGCCGGGATCCATGCGGACGGCCTGGTGAAACACGAGGAAATCTACAACATTTTCAACACGGAGCGACTTCTCAAGAGGCCCGTCAGCATCATCATCACGGACAAGTCCGGCGTGGCCGGGGTGGCCTACTGGGTCAACACCCGACTGAAGCTCGAGGGGGATCGCAGGCTCGACAAGCGCCATCCGGGGGTGGTGAAGATTCACAAACGGGTGATGCGGGAGTACGAGCAGGGGAGAAACACCTCCATCTCGAACGAGGAACTGGAACGGTGGGCTCGACGCTACCTTCCCGAATACTTTGTCAGCGAGTTCGACCGGCTCAAACAGAAAGCATACGCCCTGGCGGCCCACCTGGTGGAGGAAGTGGTGGAATCCGAGGCTGTCAAGAGCATGGATCCCGTGCGCCAGGAAGCCGTCCTGCAGACCCTCCTGGATCTCAACCCCTTCATTCAGTACATCTATATTACAGACAGCCAGGGGATCAAAATCACGCGAAACATCACCCACATCGTGGACAAGGCCAAGTACGAAAATGCAAGGGTGGGAGAGGACCTTTCCGACCGTCCCTGGTTTATCGAGCCCATGAAGGACGGGAGAGTTCACCTGACGGATTTCTACACATCCCGTTACACGGGGGCCCTTTGTATCACCGTTTCCGCTCCCATTCGAAACGAGCTCGAAGAAATCGTGGGGATCCTGGGCATCGATATGCGCTTCGAAGACTTGGCCAAAATGGAAGCGGACGGGGACGCCTTCTAGTTCGAGGAGGGTCCGATTTGTTGAAGACCGGCGGTTGCGCGAAGAGTGAGCTTCCCCCGGGGTTCCGGGGAAGATCCGTATCCAGGGTGACCCTTGGATTCGGGTTCCTGGTCCTCATTCTCCTCGAGAGCTGCGCAAAACCCCCCCCTCCTTCCCTGATTCCGCCACCGCCGGGTCTTCGCAGCCAGAAACCCTATCAGGTTCACGGGATCTGGTACTACCCTCTTCCCTCGGCCGAAGGGTATGTGGAGGAGGGGATCGCCAGCTGGTATGGCACGGAATGTCACGGGAAACCGACCTCGAGCGGTGAGCCCTTCGACATGAACGCCATGACGGCGGCCCATAAAACCCTGCCCCTGGGAACCTACGTGAAAGTGACCGATTTGAACACACGTCGGTCCGTGATCCTGAGAGTGAACGACCGGGGCCCCTTCGTGGCGGGAAGGATCATCGATCTGTCCCATGGGGCGGCAAGAGAATTGGGGATTGCAGGGAGAGGGTTGGCCGCGGTTCGGGTCGAGGCCGTTCAGATTGCCCAGGAGCAGTATGTGGGGCAAAATCTTTACTGGCGGGTCGATCCTGTCCCGTCTTTCCGGTACGGTACCTTTGCCGTCCAGGTCGGATCATTCAAGGACCCGGATAACGCCTATCGTTTGAAAACCCGCATGGCCAAGGCCTACAACCAGTCCCAGGTGGCCACCTTCTGCTACCGGGGAGAGAACTATTACCGCGTGCAGGTGGGCGCCTTCCAGGATCTCGTAGTGGCCCAGCAGGAGGTGCAACAGCTCAGGGGCCGAGGGTTCCCGGACGCATTCGTCGTGGCAACGGAGGGGAAATGACATGCTGACCATCACGCCCTACCCTTCCCAGGAAGCGGAGGTTCTGCTCCAGCGACTCGGTTCTCGGAGAGCGGGTGTGGACCCCAGGCTGGAACAGGAGGTCCTGGAGATCCTTCACGCGGTTCGAAATGACGGGGACAAGGCACTGCTTCACTATACCCGGACCTTTGACGCTCCGGCCCTCGATCCGTCGCGCCTGACCCTGGGGCGGGAGGAAATTCTCCGGGCTTGCGAAACGGTGGATGCGGACTTTCTCCGGATCATCCGGACAGCCATAGCCAACATCGAATCATTTCACCGGCAACAGCTTCGATCCTCCTATTTCCTGACGAAGCCGGACGGAACGTTCCTGGGGCAGCGGGTTTCCCCGGTTTCCTCAGCGGGCCTTTATGTCCCGGCGGGAAAAGGCGGGGAAACCCCTCTCATTTCGTCGGTGCTGATGAACGGCGTCCCCGCACGCCTGGCGGGGGTGAGGGATATCGCGCTGGCGACGCCACCGAGAAGGGACGGCAGCATCAATCCTTATCTCCTGGCGGCGGCAAGGGAAGTGGGAGTGAGCCGCATCCATCCCGTGGGCAGTGCCTGGGCCATTGCAGCCCTGGCCTACGGAACGGAATCCGTTCCACGGGTGGATATGGTGGTGGGGCCCGGAAATGTCTATGTGACCCTTGCCAAAAAGATGGTGTCCAGCGAGGTGGGGATCGATCTTTTGGCCGGTCCCAGCGAGATCCTGGTCATTGCCGACGGGGCCGCCAACCCGGACTACCTGGCTGCGGATCTTCTCAGTCAGGCCGAACATGATTCCATGGCCAGCGGGATGCTCATCGCGTCGAGCAAGCCCCTGGCACAAAGAACCATTGAATCCATCGAGAAGCAGTTGAACCAAATGCCCCGCCGGTCCGTCGCCCGGGAGTCCTTGACCCGCTATGGGGCGATCTTCCTCGTGGAAGACCTCGACCAGGCGGCGGAACTTGCCGGAAGAATCGCACCGGAACACGTTGAGCTCCAGGTCCGGGACCCCTGGTCCCTGGTGGGAAAAATCGAGCACGCCGGAGCCATCTTCCTGGGTGAAAACACTCCCGAGGCTGTGGGAGACTACTTTGCGGGACCCAACCACGTGCTTCCCACGGCCGGCACGGCCCGATTCGCCTCGGCCCTGGGGGTCGAAGCCTTCTTGAGGAGAACCAGTGTTCTTTCTTATTCGAGAAGTGCCCTGGAGCGGGACGCCGAGTCCATCGCACGTCTCGCAGAACTGGAGGGTCTTCACGCTCATGCGGCTTCGGTGAGGATTCGCCTGAAAGAACGCACGTAGGCAAGAACCTCTGGGAAGATCAAGGGCGAAATCCCCTGGCGGAAGGATGCGGCATTCCGAGGTCTCGCAAGGTGCAATCTTCGATTTGAGAGAGTTTGAAAGTTTCGGCTACCTCTTTCCATCGTTGCGGGTATTGTCCATCACCCATTGCAGGTATTCCGGAAGGCCATCGGAGAGGGGAAAGGCCACGATCTCGGGAACTTCGTAGCTGTGGAGCTCTCGGATTCGTTTCATGAGGGCCGGGAACAGGGAGGATCGAGTCTTCATGAGGAGCAGCTGTTCTTCCTCCCGGCAGACTTTCCCTTTCCACCGGTAGACGGAGCGCACCTGGGGAAGGATGTTGGCACACGCAATGAGTTTCTCGTCCACGAGGGTTTGCGCGATCCTGGTTCCCTCCTCCGCATTCCCCACAGTAACAAAAACGACGGACACACCGGTCATGTGAACCTCCTTTTGGGTCGGGTGCTCTCTTATGAGATAGGAATGCCCTCCGGGCTCCTTCTTTCCTGAGGGCCAGCCTCTCGAATCTTTGCAGGAATTTTCCTCGTTTGACAACCGGGAAAAGCCAGGTCGAGCGGCCCGTCAAGAAAGTACCCTGGAAGGCGGTAGAGAAGGAAGTTTCTCTGCTTGAGCTTTAGCCGCTGGCTTTTTCGTCTTTTCCTTTGCGAGTCAGCCGTCCGGGGTTTTTAGGAAAACATTAAGGAGGAGTCAGCCGACGTTTGGCATGGAAAGCCGCCAGGTCCGCCCACGGAGGCCTCCCTCTACCCCGATTAGCTGACCAAGACGCCCAAGGTCACCTTGACGCTGTAGCGTTGTGACGCTACAGTGCGCTCGGGAGGTAATGTCCAATGAGTCAGCCTAAGCCTTCCACTATTTACTTTGACCTGGAACTCCATAGCGCGCTTCGCTTGAAGGCAGCCACCACGCCTCGGTCAGTGTCGGAGATCGTGAATGATGCGCTGCGATCGGCTCTGGGTGAAGATCAGGAGGATCTTACGGCGTTTGATGAGCGGGGGGCTGAGCCCACGCTGTCCTATGAAGAGCTGCTAAATGACCTGAAGGCCCATGAAGCTATAGGGTCGTCTTCAAGTAGTCGGTAACAAAGGATCTACGGTATATTCCCAAAGAGGATCTCGCGCGCATCCTGAAGTGAATCGAGGGCTTGGTTGAAGATCCGCACCCGCCGGGCAGCGAGAAGCCTTCAGACCAAGAGCGGAATCGCGTCCGCCAGGACGCATCTACCGGATCATTTACAAGATCAAGAACGAAGAGTTCATGGTGGTCGTTGTCAAGGTCGGCCATCGACGAAAGGTCTACTATAAGAACGGGTAATCTGGTAGCCGTCGCTTTCACAGCCAATCCCGGAAACCCCATCGGGTCGTCTCCACCTCCCTCGCCAGGGATTGGCGGCGATTCCGCCCACGGAAGATGTAGTGGGCTCCCCATTGGATTCCTGCGGGTGAAACTTGGGGATTCTTCCTGGGGAGAATTACCCGGTCCGTCATGACTTGCCGGCTTTCCCGCGCGAAACCGGGTGAAGTCCGATCCATCAAGGAGGGTACCATGAAGAGTGTATGGATGCTGTATCTGACAACTTTCTCCTATTTGATTTGGAACATGGTTGCCACCTCGAGCAACGGCTGGGCCGCGGGCACAAATCCTAAGTCTGCGGAAATAATCAAACTTTCACAACCCCGTTCCGAAGGGAGCGTCTCCGTCGAGACAGCCTTATCCAAAAGACGATCTGTCCGTGAGTACAAGAGGGAACCCCTCACCCTTGCCGATGTCGGCCAACTGGCATGGGCGGCACAGGGGATCACTCATCCGGCAGGCTTGCGTACGGCACCCTCGGCCGGGGCTCTGTATCCACTCGAGCTCTATGTGGTTTCCGGCCATGTAGACGGCTTGCCCCCCGGCATCTACAGGTACCGGCCAACCTCCCACGACCTTGTCAAGACGGTGGAGGGGGACAGGCGTTCCCAGCTGTGCGGCGTGAGCCTCAGCCAATCCTCCGTCCAGAATGCTCCCCTGGTCCTGCTGCTCTCGGCCGTGCCCGAACGGACAACCCGAAAATACTTGAGCAGAGGCACCCGATACGTACACATGGAAGCGGGTCATGCAGCGCAGAACATCTGCCTGCAGGCCGTCGCCCTCGATCTGGGAACCGTGATCATCGGGGCCTTTCTGGATGATGGTGTCAAACGAGTGATGGATCTTCCCGAGGAGGAAGAACCCATGCTGATCATTCCCGTGGGAAAAGGACTCCGCTGAGGCGGAGGTTTTCACCCACAAATCCCGGACCGTTCGATGATCCAAAAACGGGCCTTTGAACATTTCAATCTGGGTGGGGTCTTGTAGGATCTCCTTGGGAATGAGGGTGAATGCAACGAAAAATCCTGAGGAAACCATCAGCCGGAAACGGAGCGAACAAAGTTGAAAAGCTATCGCAAGGAGTTATGGTTTCACGTGCCGACAAGGCGCGCTTTCATCAATATCACTTCGCAGGTCCGGAAGTGCCTCGAGGAAAGCGGTATCCGCGAGGGGCTCGTCCTCTGCAACGCCATGCACATCACCGCCTCGGTCTTCATCAATGATGATGAACCCGGTCTTCACCACGACTACGAAGTCTGGCTCGAACGCCTCGCCCCCCATGACCCCGTTGACCAGTATCGCCACAATGTGGGGGAAGACAACGCGGATGCACATCTCAAGCGGCAAATCATGGGACGGGAGGTGGTGGTGGCGGTCACAGACGGGCAGTTGGATTTGGGGCCGTGGGAGCAGGTTTTCTACGGAGAGTTCGACGGTCGCCGCAGGAAACGCGCCCTGGTCAAAATCATCGGAGATTGATGCCTCCCACCATCTCGATATTCCGGACCGGCTTGATTCCGAACAGGGATCTCCTCGGCAGGCAACGAGGGGGCGCACGGCGTGGCCGCAGAATTGACTGACCGAGGGTCCCTTCGGGGCATTCCCTTTCACGAAAGCGGTTTTTCCCCGTGGTCGTCTTGCTGATGCTCTTTCACCCGGGCATTCGTGATATCCGGCCGGGACCCTCGCTGAGACCCAGAAAAAGAGCCTCCCGGGTCCAAGAAAAGGTGTTCGTTCCTAATTCGGCAAATCCCTCCGGGTCCAGGTTTTCCCAAACCTCTCGATGAGTGCAATCCTTCAGGCGGACAAGGTTCATTCGGACTTGTCCCCCACCGGCAACACGGTTCTTCTCGACGAAATCCTGCAGATGGGCCTCCAGAAGCGAGCCTTCCTTCTGCAGCGTCTCGAGGAGAAGGGAATCCTCGGGATTTTCCAGGAATCGGTCCAGGGCATTCCAGAAGGTGAGCTGGATTTCGTGTTCCTCGAGGTCCCCCCGGAGAGAGGCAAATTCCTCGGGTTCGAGAGATTCGAGAGACGGGATGGTGCACAGGGGAACCACCTGGATCTCCATCGCTTGCCCGTTCTTTTCGCGTCGGGTTTGAACAGACTCCAGGATTTCCTCGAGGAGGTTTTGAGAGAATGCCACCGGCACCCAGGGCATTTCCGGGGGGTGATTGGATAGGAGGCGATACCAAAAGCCCGCTCGCTTCAGGACCAGGAAGGAAAAATCCGCGTTCTCCGATCCCAGGGAGGGTGTCGTCCCGTCCATGGTCTCCTCTGCCTCCTCCCCGGTTTCGATCCCAAGGATTCGACGGAATTCTTCTTCGAGCCTCTCCACCTCGACTATGCCGGAGACCACTTCGAGTTCCTTTTCATCGAGATTGCGGGCGATTTCATGAAAAATGGCCGCTTCGAGAAGAAGCCGCTCCTTCCGAGCCTCCTCCTCGGATCCCTCCCCCCTGACCCGACCCTGGATACGGAAGCGGCTTTCCGGATCTTCCCCGGCCAGGGCGATCCAACTCCTGCAAGCAAGAAGCCCCTTCTCCCCCAGTTGTTCCGCAAAATCAAAATAGCCTTTGAGATACAACCGAATCCGTTCCAGGTCCTCGGAATCAGAAATCACGGGCCACGCATCGATGCGTTCCCCGGAACAGGACGGCAGGACAGGACCCCGGAGCACCTGGAGGATTCCCAGGCGGGACAGCAAAATGCTGAGACGGCGAACGTCCTTTTCCCTCAAAAAAAGATGTGGAAAGAGAAAATAGCGGTGTCCCATGGGTGTCATGTCCTTCTTCCTTGTCTTTCAGCCGGTAACCCCCGGCGGGACGACTCCCCACACCGTGCCGCCTCAGCGGTGCAATCCCCCTCGGAGGTGCGTCCATGGTGCGGAGGGTGTGGTGTATCGAGTTTATCCGGCCAAGGATGGATGACTATCGAAGTCCGTCGTCCATCATTGATCCTTTTTTCCTTCGACGGACTTCGTCCTGCCTCTTCCATAACCAAAACCTTTCACAATTACCCGGTCACTTCCTTCCGGGAGCTGTGCCGGGGCTGAAAGGGCATCCCAAAGGGCACAGCCGCCTCCCCACCCTCAAGGCCCTCCAATTGAGGTGCCATGGCGTCCGCTCTTTTCAATTTTTCTGGTCCCAAAAGAGGGGCTTGTCGGGGAAGGGAATGTTCTCGAGATGCGCAGCCTCCTTGAGCAGGGCACGGATTGCCTGTTCCCCTTCTTCTCCGAGGTCCAGGCTGAACTCGTTCACAAACATCTCGATGTGCCGCCGGATGACCGACTCCTCCATCTCCTGGGCGTGAGAACGGATGTAAGGCCAGGCCTCCCGGGCATGTTCCCTGGTGTATTCGAGACTCTGCCGGATGGTCTCTTCTACCGTTGCAGCAACCTCCGGTCCGAGGGATCTTCGGATCATGATGACCCCGAGAGGCAGGGGAAGCCCTCGTTGAGATTCCCACCACGCACCCAGGTCCAGCACCAGTTTCAGGCCCAGCGTCGGATAGGTGAAGCGACCTTCGTGGATGATCAGTCCGGCATCCACCTCCCCGGCAGCCACTTTGGGCATGATCCGGTCGAAAGGAAGCTCAATCACGGGCCCTTCATGGGAACCTTGAAGTCGGAGCAGGAGGTTGGCGGTGGTGTACTTCCCCGGGATCGCAAGAATTTTGTGTCGCAGTTCCTGGATGGAAAGCGGAGTGCGGGCCACTACGAGAGGTCCGCAACCTCGACCCATGGCACCGCCGGCTCGCAGCATCCAGTAGTCATCCAGAAGATGAAGAACTGCGGAGGCGGAAACCTTGGTAACATCCAGTTCCTGTCGCCGAGCCTTTTTATTGAGGACTTCCACGTCCGCCAGCAGGGTTTTGAAGGCAAAAGAGGGCGAGTCAATCGACCCCTCGGCCAACGCCCGGAAAATGAACGTGTCATTGGGACAGGGGGAAAACCCCAGAATCAAAGTCCGCTTCATGAATGCCCTCGGTTCAACCATCTTCGCACGACCGCATGGCAATGAGAAAGAGCCTTCTCCATCCGCCAGCGATCCCTGGAGCGGTCTCCCGCCCTATTGCTGATTCCCCGACATTCCAACACGGGCACACCGAAACGCATACAAGCCTGAACGACGGCGCTTCCTTCCATGTTTTCGGCGTAGGCCCCAAAGCGCAGAGAGCGTTCTTGAGCCGTATCCGCGTCGCCGCTCACCATGCCCACCGTAAGGCTCGGCCCGTAAAAAACCCGGAACGTGACAAAAGAGTTCACCTTGGTTCCCTGGGCTGGAGGCCTTTCCAGGGCAGGATCCCCAGGGAACAGTCCTCTCCGATTATCGAGGGAGTCGGTATGAAGTTTATAGCTCCCGGCCGGTGTCCATCCCCGAATTTTTTCCATGATGGGCTGTGTGTGGAGAGGAATGGCATCGTAATACTCGCGATCTTCCAATTTCACCATGGGAATCCCTATTTCACGGGTCGAACGGACACAATTTCGCGTGAGGATCCCTTCATCTCCACACCAAACAGTGTCACTGACCAGGACGTCTCCGACAGCCAGGGGAGATTCGGCGTAGGCCCCGGCGGAGCCGATGTTCCAGACCTCCAGCACACGCAATCCCTGGAGCAGGGCCGCCGTTGTGACGGCGGCGTTGACCTTTCCCATACCGCCGGCCCCCGCAAGGACGAGGTGCCCGAAGCAATGACCCACCCAAAAGGTCGCACCGGCAACATGGATGGACCTGGCATTCTCCAGCAAAGGGAACAACGGCTCGATTTCCGTCGGAACTGCCCCAAGGACGGCAACATCGATGGTCTGATGGTCTCTCTTCATCTCATCCCTCGGGAATCTGGAACGTCCCGGGGAAATCCAGTGTGGATCCCACATCATTTTTCCAGGTTCGAATCCACCGCGAGGCCTCGAATTCTCATCGGTGACCGCCGCATTCGAGTATGCCATCATCGGCATATCCTCAAGCCGGAAGACCGTGGCCATTGCCACCCTCCCCTACACGGAAGCGTCGGTTCCAGCCTTCACGACTGAACCACAAAAGCGTTGTGAGTACAAGGGCCCAGGTGGGTACCGGGGGATTCGCCGGAAAAAAGGGGTTCCTCTCGCGAGCCCTGCTCCGAAAGCCCTTCTGTGGATTGCCATCGGCATTTGAACTTGCTAGGATAACGACTCCTCGGGGATGATGATGGTATTGGAAAGGTTCTCTCATGCGCCGTGGAAGTGGGATGTCGCCGTTTTCGCCTTCGCCGCTAAGAATCGGGAGTCTCGTGGTGGACCCGCCGCTCATTCTCGCACCCATGGCTGGAATCACGGACGGTGCCTATCGCTGGATCATGACGGAGCATGGAGCGGGACTGGTTTTCACGGAAATGGTGAGTGCCCAGGGAATCCTCCGGGGAAGTCCGGAATCGTTTCGCTTGTGTGAACAGGACTTGCCTCTCTCGACACCTCTTTCGGTACAGATTTTCGGAGGCGATCCGCGGGTGGTGGGAAGAGCCGCCGCCAAGGTGGAGGCCATGGGTGCCTCCGCCATCGACATCAACGCAGGGTGTCCGGTACGGAAGGTATTGCGACAGGGAGCCGGCGCCGGGCTTCTCCAGAAGCCCGACCTGCTGGCCCGCATGGTGGAAGAAACCCGGAGATCGGTTCGAATCCCGATCACCGTGAAAATTCGGCTTGGCGGCCACCAATCCTACTCCACGACCGCGGAGATCGCCAAACGTCTCGAGTCCGCAGGAGCGGATGCCATCACTGTCCATGGCCGAACGGCTTCTCAGCGGTTCAAGGGAGACGCCGACTGGTCGGCCATCGAACATGTCAAGAAATCCCTGGGAATTCCGCTCATCGGAAACGGGGACATCACCCGGCCGTCCCAGGCGGACCGGGTGCTGGCAGACGGCAAATGCGACGCCGTCATGATCGGTCGGGGCAGTTTGGGCAACCCCTGGTTATTCTCCTCCATCGCTTCCCGATGGAGCTCTCCCGTCACAAGGAATCCCCATCCCGATTGGGCGGATTTCATCCACACGGTGCGCGACCACGCAAGGGCTCTTGGGGAAGAACGTCCTCGATGCTCGGGACGGTTGAGGGGCTTGCTCATGTACTATTCGAAGGGGTTTCCCGATACATGCCGTCTGCGGGCACGTTTGACCGTGCTGGATGGGTCGGATGCGCTGCTGTCCGAGTTTGTTTCCTGGATGGAGGACATCGCCTGTCGAGGATGGGCGTTCCTTCCATTCAAGGTTCCGGAGTCGAGGAAAAGTGAGGGACCATGAAAGTCGTAGTCGCAAAGACCGCCGGCTTTTGTAAAGGAGTGAAGGACGCGCTGGAGGTGACTCTGAACGCCATCCAGCAACGCAAGGACGGGGAGAAGATCTGTACCTTCGGGCCCCTCATCCACAACCGCCAGGTTTTGAAGATGCTCGAGGAGAAGGGGATCAACGAGGAGGAAAAGATCGAGAACTGTGCTGGAAAGAAAGTGGTCATCCGCGCCCATGGAATCCCTCCCCACGAGCGCCGGGCCCTCCACAGGGTAAACGCCCGACTCCTGGATGCCACTTGCAAGCGAGTCGCCAAGGTCCATGCCGTCATCAAGAGGCACGCCCGTCGCGGTTACCATACGGTCATTGTGGGAGACCCCGACCACGCCGAGGTGATCGGGCTGATGGGATACACGGAGGGGCGCGGAATCGTCATCCATCACCCGGACCAGGTGGAGAGTCTTCCCAAAGAATGGGAGAGAGTGCTCCTGGTCGCCCAGACGACCCAGAATGAAGAGACTTTTCTAGAAATCCAGGAGGCTTTTCTCAAACGATACCCCCAAGGGGTCGTTAAAAACACCATTTGTGGATCGACCCACGAAAGACAGGCGGAAGTCCGGGAACTGTGTTCCCAGGTGGAGGCGATGGTCATTGTGGGCGGCTACCATAGCGGGAATACGGTTCGACTGGTGGAAGTGGCCCGGGAAAGCGCCGTTCCCACCTATCATGTGGAGACGGAAGCCGATTTGAATCAGGAGGAAATGGCGCGCTATTCACGGGTGGGAATTTCTGCGGGGGCATCCACTCCCAACTGGATGATTCGCAGCGTAGTCCATTTCCTCGAATCCATCCACACTCGGAAGGCCGGTTGGAAATATCACTTCAAGAGGATCATGGAACTCTTATCCTATGGAAATCTCTACATTGCCGTCGGTGCTGCCCTCCTGCCCAATGCCATGCAAGCCTTGACGGGTTTTCCCGGATCCCTTGCCAACAGTCTCATGGCAGCCTTCTATGCCTTCGCCATGCACTCCCTCAATATTTACCTGGATCGAAACGCCATCCGGCTGAACGACCCGAATCGTGCGGCATTCTATCAGAAGTGGCGCCCGATTTTCACCGGGGCAGGGGTGGCGGCAATCGTTGCGGCCATCTGGATCGCTCTGGACTTGGGATGGGTTCCATTTCTGGTGATGTGCGTTCTGATCCTTCTGGGGATCTTCTACGCGGTCCCACTGATCCTCCCTTCGTCCTGGCAAAGCCTTTACGCCTTCAAGCTCAAAGACATCCCCACCTCCAAAACCTTCTCCGTGCCCATCGCCTGGGCAACCGTCACCGTTATCCTTCCTTACCTTGCCCATCCGCTGCCGGGACTGGACCGGGCGATTTATGCCTTCTGGATCGCATTCCTGGTAGTCCTGGTCCGCACAGCCATGCTCGATCTACTCGCCGTCCAGGGGGATCGGTTGGTGGGAAGAGAGACCATCGTCGTGCTCTTCGGGGAAACCAAGACAGGCCATTTCCTGGTGGGAACCCTGATTGTCCTGGCCCTGTCGCTGGTCGTCGGCCCATGGATCGGATTGAGCACCTCTTTTGCCTACGTGATGATTCCGGCCGTCGCCCTTTACTGGCACCAGCTGAGGATGTGTTTTCAAAATCGCCTCAAGGAGGACCCGGCTTTTGTCTCCGCCATCGAGTCGACCCTGATCGGGGTGGGTCTGCTGGGGCTTTTGTGGAATCACCTGGTACAATGAAAGAATTACGGGGAGATTCACCGGGGGAGGATGCCGGACCATGTGAGAATTCGATTTTGGAGCGGCCGGCTTTTTTTAGCTTCTTGCCGTCCCGCTTTCACTACCCGGCAAGCCTCCGTTGAAATCACCCCGTGCACGGTTTATAGTTAGCCATGCTTTCTTGGACTTCGACTGAGGAGACCATGCTTCCGAGGATGCTTCCATGGCAGATGATTTCAAAATTCCCAACCAGGAAGAGTTGGAAAAGGAACTAAGCGACTATCTATCCAAAAAATACGGATACCGCATCAAGGTGATATCCCCCATGATGATGTCTCAGACCAAAGAATCCAGAGAGACCCCTGTGGAACCCTCGGGAGTGGACAGGATCAAGTTCGATATGAAGCCCGAGGAACTGGCCGGTTATCTGAATCAATACGTCATCAAGCAGGACGATGCCAAGGCGGTCCTGGCAACCAAGATCTGCACTCATTACCACCGAATCAAGCTCGAGAAGAAGCGACGGCGAGCCGGCGCAAGTCCCATGGTTGGAAAGATCAAGAACAATATCCTCCTCATTGGACCCACGGGAGTTGGCAAAACCTATCTGGTGAAACTCATCGCACGCAAGCTCGGGGTTCCCTTTGTCAAGGGTGACGCAACGAAATTCAGCGAAACCGGGTACGTGGGCGGAGATGTGGAAGATCTGGTGCGAGAGCTTCTCGTAGAGGCCGGAGAGGATATCGAACTGGCTCAGCACGGCATCATCTACGTGGACGAAATCGACAAGATCGCTTCTTCCCAGAGCTTCATCGGGCCGGATGTTTCCCGAACCGGGGTGCAGCGGGCCCTTCTCAAGCCCATGGAAGAAACCGAGGTGGATCTCAAGGTCACCCACGATCCCATTTCCCAGCTGCAGGCCATCGAGCACTATCGCAAGACGGGGAAAAGGGAAAAGCGCACCATCAATACCAGAAACATCCTTTTCATTATGAGCGGGGCCTTCAACGAACTGGCTCCCATTGTGAAAAAGAGGCTGCAAAAGCAGGGCATCGGGTTCGGGGCTGAAATCCCGAGCAAGGGGGACGATTTCAGGTTTGTGAATCATGTGAGGGCCGAAGATCTGATCAGTTACGGTTTCGAAAGTGAGTTTGTGGGGCGATTGCCGGTCGTTGCCGTTCTCGAACCGCTCGAAGTGGAGGACCTCCATGAGGTCCTGAAAAACCCCAACAATCCGATCCTGCTTGGCAAAAAAGAGGATTTTCGCAGTTACGGAATTGATATCCGGTTTGAAGACGAGGCTCTTCACCTCCTGGCTCAAATGGCCCATGAGGAGAAAACGGGTGCGCGCGGCCTGGTCAGTGTGATCGAAAGGGTTCTTCTTCCGTTCGAGAAAAGACTGCCGTCCTCTGCAATCAGGACCTTGGTGGTCACCAGGGACCTGGTGCTCCATCCGGAGGAAGAGCTTCGATATATCCTGGGCAATCCGGAGGATCTTGACCGCAAGCACGCGTACCGGGCCATTCTCGAGGAGGAGAAAAGCAGGGTCCGAAAGCAGCTCGGCGACAGACACCGGCATTACCTGGAGAACTACCCTCATATCTTCACCCAACCTCGATTGGAGCTTGTCCTGGACCATCACATGCGTTCCGGTTGGTCTCTCGAGAGCATCTTCGAAGAGGTCATGCTGCTCTACAACCAGATCCGCATTTTTGAAGAAGACTTTTATCAAAACCACGGCTTCCAGATCGCGTTCGACGATGACGCAATCGATGAGATCATCCAGGAAGCCTTGGGCGCGGAAACGTCGAGTACCAGTATTTGCACCAGGATTTCCAGGGACTATGATTACGGGTTCAAACTGGTTTCCGAGCGGAGCGGCCAGTTGAGGTTCATTCTACCCAAAGACGCCGTTCTTCATCCGGACTTGTATCTTGACGACCTCATTCGAGACAGCTATCGCCAGTATCCTCTCAACCTATCCGACCGCCAACAAGAATCCCAGAACTAAGGGGAACCTTCATGATCGGAATCTCGAAGCTTTACTGCGGCACCGTGGAACCTTCCGATGCCTTGCGGTATGGCCGGACGAGCGACCGCCTCCCTTCCCATCTTCTCCAGTTCTCGGCCGACAAGAAGCCCGTGGTGGTATGGAATGTCACCCGCCGGTGCAATCTCAAGTGCGTCCACTGCTATGCCCATGCCAAGGACCTGCCCTTTGAAGGGGAGCTGAGCACTGCCGAGGCCAAGCGCGTCCTGGATGATCTGAGCGAGTTCGGCTGCCCGGTCATTCTGTTCTCCGGCGGGGAACCCCTGATGCGGCCCGATCTGCCCGAACTGGCCGCCTATGCGGTCCGGAAAGGAATGCGAGCCGTCATCTCCACCAACGGGACCCTCATCACCCCTGATGTGGCCAGGGAACTCAAAGCCATCGGCCTCTCCTATGTCGGCATCAGCCTGGACGGAATGGAAGAGGTCAATGATCGGTTCCGGGGCGTAAAGGGAGCCTTTCAACGAGCTCTTAGAGGAATCCAGGCCTGCAGGCAGGAGGGGATCAAAGTGGGGCTCCGTTTCACCATGAACCGCCTCAATGGGGCGGAAATCCCTTCCATTTTCGACCTCCTCGAGGAGCAGGACATTCCACGGGTTTGCTTCTATCACCTGGTGTACGCAGGGCGCGGCAGCAAACTCATGGAAGAGGATCTCAGTCACACCGAGACTCGAGCCGCCGTGGACCTGATCATGGATCGGACCCGGGATCTCCATCTCCGGGGAAAAGCCAAAGAAGTCCTCACGGTGGATAACCACGCCGATGGGCCCTATGTGTACCTGAGACTCCTGCGGGAGGGTTCCCCGCGGGCCGCATCGGTCCTGGAACTACTCAAGATGAACGAAGGCAATAATTCCGGCAGGGGAATCGGCTGCATCAGTTGGGACGGGGAGGTCCACGCCGACCAGTTCTGGCGGCATTATTCGTTCGGAAACGTTCGGGAACGCCCATTCAGCCGAATTTGGACGGACCTGTCGAATCCGCTGATGAAACAGTTGAAAGCCAAGAAGGAGCATGTCAAGGGCAGATGCGCTCGATGCCGCTGGCTGGACGTGTGCGGAGGCAATTTCAGGGTCCGTGCGGAAGCAGCCTCGGGGGACCTGTGGTCGCCGGACCCTGCCTGTTACCTGACGGATCAAGAGATTTCCTGAGGACAGAGGGGAATGCATGAATTTTCCGATCTATCGGCCCAGACGATTTCGGCGTACAGAGAGTTTGCGCCGACTGATTCGTGAGACAACCCTGTCGGTGGATCAATTGATCTACCCATTGTTCGTGGTGCCGGGCAAGGGAATCCGCAATCCCGTTCGATCCATGCCGGGAATCTTCCAGCTCTCCATCGATGAGCTTTTGCGGGAAGTCCAGGAGATCGTCGAACTCGGGATCCCCGCAATTCTTCTTTTCGGTCTGCCGGAATCCAAGGACGAGCGAGGGAGTGAGGCATATTCCCAAAAAGGGATTGTCCAGGAAGCCGTTGCCGCCGTCAAAGGGAAGTTTCCGGATGTGCTGATTGTAACGGACGTCTGTCTCTGTGAGTACACCAGTCACGGACACTGCGGAATCTTGCGAGACCGCGAAGTGGACAATGATGCCACCCTGGACGTTTTGAGCCAGGTGGCCCTCTCTCATGCCAGAGCCGGCGCCGATCTGGTGGCGCCTTCGGACATGATGGACGGTCGTGTGGGCGCCATCCGCGCCTGTCTCGACGAAAGCGGTTTTTCCCAGGTGGGAATCCTGGCCTACTCCGCCAAATACTGCTCGGCTTTCTACGGGCCCTTCCGAGACGCCGCCGATTCGGCTCCCCAATTCGGGGATCGCAGAGCCTATCAGATGGATTTCTTCAATGCAGAGGAAGCTCTTCGGGAGGTGGCCCTGGATATCGACGAAGGGGCGGATATGGTGATGGTCAAACCGGCCCTGGCGTACCTGGATGTCATCCGGAGGGTCAAAGATGAATTTGGATGGCCCCTTGCCGCATACAACGTCAGCGGGGAATACTCGATGGTCAAAGCCGCCGCAGCCAACGGCTGGCTGGACGAGACCCGCGTCATGATGGAGACCCTGGTGGCCATTCGGCGGGCCGGGGCGGACTGCATCATCACCTACTTTGCCAAGGATGCTGCGAGGCTCCTCGCCTGAGTCCCGGAAAAGAACAGGGGTTTCATGAATCATTCTACGGAGCGAGAACCTGGGGCGAACCGACCCCCCTCCTCGGAGCACGCCCCCGGCCGAACCCCGCCCCTTCGCCTGGTGGCATGGGAGGTCACACGAACCTGCAATCTGGCGTGCGTGCACTGTCGAGCCGCAGCCCAGGACCGTCCGTACGAGAACGAGCTGAGCACCCGGGAGTGTCTCGACCTGTTGGACAATATCGCCACCTTCGCGGACCCCATTATCATCCTTACGGGAGGGGAGCCGCTTCTTCGGCCAGACATTTTCGAAATCGCCGCTTATGGAGCCCGGAAGGGTTTCCGCATGACCATGGCCGTCAATGGGACTCTGCTCACACCGGACAAGGCCCGGTGGCTCAAAGATGTGGGCATTCAGCGGATCAGTGTGAGCCTGGACGGCGCCACGTCCGCGTCCCACGACGCTTTCCGTCAGGTCAGGGGCGCCTTCGAGGGGGCTTTGCGGGGAATCCGAAGCGCCAGGGAGGCGGACCTCGACTTTCAGATCAACACGACCATCACAAAACAGAATCACCATGAACTACCCGCCATTCAGGAACTGGCGGTCTCCCTGGGGGCAGTGGCCCACCACATTTTCCTGCTGGTCCCCCTGGGACGAGGGAAGGACCTTGCAGAGCAAGGTATCGACGCTGTGGATTATGAAAAAACCCTTCATTGGTTCTACGACCAGAGAGATCGCGTACCCCTCCACCTCAAGGCCACCTGCGCCCCCCATTACTATCGAATCCTCCGCCAGAGAGCCAAGGCCGAGGGACGTGAGGTAAACCCTCGAACCTTCGGCATGGACGCCGTAACCCGAGGCTGCCTGGGAGGCACCGCCTTCTCTTTTGTCTCCCATGTGGGACAGGTTCAACCCTGCGGCTATCTCGAACTGGACTGCGGAAATGTTCGAGAAAACACCTTTTCGGACATCTGGCGGAACTCTCTCATCTTCCAGGACTTGAGGGATTTCAGCAAGTACGAGGGAAAGTGCGGCCGTTGCGAATATGGCCGGATCTGTGGAGGGTGCCGCGCTAGGGCCTACGAGCACACGGGCAACTACTTGGCCGAGGAGCCCCTCTGCCTTTATCAGCCCGGTCACCATGGTTGAGACGGTCCCTATGGGAAAAGCCGCTCTCACGGAAAAAGAAATCCATTCCTCATCCAGCCGGCCGACGGAGCTGTGCTCAGGCATGCCCTGCAATGCAAGGAGAAATGAGAGCATCCTGCGGAAGGCAGCCTGGCAGGGCGTGATCATTCTTGCCCTTGCCAGCGTTCTCGGTTTGCTCGGAAACGAGGTGCGCCGCCAGCGACTTCCCTGGATCGATGACCGGTTGTCCCAGGATCAAGCGGTCCGTTCAAGCTTGTCCGAGGGGATAGTCATTTCCTTGGAGGAAGCTGCCGCGTTGTTTTGGGTGAACGGTGCGGTTTTCATCGACGCTCGATCGGAGGAAGCTTTCCGTGCGGGGCACATCGCCGGTGCAAGGAACCTTCCATGGCAAGATTTTGAAAACCGCTTTCAGGAAACAATGGAAAATGTGCCTCTCGACAGCATTCTCATCATCTATTGTGATGGAGATACCTGTACCCTGAGCAAAGACTTGGCTTTCGCCCTTCTCGGAAAGGGATACCCGTTTGTGCGGGTACTGGTGAACGGCTGGACCCTGTGGAAGGAGGCCAATCTTCCCGTCGAGAAACTCCCCTGAGAAACCCTGCCTCACCTTACCTTCACAGCTTTCGGCGTGTCCTCTGTTCCAGGAGTTGCAAGGAGTGCCAGCGGGTGTAAGCTTCGCACCCCCCCCGGGACCCTTCATCCATCCGGCAAAACCCCATGGGGCAAAAAAACGGCGCAGCTTGGCTTTGAACCGAAGCCGGCATCCAGGAATATCAGCTGGTTACAACATCGCTGGACACCGACTTTCTCCGGGGTGACAACTTTTTACGAGAGCATCAAATTTGACTCAAAAATTTAATGTTTGGCTTTAGGAAGACGGCCGGCACAGCTTGGCAGAATTGCGGACCCGGCCTCCTCAGGCAGCATAAAGGGCTGTGCCCACGAAAAGTGGATGCTGAATTTTGCCGACCCGTTACTAGGGGTTTGAAGGTTTCAGATGCTTGGAGGGCTGGGATGAACTGTCCGCCTTCTTCTGTACGGGCTTGCCTCCTTTATCGACGCCGTCCGCCGGAGGGGACGGGGTTGCCGCGGGTGGGTCTGCAATGTTCAGCAACTGGATGTAAACTTGGTGTTCTTCCTGCGGTTCCGCATCCGTCTGGATGCCCAAAACCAGCTGCAGCCTGCTTCCCGAAGCGATGTTCTCGATTAACGGCACGATCTCCAGAATGAATCCCGAATCTTTGGACAGGGGCTGTTGGTTCACCCGAATGAGATTCTCGTCGTAGGAAAGTTTGGTGATCTGAAAAGGCCGGTCCTTATTGCTGACGACCATGACCTTTGCCGAGCGCGGTGGCTGGTGGGGCACGAGCCTTCCGATGAGAACGCTGGAAGGACGGACGCCAATCTCGCTTTCCACGGAACCGTTCACGCGGATGAGGACCTCCGATTTTTGGGGGTGGTCCGTCAGAACTTTGAGGAAACCGCTGTAAGTTCCCTGTTTCAGGCGATTCCGAACCTTCAGCCGATAGTGTTTGCCTTCTTCCACGGTTTCCAGGCTGTATTCGATTTTTTCCTGAAGGTCGGTCTCGATGGCCCGGATACCGAATGTCTCGGAAGTGCTCAACAATTCCACCACCTTTTCGGGCAATTGATCGGCGACACCCCGGAAGGCAACAGCACTGCCCGGACGAAGCTCGATCAGGGAACGGACGAAACCTTGTACGGTCAGTACCGATCGAGGGTTCTGGGGATCGTTGCTGAAAACCGTCGCCGTTTTCTTGACGTTACCCTGATATCCCTTAAGATTGACCTTCAGTGTTACCTTCCCCTCCGCCCCAGGAGGGATGGCCCGATCGAAATGGGCCACGGCACAACCTCAACCCGGACGAACCTGATCGATGCGGAGTACTTCGGAACCGGAATTCCTCACGGGGAAGTCGTGTTGGACCTCTCCACCTTCCAAAATTTCCCCGAAATCAAAGACGGGCTCGGGTATCAAGAGAACCGGGCCCCCCTGGGGTTTCGCCGCGGCTTTATCGTACGGTGCAGGATCATTGGCCGGCGGCCCGGCCGCAAAGGTTGCCGAGGTCAAGACAAGCCATATTAGAAACGCTGAACTTCTTCTCAAAAAAAACCTCATCTCCCGGCCTTCCTCTCCCCACCCAATCTCTCCCTGCTCCTCAGCGGCCGCTTGTATATCCCCGGAGCTTCGAGTCCCGGATTTTGTGTTGGACTTGCATAGCGCTTCCCTTGAGAAACGTCAAGGTGAAAAGCGCCTTTCACAGCCTTCCACGGCAGCGCATTACAGCCCCTCTGGGATGGGTGACTCCTTCCATCGACACGGCTGCGGCATCGGCCTATGCATTTCCGAATGAAAAAGGTTTATCTCTGGAACTTTTCCTCTTGGGGAGATTAAGAACTGCCTGCCAGTCAGGGCAGAAGTTCTCGAGCCGGTACTACCTGAACTTCCTCTTTGCGAAAGTGTTCCACCCTGGCGTGGAGGACATCGAGGGTGGTCTTCCGGGGGTGGCCGATGGCCACCGTAGCTCCTTCCACCCGAGCTTTGCGGATAAGAAGCTCGATTTGCCTCTCCACAAGGATTTTCGAATCCTGATGATCCAAAAAAACATGACGTCGCAGGGAGGGCAAATCGAGTTGGGACGCAAGGGTGGTACACACGCTTCGACCACTGGTGTAACTGTCCAGGAAATAAAGGTCCCGCTGTCGCAAATCGGTCAAGATGATTCCCATGAGCTCGGGGCTTTCGGTGAATCTCGACCCCATGTGGTTGTTGACGCCCGAGGCGTGAGGAATCGAATCCAGGGCCTCCCGAAGAGCCTTTTGTATGGCCGATCTTGACATGGACACCAGCAGAGCCCCTTGTCCGGGATGAGTTTTCGGGTAGTCCTTCGGTTCCATGGGAAGGTGAACCAGGACTTCGCGCCCATGCTCATGGGCAAGGTCCGCAATTTCTCGGCTGTGTTGTTGGAAGGGGAGGACGGAAAAGGTGAGGAGCAGGGGCACCTGTAAAAACTTTTTAGCAATTTCAAGGTCTTGCCCCAAGTCGTCGATGACGATGGCCACCCGCGCCATGGGAGGAGGCAAAGCTGTCTCTTTCGGAGGTGACGGGGCTTCCTCCCGCCTGGATGCCAGCGTCTGAGGAAGCTGGGAGGGTTTCTCAGGGAATTCGGCCTTTTCAGGAGCGGGAGACCTCGGTGGAGGCTGTGGAGGGGGTGCGGCGGTCTTTTGGGGAGGGATGTCCACCTTCTCGGAAAGGAGTGCACGCACTTGGCGATTTTCCCTGGCCCAGTAGATGAATCCCGCCAGGGTCACCAGGACAATCAGCCACACCGTGACCAGCGGGAGAAGACTGGAAGGCTTTTTCGAAGAACCCCTGGAAGCAGGTACGGATCCCCGCCCTTTCTTGGTTCGCCCAGGTGGATTGCCGCGCCCCGCGGGACGACCCTGCCCCCCTCCCCTGCCAGTCCTGGTCTTCTTCCCTCGTGCCGGCACAGTCAGCAACGCCACTCGGATAAAATCATGGGGAAATTACTTGAACTGCATCTGGGCCATGATTTTGTAACCTTTCAGCAAATCCAGCCCTCTGCGCAGTTGGTTGTCCTGCTCCAGAAGTTTCTGCACCTCCGCCTGGGCCTCGGCGGCCTTCGGGTCCTTTACGTCGGACTTTTGCCCTTCCATATGACGCGGCAGATCCTTCTCGCGCACCCGGCGGGGGTCATCCAAAATCTCCTCCTCTTCCCTGGCAGGCGTCTCACGTTTGACCAGGATGTCGGGCTCGATTCCCTTCGCCTGAATGGAACGGCCCGAAGGCGTGTAGTACAGGGAAGTGGTGAGCCGAATGGCCGACCCGTCGTTGAGCGGAATCACCGTCTGCACGGACCCCTTTCCGAAAGTGCGTTCACCCAGGATAATGGCTCTTTTGTGATCCTGGAGAGCCCCGGCCACGATCTCGGAGGCACTGGCACTCCCTGAATTCACCAGGACCACGATGGGATAGTTGTGCGGCTTTCCATTCTTGCGGGCTTCAAAACGCATCTGCTGGCTTTCCAGCCGTCCCCCCGTGTACACGATGAGCCCTTCGTCCAGGAACTCATCGCTGACTTCCACCGCCTGATCGAGCAACCCCCCGGGATCGTTTCTCAGATCCAGGATGAGGCCCATGAGGGGATGGTTGGTGGTTTCCAGCTGTTCCAGGGCCTTGCGGAGATCGTTGGCCGTGCCGCTCTGAAAGCTCGAGATCCGAATGTAACCGTATCCCGTCTCCAGGGTCCGGGACCGAACACTGCGAATGGAGATCATATCCCGAACCAGGTCGAATTCCAGGGGCTTGCGCTCCCCCTTGCGGATGATTGTCAGTTTGACCTTGGTTCCCTTGGGTCCCCTCATTTTCTGCACGGCTTCCATCAGGGTCATGTCCTGAGTCAGCTGATCATCGATCTTGATGATTTGGTCGTTGGCCAAAATGCCTGCCTTATCGGCCGGAGTGTCTTCAAGAGGGGAAACGACCGTAAGCACCCCATCCCGTATGGTAATCTCGATCCCCAGGCCTCCGAATTTCCCCTTGGTCTCGATCTGGAGTTCCTTGTAGTCTTCGGGTTTCATAAAGGAAGAGTGAGGGTCCAGCTCCCGAAGCATCCCGTTGATGGCGCCATGGATGAGTTTCTTCGAGTCGACCTTCTCCACATAATTGTCCTGCACGATGTTCAAGACATCGCTGAAAGTCCTCAGGTATTGATAGATATCCGGGCTATCGGAGGTAGGCTTGGCCTTGAGCGTCGACCAGAAGCAGAGCAGAACTGCAGGCCCTAGAAACAACAGGAGAAGTCTTTTCGTTTTTTGAGACATGGGAATTCCTCACTCTCTCATCGTAGTAAAGACAGACAGCCAATCTCTGGGATCGAGTGCCCTGCCTCCTTGTCGTATTTCAAAGTAAAGCTTGGTTCCGTCGGCGGAACCCGAATCTCCCACCAGGGCAATGGTTTCGCCGGCTTGAACGGGTTCTCCCACCCCTTTGAATGCCCGGTCCAGGTGAGCAACCAGGGTGAAGAAGTGATCCCCATGATCCACGATCATGACCCGGCCGTATTCCTTGACCCAGTCGGCAAAGACGATCACTCCGTCATGGACGGCCACCACGGGCTGCCCCTTGGGTGCGACGATGATCGCGCCATTGTTGTATAGAAACCGTTG
>JAGPLX010000020.1 GCA_018053185.1 Syntrophobacteraceae bacterium
ATCTCCTGGAAAGGGTATTTTCCATCCTCCTGGACAATTCTTTGGCGGCCCTTCCCCACGGCGGGCGGGTCCTGGTGGAGGGGGAAGCAGACGGCACGATCTTCACGGTTCGGTTCACGGACAACGGTACCGGGATTTCCCCGGAGCACCTGCCGTACATTTTCAACCCATTTTTCAGTACCAAGGCGGACGGGGTGGGAATTGACCTCGCCCTGGTAAAGCGAATCATCGAGATTCACAATGGAAGCGTGGGAGTGAAATCGAAGGTGGGAGACGGTACCACCTTTTTCCTTCAGCTTCCCTTGGAACGGCGGCGTCCCATTCGTACCCGCCTCCTGGTCGAGACCGTCGGGACAGGGGGCGATACGAGAGATCTTTTCAACTGAGCTTTTTTTTCATCAGGTTCGAGGCCTTTTCCAGGAGTCCCGTGTTCTGAAGCCATTCGAGGCTGCCTGCGGCCAGGAAGGGGCCGTTGAGCAGTTTCGGCTTGTTGTAGAGAAGGGGATTGCCGAAAGGATCCACCATCACACCCCCGGCGGCCTGGACGATGGCATGGCCTGCCCCCGTATCCCACTCCCAGGTTGGTCCTAACCGCGGATAAAAATCGGCCTCTCCGGAGGCCAGAGCGCAAAACTTCAAGGCACTACCCCGGTCCATGGCCCGGTGGGAGGGCAGAAGGCCGAGGAGCTCCTCGACCTGGGGCGAAGGGTGCGAACGGCTTTTGACCACTCGGACCGGTTCCTTTCCCTGGAGGGGGGACACCTTCAGAGACCGCCGTTGATCCCCCCGAATCTCCCAGCAACCCTGTCGAATATCGCCCAGGTAGAGGACCTCGAACACGGGTAGATAGATGAACCCGAGGACGGGCTTTCGGTCCTCTACCAGGGCGACGTTGACGGTGAATTCATCGTTTCTTTTGATGAACTCCTTTGTCCCGTCCAGGGGATCCACGAGCCAGAAAAGGGGCCATTGCCGGCGGACCGAGTAAGGGATCTCTTTGCCCTCTTCCGAAAGCAACGGGATCCGAGGGTAGAGGGAGCGGAGTCCACGGCTGAGGATTTCATGGGAGCGGCTGTCCGCCAGGGTGAGGGGAGAACGGTCTTCCTTGCTCGTGACCTGAAAATCGGGCGTCCTGTAGACTTCCAGGATTGCCTTCCCCGCCTCCAGAATTAGCTCTCTTACTCGGACTATATCGACCATGACCAACACCCCCCATTCTCTCGTTCCCGCGTTTCATCCGGTTCAAAGGAAATCGTCTCAACGCCCGGCCTTGATAAAGCAGCTGCGAATCAGTTCAAAGTGATTTTCGTGATGGCGGATCTTCCACCAGAGGCTTCCCTTGGCAACCACATGCCAGGCAGGATTTAGCTCCTTCCCGGTGCCATCGAGGATTCCCGCGATGTTCTCCCATCCCCTTCCGGAATACTTGCCATGGGTTTTTCCACCCAGCCACCGGTCTTCGCCGGCTGCTTCCAGGGACCAGGAAAAGGGGTCCGAGATCAGGAGCTGGGCATCCTCCTTTCCGGCGACCCGGTTGATTTCCTGCAGATGCTTCAGGGGATGGGGGACCTTGTCCACGAGGTTCAATGAGGCGACACAACGAAAGGTGCCGGCCCTGAAAGGAAGATTGCACGCGTCGGCCTGGAGGAAATCCACGGCGGTGCAGTCCCAGGAAGGAGGAATGTGGATGGCTTGAGGACGACGGATCTTTCCCTCGAGAAAAAGGGGGAAAACCAGCTTTCTGCGCTTCATGAGCTCCCGGGCCGCCCGGACCAGGTTTCGCGAGGAGTCGATGCCGACGGCGCCCTGGGTTTTGCGGCACAGCTCGAAGGTGAACCGACCGGCGGCACATCCCACGTCCAGGGACAATCCCTGGGAGGGGTCGAAGAGAGTGCTCCAGTCTTCATAGCTTGTCAGTACGTCGGGATCGGCGAAAAGATCCGCATAGTGGCTCCACAGGTAGGATGAGACCACGGGCGGGTGTTCGTACTTCGTTGCCGCGTCGGACAGGGCGCCGAAGGAAACCGGGAGCAGGTTCGCAATGCCTTGGGAGATGGGGTACACAATGCCGCAGGCGGGGCATTCCAGCCAACCGTGCACGATTTCGTCCCCGCAGATCTCCTCCTCGCCGAGGAGGAGATCGATCTCCCGGGGTAGACAGGAGGGGCAGATGAGGAGGGCTGCAACCCATGGTTTCATGGCAACCGCGAATCCGGCTTCGCTTCTAGGTGGAGTCATTCAGTGAGGTCAGGGTCCCGAGAACTCCCAGGGGTTCGATCAGGCGGGAAACAATCCTCTCCTGGTTCCGTCGGCTGTCCTGGTCTTTCCCGGACTCATGGAGGCGGATTAGTTCGAGTCCGTTCCGCCTTGCCTTGTCGTAGGCGGCCTCCCTCGCCCGCTCGATCCCCGACCAGTCACCGCTCGATATGAAGTCACGAAAGGCGGGAACGATTTCCGGGAAGAGCACTCGAGTAAAAGGACGCATGAAGGAAAGGTAGAAGCCCAGGGAAGAGTGAATTTCATGTTGGATGATGTGGCTCAGCAATCCCTGAGGGTGTGTGTCTGCAAGAAGGTCCTTGATGACCCGAGTGAAGATTTCGACGGGGCTGTTGGAATAGGTGGAAACGATCTCTTGCCATTGAAGGTTCGTAAAGGTCGTATCCGTGGCTTCCCCCACTTCGTGATAAATCCAGGTCTCCAACTCGGATGCCGCCACCGATTCCAGTTTCGGTCCCCATTCACGAGGACGACGGCGAATGGATTCCGAATCCAGACCATAACGGGAAAAGGCGTAGGAGAGCGGCTCCCGGGCGGAGGGGCGCATCTCCAGGAGCTGGTCCCACAGGAAGAAGAGCATGGGGGTCCGGCGGGCGAAAATCTGTTCCCCCTGCCTCATGGCGGGGGCCGCGTACAGGTCCCGGACCCATTCCTTTCCCACGACATGGATTTTCAAGCCGCCCAGCCGCCTGGTCTCGAGGACCTCCCCCAGGAAGAACGAGGGCTTCATTCCCACGGCATACCCTGCTCCGTAAATCAAACCCCGGGGGCCCAGCCTGATGTTGACGGAAGCGGTTTCGAACGGGTGAAAGGTTTCGTCGCCCAGGGTGAGAAGGACCCAGGGGTGATGTAGGACTTCCTCCCAGCGAGTTTCCGTGGCCTCGATCCATTCCATGAGATCGGCAGGTTCCGGTTCTTCCCATGGAGGGATGGAATGTTCCCACTTGTAGAGGTCCCGCAGGCGGAGGAGAAGTCCGCAGATGGAGAAGAGACCCGCATGACCGGCATCGGAGATCTCGCAGTTCCGCCGGATTTCCTGTTTCAGCCTTCTGAAGTCCACATGGGTGTTCATTGGATGATTCGCCCCGGTCGGATTCCGAGCATCCCGGCCGCTTCCGGGAGGGATGCCCGGATGGTGTAAAGGCTCTTCGGCCCCTGATCGATCCTTCCCCGGTCCGGGAGTGCGGGATGTCCCCCTTCGGCCCATTTCCCCGCTGGTTCGAAGGTACGACCCGGTCGGAGGGCAGGAAGAGCGATGACCTTCCAGTATCAAATAACGGAATGAGCAGGAAAGGTAAAGGGAAGAGGGAAGGCTGTCCGGGCCCGGAGGGATCTGCCTTGGATGTCGATTTTGTTGCCGAGCAGGGAAAACGCACAAAATCATGAGAGCTGAGGCCGGCCGAGGAGGCGATCTTTGTCCCGATCATCCCACTTCGGCCTCAGACTTCGGTTTGAGGATGCAGCCGCCATACAAACTCGGTTTGGCGAGGATTTTCCGCCGACACCCGTTCGGCTTGAACGACGGATCTACGAAAAGGATCGGGGGCAACCTCGGTTCTCAGGCGGAGCGAACTTATCAGGCGAATTCCTTCTCCGGGCGCAGTCAGGTTCTCCGGGTGCCGGAAAACGATGTTTCCGTCCAACTCCGCTAGGTGCGGACGTCCCGGTTTCGGAGGTTGGACGTTGACAATCGAGCTGAAATATCGTTTAAATTGTCACTTCGTTTTCGGGAGGGCCGCGCTTCGGGGGGAGCACGGGCTGGGACGGAGGACCTTCCTGGCGATACGAGAACTCGTGGCCGGGAGTTTTCGGGCCGTTGTTTGTCGGCATCGGAAGAAGGGCCGCCCCTCGGATCATCCAGGAGCGCACCCATGGAAAGAAGGAAACCTCGGGATCGGGTTTCGTGGAATTGCTGAGGGGATTCGTCCCCCTTTTGTCAGGGAGGAATGCATGGATTGGGTACAAATGGCGCACGCCATGGGCACAACGGGAGAGGGCAGCGGGGCGCAAGGCGCCGCGGGAGGATTTGCAGCTTTTGCTCCATTGATTTTAATGGTGGTCATCTTTTACTTTCTCCTCGTTCGTCCTCAGCAGAAAAAGCAGAAGGAGCACCGCGCGATGCTGAGCAATCTGCAAAAAGGGGACGTGGTGATCACCCAGGGGGGAATCCAGGGAAAGATCACGGGACTGACTGATTCGGTGGTCACCCTGGAGATTGCAGACAAGGTGCGGGTCAAGGTACAGCGTCCCTATATCGTCGGGCTCATTTCCAAGGGTGAGGTGACAGAATAGACTTTTGGGGTCTCGGGTTTGGAGGGCCTTCGTCGCTCCCCGGGAACGGCGGAGGCTCTTTTCCCGTGAGTTCTTCTTGAGAATGCCGCCAGGCACGGGAGGTCCGGATTTGAAGAACCTGAAATGGCGTTTTGTCCTGGTTGTGGTGGTACTGCTGGCAGCGGTGGTATACCTGACACCGACCTTCCGTGCGACCCTTCCCCCCTGGTGGAGCAAGATCCTCCCCAAGGAGAAGATCCACCTTGGACTTGATCTCCAGGGAGGGATGCATCTCATCCTCGAGGTGGACACGGACAAGGCCGTCGAGAACTACGCGGACAGGTTGGCCGAGGAATTGAAAGACACCCTTCGAAGGGAACGGATCCCGTTCACGAAGGTGGAACGAGCCGGGAAGTGGGATGTGATGGTTCACCTGGCCAACCCGGAAGCTCAAACGCCTCTGACAAAACTGGTGGAAAAGGATTATCCCGTCATGAAAGTCGTGGGGGCGCAAAGTGCCTCGGACGGAAGCATGCAGGTCGCCCTCACCCTCCAGGATTTTCAGGTGAACCACATTCGAAAGATGTCCTCGAGCCAGGCCCTGGAAACCATCCGAAACCGAGTGGACCAGTTCGGGGTCACCGAGCCGGACATTCGACCCCAGGGAGAGAATCGCATTCTCGTCCAGCTGCCCGGAGTGAAGGACCCGCAACGTGCCGTCGCTCTGATCGGTAAGACGGCTCTTCTCGAGTTCAAGCTGGTGGCGGAAGAAGTGTCGCCCCAGGACATCAGGGAAGGGAGAATCCCCCCGGGGGTCAAACTCTACCCCATGAAGCACGCGGACAGCAAGACGGGTGCAGTGGAGATGACCCAGATCGCCCTGAAAGACCGGACCGTCTTGACGGGAGAAGCTCTCACCACGGCCGAGGTCCGGCTGGACAGCCAGTACAGTACACCTTACGTGAGCCTGGAGTTCGATTCGGAGGGAGCCAGGATCTTCGAGCGGGTCACGGGGGAAAACATCAAGAAACGCCTGGCGATCGTGCTGGACGGGACCGTCTATTCCGCGCCGGTGATCCAGGACAAGATCAGCGGTGGGAAGGCCAGCATCACGGGATCCTTCACTATGGAAGAGGCCAGGGACCTGGCCATTGTTTTGCGGGCGGGGGCGCTGCCCGCCCCGGTGAAAATCCTCGAGCAGCGCACGGTGGGACCATCCCTGGGGAAGGATTCCATTCGCAAGGGCCTGATCGCATCTTTACTGGGCGGCATCGTGACCGTTGTGTTCATGGTGGTCTACTACCGCGCCTCGGGTCTCATTGCGGACCTGGCGCTGATTCTGAATATCCCCTTGATTCTGGCGTGCCTGGCGGCCTTCGGAGCCACGCTCACCCTTCCCGGCATCGCGGGGATCATCCTGTCGGTGGGTATGGCGGTAGACGCCAATGTCCTCATCTTCGAGCGAATCCGCGAGGAGTTAAGGCTCGGGAAGACCTTGCGGGCGGCGATCGATGCCGGCTATTCGAGGGCCACCCTCACCATTTTCGACTCCAACATTACGACGCTCATCGCGGCCGTCGTTCTTTTCCAGTTCGGTACGGGACCCGTGAGGGGCTTTGCGGTGACGCTGACCATCGGCATCATTGCGAGCATGTTTACCGCCATTTTCGTGACCAGGATCATTTTCGATTACCTCCTGCTGGAACGGCGGGTTCGCACTGTGAGCATCTAACGGTTGAAAAGGAAGATGAGTCGCCATCATGCAATGGATCAGGCCGGATATCGACATTAACTTCGTGGGAATGCGCTACAAGGCGTTCCTGGTTTCGGGTGCCCTCATTCTCCTCAGCCTGGCTGCCATGGTTTGGCGTGGGGGTTTGAATCTGGGGGTGGATTTCGCGGGAGGAACGCAGGTGCAGATTCAATTCCAGCGTCCGACCAACCCGGACGAAATCCGCAACGCCCTGGCAGACCTGGGATTCTCCCAAAGCGCCATCCAGCAGGTAGGGGCAGCCTCCGATCATGAATATCTCATTCGAACCGATGTGACGACCTCGGATTTGTCGGACATCTCCCGCAAAGTGGAGGAAAGCCTTTGCAAAGCGTACGGGGAAGGGCAAGCGACCGTTCGTCGGGTGGAAATGGTAGGACCCAAGGTGGGGCATGATCTCCGGCAAAAGGCTCTGTTTGCCATTTACTATGCCCTGCTGTTCATAGCCATCTATGTCTCCGGACGGTTCGAGCTCAAATGGGGCACCAGCGGAATCATGGTCGGCGTTCTCATCGTGGGCGTCTACCTGCTGGAGGCCATGGGAGTGCCCGTGGGATACCTCATTGTGGGTGCCTTGCTGGTCACCATGGGGTTCTGCTGGTTCCTAAAGCTCCCCTACGCCCTTGCCGCCGTCCTGGCCCTGGTTCATGATGTGGTCGTCACCGTGGGGGCCTTTGCCGTCACCAACAAGGAATTCACCCTCGAGGTCCTTGCAGCCCTTCTGACCATTGCGGGGTACTCCCTCAACGACACCATCGTGGTGTTCGATCGCGTCCGGGAAAACATTCGAAAGGTCCGTAAGGAAGAATTTAAAAAATTGATCAACGACAGTATCAACCAGACCTTGAGCCGGACGCTGCTCACGGGAGGAACCACCCTGCTGGCCCTCGTGTTCCTGTTTCTCTTCGGAGGCACGGTCATCCATGATTTCGCCTTCGCCATGATCATCGGCATCGTCACAGGAACTTATTCCTCGGTGTTCGTGGCCTGTCCTCTGCTCATTACCTACCAGGATTGGGCGGCAGGAGGGGCTTCCCAACCCAAAAAGAAACCATCCAGACCGGAGGTCCCCAGGATAAAGTAACCGGGAAACCGCGGGGCGGCTGAAGCGAAGAGCAACCGTCTGTGAGGAAAGGGGGTGATGGGTCTGGTCCTGGACCTTGAACCTGTACCCCCCCTCTGCAGGATATGCACTTCCTCCTGTGGACATGGGCGGCAGATCGCCCTTTCCTGGTGGGATAGACGGCGGATCGAGGAACGGTACCCGTTTTTACCATCGGGGAGGGTACGTACCTCGTCCCCCCAAGCATCTTACTTTATTTGACTTTTCAAGGACATGTCGGTATAAATCGCGACAGGATGGAAAGACCCCCATTCATATCGAATATAGAAGGACGCTGATGGCGTGCACCTTGGCCCACGAAGGCTTGTCACGCCGTTGTGGGCTGTTTCTTTTTCTACAGAGGAGACCGGACGTATGTTACAGGGAAAAGGCAGTTGTATTTATGGATGGTTTATTGGAGCGGCATTGGCGATGATGC
This sequence comes from Syntrophobacteraceae bacterium, assembly GCA_018053185.1. Classification (GTDB taxonomy): domain Bacteria; phylum Desulfobacterota; class Syntrophobacteria; order Syntrophobacterales; family Syntrophobacteraceae; genus JAGPLX01. The sequence goes on from JAGPLX010000020.1 coordinate 7,861, forward strand.
TGGTATCGGGAGGAGATGGGGTGGCCCAGGAAAAAGGCAGGACCAACAAGGAAGCGGCCAGGGTGAATGGTGCCGTCATCAGCCAGGATGAGCTTGATGCGGCTCTCAAGAGAGTGGAGAACCAGATGGCGGCCATGGGACACCCTGCGAGTGCAGGGCAGATGTCCGAGGTTAGGACCAGAGTGCTCGATAGTCTCATCGATCAGGAGCTGCTTTATCAGGATAGCCGAAAACAGGGGATCAAGACGGACCAGTCCGAGATCGACGAACAGATGAAGGCGCTCCAGGCCAGGTTCCCCAGCGAGCAAGAATACCAGGCCGCATTGAAGAAGCTGAATCTGAATGAACAGGACCTGCGAACTCAATTCGAGCGTGAAATCTCCATCGAACGGTTGGTGGACCAGCAGGTTTCCAGTAAAATCACCGTGCCTGATTCGGAGATCAAGGCTTTTTATGACGCCAACCCCGAATTCTTCAAGGCGCCCGAGATGGTGCGGGCCAGGCATATCCTGGTGAAGGTCGAACCGACGGCCACTGATGCGGACAAGGCCAAGGCGCGGCAGAAGATAGAGCAAATTTCCACTCGAATCAAAAAGGGGGAGGATTTTGCCTCGGTGGCCAAGGAAACCTCCGATTGCCCCAGCGGAGCCCGCGGCGGGGATTTGGACTTTTTCCAACGGGGCCAGATGGTGGGTCCCTTCGATGCAGCCGCCTTTGCTCTCAAGAAGGGGGAGGTGAGTGGGGTGGTGGAAACCCAGTTCGGTTTCCACCTGATTCAGGTGACCGACAAGAAACCGTCCTCTGTGGTGCCCCTGGAAGAAAGCAAGGAAAAAATCGGCCAGCATTTGAAACAGGAGAAGACCAATCAAGAGGTGAGCCGGTACGTGTCGAAGTTGAGGTCTGGGGCCGACATCCAGGTGTCCGCCCACTAGCTTTTGGGGAGAGTTTTTCCAGGGGCCCCTTTGCCGAGAAAGCCATTGTCGTCCGATGGGGGAATTGAGATTCAGCAAAGCGGATTTGAAGCAAATGGAGAGGTGGGGCGTTACCCCGGCGCAGGTCCGCGACCAGCTGGAAACCTGTCGCCATGCCGCGTTCTCCGTCCTGGATCGCCCCTGCACCCTGGGGGACGGCATCCGCAGGTTTGGTGCCGACGAGGTGGAGCGGTATCTTCAGAGGCATCGGCAGGCTGCCGGGGAGGGGAGGTTTCAGGGCTTCATTCCTGCATCCGGGGCCGCCACCCGGATGTTCCAATCCCTTTTGCAGATTTATCACATGCCCCATTTCCTCGAACAGGAGGAATTGAAATGCCGGGTGTGGCAAGGGGTATCTGTCGCCTGTGACTTTGTGACATTTCTGGAGGCACTTCCGAGGTTTGCTTTCTTTGAAGACCTGAAAAGTGCCGTCGCCAGGGAAGAGACTACCCTTTCCGCCATTCTCGAAGGAGCCCGGTTTCGCGTTCTCCTCGAGTTTCTGCTCACCCAAAGAGGGTTAGCCTACGGGGCTTTACCCAAAGGATTGCTGAAATTCCACCGTTACCCTTCTGAATCCCGTACCGCCTTCGAGGAGCATCTGGTAGAGGGTGGCCTGTACCTGTGCGACCGGCGCGGCGTGTGCAAGTTGCACTTCACCATTTCTTCGGAGTTCGAAGAATGGTTTCGCTCTCTGCATGAAAAGGCCCAGACCGTTCATGGAACTCCGAAAGGGATCCGTTTCGAGGTGGGTTTTTCATATCAAAAGCGCTCGACGGATACCATTGCGGTCGATCGAGACAAGCGTCCTTTTCGAGATCGATCCGGAAGACTCGTTTTTCGTCCGGCCGGTCACGGAGCCTTGCTTGAAAACCTGAATGATCTTCAGGGGGATTTGATCTACATCAAGAACATCGACAATGTGGTGCCGGATCGCTTGAAGGATCCGTGCGTATTCTGGAAAAAGGTCCTGGGTGGCTATCTTGTCGAAGTTCAGGAAAAGGTCCATGAATGCGTGAGGAAGCTGTTGCACGATCCTTCTCCGGGGGTCGTCCACAAGGCGGTCCGTTTGGCTGCGGATGAACTCCTGTTGGATCTTCCCCCCTGCCCGGAGGAGTGTTCCCTGGATGAACGGCGGGAACATCTCCTGGAAGCTCTGGACCGCCCCATTCGCGTCTGTGGGGTCGTGCCCAATGTCGGCGAACCGGGAGGGGCCCCGTTCTGGGTCCGGGGACGTGACGGAAGGCGTTCCATCCAGATAGTGGAGAAAGCCCAGGTGGATCTGAATGATCCCGATCAGAAGGGGATCTGGGAATCTTCCACCCACTTCAACCCCGTGGATCTGGTGTGCGCGGTCCGAGGATCTTCAGGAGAACCGCACGATTTGCGGCGATACGTGGATAGGAGCGCCGTCATTTTGACCAGGAAAACCAAGGACGGTCGTGAACTCGAAGCCATTGAGCTCCCTGGGCTGTGGAACGGGGCCATGGCAGACTGGATCACCCTGATGGTGGAAGTCCCTCGCATCACCTTCAACCCCGTGAAGACACTCTTTGACCTGCTCAGGCCGGAACACTGCGCCGATACCGGTCCTGCCGGCTGAGCGGATCGATCTCGGGTATGTTTCCGACGGGATGTTTTCAGGATTTGTCCGGGAAATGAGGGCTTCCCATCCTTCGGAAATCAGAGCCCTAAAGCCTGAAGGTTTCCGGAGCGGAACCTGGTAGGGTGCTGCCGGTGGTTTGCCGGTCCTTTCCTTGTCGTGGGGATGGTCGTGAAGGGGGAAGACCGGTTTCCGCGGGTGGTCCGGGTTTTTCCCGGTTCCAGGTGTTCCTTGACAATTTCGAATGGGATGACTTTGGGTGTACCGGAAGATTCACAGTCACCGATTCGTCGGGAGGAATGCACCAAGCACGGAGAGGAGGACCCATGAAGGTCTTTACGCACAGGGATTTCTGTCAGGTTTACGTGAGTGATCCGGCGGCGGCACCGGGGAGGATCGAGGCGATTCTGGATGCGATTGGCGACGAGGTGATTTTAGAGGAAGCGGTTCCCGCGGGGTGGGATGACATCGAGGCGGTGCACACGGCACGCCACATTGAAAACGTCACCCAGAGGGGTCTTTATCCAATTGCCGCCCTGGCGGCGGGAGCCACCATCCAGGCTGCGATCCTCGGCCTCGAGGAGCCTTCCTTCGCTCTGGTTCGACCTCCGGGGCATCATGCTTCTGCGGACAGCTCATGGGGCTTCTGTTATTTCAACAATATGGCCGTTGCCCTGGAGCATCTGCGACGGACCAAAAGGATCTCGATGGCCTATGTACTGGACTTCGATCTGCACTTCGGAGACGGCACGGTGAACATCCTCGAGCCCAAAGGGTATGTGACCATTCATAATCCCGAAGCCGACGATCGGGAATCATACCTCAAGGAGGTGGGAGAGTCCCTTCGGCGCGCTCAAATGGACATCATCGGCGTGTCCGCAGGTTTCGACAATCACCGGCTGGACTGGGGAGGAGTGTTGGACACCGAAGACTATCAGGCCATGGGGGTGATGGTGTACGAGACGGCGGTGCGGCGAGGTGTCGGGTGCTTCGGGGTGCTGGAGGGCGGATACAACCACAGTGTTCTGGGACAAAACGTCCGAGCCTTTCTGCGGGGGCTGCGGGGGGTGCGACCGTGACTGCGGACCGAATCCGGTCTGTTTTCGATCCAAAGGGTTGGAATCCTGTGGGAGTGTGGGGAGACCGGGGGTAAGGAACAAAGTCGAAACCTTTTTAGAAATCTCTTGACAGAGTGATGAGACGTCAAGTACAAATAAATGTTCAAAATCACTCTGAGATGAGGAGGGTTTCGAATGATCAAAAGTCCTTGCCTGAGTTGTGACCGAGCTAAAGAAGACAAGAACAAGTGCCTGGGAAAATGTGAAAAGCTCCGAGAATACCAGGAGATGATTCAAAAGCAGGGGATCTACGCGACCATGTGATCATGGCTCTCCGCCTCTTCTCCGGGCGGCCGGTGCCGGCCGCTTTTTTTGTCCGAAGCCGTTTCGAGAATGGCGGGGGATTTCGGGGGAGATCGACGCACCCACATATGGAGGAATTCCCATGTACGTTGTGTTTCAATCCGGTGGCAGGCAGTATCGGGCCGACCTTGGATCCGTGGTCAAGGTGGAAAGGATCCCTGGAAACGTGGGGGATACCGTCTCCCTGGATCGAATTCTCTTGTGCGCTCAGGAAAATGACGTCCAGGTCGGGCAGCCGTTGCTCGAGGGCATTACCGCTCAAGGACGCATCGTGGAACAGGGGCGTGAGAAAAAAATTTTAATTTTGAAACACAAGCGACGAAAAGACTACCGTAAAAGGCAGGGACATCGACAGGCCTACACGGCACTGTACATCGAAGCCATTGCCGGGAAACACGAGGAATCCGGGCCGACGGGGGAAGTGCCCTGGAACGGCGTGGGCCTTGACAAGTCTTGACGGAGGATGGATCCATGGCACACAAGAAGGCTGGAGGCAGTTCCAGAAACGGACGCGACAGTGCGGGTCAGCGTAGGGGGGTTAAGAAATACGGGGGTGAATTCGTTCGTGCCGGCAACATTCTGGTGCGGCAATTGGGCACGAAGTTTCATCCGGGCAAGAATGTGGGCAAGGGGAAGGATTATACACTTTTCGCACTCATCGACGGTATCGTTTCCTTCGAATACCGGGACAAGACCCGTCGGCAAATCAGCGTCCATCCAGTCCCCACCCAATCTTGAGCCCCCCGAAGTCTCTTCGTGCCCGGTTGTCCCGCCGGCCGCGCTTCCGAAGAACGGTCGACCCTGCCTGGTAGGGGCCGCTCTCATTTTTCAGAATGATATTTCCTGAAACGAGAAAAGACGGCGGGCGCAGGGCCGCCCCCTCTTTTCTGCCTCGTGGCTGCTCGGGAACCGGTTCGGCGGGAAAGAAAAATCGAGTCGGTTCCCCCCCGCCCGGCGTATGGAATCGGTCAGGATCCGACCCCCTTCTTTCAGCTCTATGCAGAAGACTCCGTGGTGGACTCGGCTGTGGCCCTCCAATGGGCGGATTTCATTCCTCCAGGTTGCTCACGACCATGAAATTCGTGGATGAGGTGCAAATCAAGGTGTGGGGAGGAAGAGGCGGCAACGGTTGTGCCAGCTTCCGGCGGGAGAAATATGTCCCCAAGGGAGGACCCGATGGAGGAGACGGCGGCAGGGGAGGAAATGTCATCCTTGAGGCCACCCCACGAAAGCATACGCTCCTCGATTTCCACTACCGACACCTGTTCCGCGCCCCATCGGGCAGGCACGGACAGGGGCAAAACAGGCACGGACGGAGCGGTCGAGACCTCGTCCTCATGGTGCCGGTAGGAACTCTGGTCAAGGACGCCTCGACGGGTGAGATCTTAACGGACCTGAACGCTCCTGGGCAGCGTTGGATCGCGGCCCAGGGTGGAATGGGGGGCAGAGGGAATGCCCGCTTTGTTTCGTCGGTTCGGCAGGTACCCCGGGAAGCAGAGGAAGGCCGGGAGGGGGAAGGCAAGGATCTTCTCCTCGAACTGAAGCTCATGGCCGACGCCGGACTTGTCGGGCTCCCCAATGTCGGAAAATCGACCCTCATTGCGGCTGTATCCGCCGCCCGTCCCAAAATAGCCGATTATCCCTTCACCACTCTGCTTCCTCAGTTAGGGGTCGCTCGATACGGCGATTCCGAACCCTTTGTGCTGGCGGATATCCCGGGCTTGATCCAGGGCGCTCATGAGGGGGCAGGGCTGGGAACCCGTTTCCTACGCCATATCGAGCGCACACGTCTGCTCGTTCACGTCATCGACGGGTCGTCCCTTCCTGCAGAAGATCCTCTGAAACCCTACCGGCAGGTGGAATACGAGTTGTTGCAGTATTCGGAACAGATGGGGAAGAAACCTCGAATCATCGTCATCAACAAGGCGGACCTGGTGACCGATCTTCGTGACCGTGAGCGGATCGCCGGTTCCTACGCAAAAACCGGGCATCCGGTAGTGTTTCTCTCCGCCCTGCGGCGGTGGGGAACGGATTTGTTACTTCGCCTGGTGGCGGAGATTTTGTCCGGGCTTCGAGGCTTGGAACAGTCCGGGGCGGCTTCGGCGGAGAAGCCGGGTGCCTTGGAGGTTCCGGGGACCACGGGGTTCGATGGTGAGGCTTGCCCCAGGGGACCGGATTTGGATTGATTTATCTCAAGATATCAATATATCTGATGAATATTCGATGATAGCCCTGAGATTGGTGGCGGGAGAACCGTTGGAGAGGAGTTCGTGTGATATCGGAGGCCCCAGATCGACATTCTCTTTTCGGGCGATGTCGCCGCCTGGTCATCAAGGTGGGGAGCGCCATTCTCACAGGGCCCCGGGGACTGAACCGGGTCATGATCCATCGACTCAGCGATCAAATGGCCGAGTTGAAGGAGCGATTTCCCGATCTGGGTACGGTGGTGGTTTCTTCGGGGGCAGTGGCTTCGGGAATGCGAAAACTCGGGCTGTCCGAGCGTCCTCGAACCATTCCGCAAAAACAGGCTGCAGCAGCCGTTGGACAGGGGGCTCTCATGGAAGCGTGGGAGGCCGCCTTCGACAAGTATGACCTGCATGTCGCTCAGGTCCTTCTGACCAGTGAAGACCTGGCTCACCGACATCGATATCTGAACGCCAGAAACACCCTGGAAACCTTGCTGGACTGGAGAATATTGCCCATTATCAACGAAAATGATACGGTGGCGGTGGAAGAGATCAAGTTTGGGGACAATGATCAGCTTTCCGCCCTGATCGCTGGCCTCATCGGGGCGGATCTGGTGATCAACATGACGGATACGGGGGGGTTGTACGATTGTGATCCGCGCGTCAACCCTTCGGCAAAACTCATCCCGATGGTCCATCGTGTGGATTCGAGGTTGTTGGCGTGTGCCGCTCCGCAGCCGGGGGCCGTGGGAACGGGGGGCATGCTGAGCAAGTTGAATGCGGCTCGCAAGTGCCTTGCATCGGGCATCCCCATGGTCATTGCTCCCGGTCGTGAAAGGGACGTTCTCCTGCGCCTGTTTGCGGGGGAACCGCTGGGCACTCTCTTTCTCCCGCGCGCAAAACTCTACCATGGCAAGAAGGTCTGGCTGGCCAACCTTTCAAAACCTGCCGGGAATCTCACCCTGGACGAGGGAGCTGTTGTGGCGCTGCAGAGAGCGGGGAGGTCTCTTCTTCCCATCGGTGTGAAGGCGGTAGAGGGCACCTTTGGGGTGGGGGCTCCCGTGCGCTGTTTGGACCCCCGGGGGCGGGTGATCGGAGTGGGTCTCACCAACTACAAGTCCAGCGAGATTGATTTGATCAAGGGACACCGGAGCGAGGAGATCGAGGGCCTCATCGGTTACAGGCATTCGGATGAAGTGATCCACCGAAACAATTTCGTGGTGGTCGGCGAGGGGATGGAAGAGATCGAGGGGGAAGCCGATGCGTGATGAAATCGTGACCATGGCTCGCCGAGCGAAGATGGCGGCCCATCAGATGGTTCAGGTGAGCAATGACCGAAAGTGCAAGGCGCTCGAGGCCGTTGCCGTTGCTCTGGAGAAAAACGCCTCCCGGATCGGGGAAGCCAACGAGAAGGACATTCAAGACGCCCTGAAGAAAGGGATTTCCGGGGCGAGAGTGGATCGCCTTCGGCTTTCGGAAAAAGTCATAGGGGAGATGGTGAGCGGTTTGAGGGAGGTGGCGGCTCTTCCCGATCCCGTGGGGGAGATTACCCGCATGTGGGTTCGTCCTAACGGTCTGAGGGTGGGGAAGATGCGCATTCCCCTTGGCGTCATCGGGATCATTTACGAGTCCAGACCCAACGTCACCATCGATGCGGCCGCCCTCTGCGTGAAAGCGGGCAATGCCGTGATCTTGCGCGGGGGGTCGGAGGCATTCGAGTCCAACCTGTGTCTGACCGAGATTTTGAAGGAGGCCTTCCAAACCGCCGGGCTTCCCGAGGCCGCCGTGCAGTTGGTGGGGACGACGAACCGGGAAGCGGTCCTGGAGATGCTCAAGCTCGAAGAATACATCGACGTCATGATTCCCAGGGGAGGAGAGGAGCTCATTCGCTTTGTGGCCGAACATGCTCGAATGCCGGTCTTGAAGCACTACAAGGGGGTTTGCCATGTTTATGTGGATAAGGAAGCCGACCTGGACATGGCGGAGAAAATCTGCGTGAATGCCAAAGTTCAGCGCCCGGGCGTGTGCAACGCCATGGAGACCCTCCTGGTGGACGAAGCCGTTGCCGAAAAATTCCTGCCCCGAATGGCCGAGGTATTTATCCGTCAAGGAGTGGAAATCCGGGGGTGTCCGCGTACCCGCCAGCTGGTCCCCGGGTGCCTGCCGGCAACCGAACAGGACTGGTATGAGGAGTATCTGGACCTTGTTTTGGCCGTCCGGGTAGTGTCGGGAATGGATGAGGCGATCGACCATATTACCAGGTACGGGTCTCAACACACGGAAGCCATCGTCACGGAGAATTTCCGGAAAGCCCACCGGTTTCTCGAGCAGGTCCAGTCTTCTCTGGTCCTGGTGAACGCCTCCACACGTTTCAACGATGGCTATCAACTGGGATTGGGAGCGGAGATCGGCATCTCCACGTCGCGGCTCCACGCGTTCGGCCCCATGGGCGTGGAGGAATTGACGACCACCAAATTTGTGGCCCTTGGAAACGGGCAGGTGCGGACCTGAGATTGCCTCTCGACACCAGTGGGCTCCTTGGTGGATCGCCGCTCCGCACATTTATTTGGGGAGTCGAGAGGTCCCGCGCGGTGAGGGTCCTTTCCGGCTGCTTTGTTCCGCGAGCTTGTCGGAGATTCATCCTGGAAAAACACGAATTGGAGCCTTTGGGACCTTGAGTTTGATCGCTCGGCGCCTTGGGGTATTCGGGGGGACTTTCGACCCGGTGCATGTGGGACATCTTCGGATTGCCGAGGAGGCGGTGGAGTTTTTGGGGCTGGACCTCCTGCTGTTTGTTCCCGCCGCGGTTCCTCCCCACAAAGGGGAAGAGGCGATTCTCCCCTTCGAGTGCCGTTACGAGATGCTTCGACTGGGAATCCAAGGGAATCCCCGGTTTCTCGTATCCGGTATAGAAAAGGATTTGCCGGGAAAATCCTATACGGTGGTGACTCTGGGCAAATTGAGGGAGCAATACTCCCAGGATGTCGAGTTATTTTTCCTCGTGGGCATGGATGCCTTTTTTGAGCTTGATTCCTGGTGGCACTACCGGGACCTGTTCCGGTCGGCCTCCATTGTTGTGCTTCGCAGGCACGGGTATTGCGAAAATTCGGTCGCCGATTTTCTGAGGGTGAAAGTCTCGCCACTGATTCCTGGAGCGGAAGGCTCCCGGTCGTTTCAATTTCAGGACCCCGCGTTTCATCCGGTGTATCTCCTGCCCAACACTTCCATCGAGGTGTCTTCCAGCCGGATCCGGCAGATGGTTGCCCGGGGGCGCTCCATTAGATATCTGGTTCCATGGGCTGTAATGCGCTATATTCAAGAAAACCGCCTGTACCGGTTCGATACCGACAAGTCCAACGAAAAGGGGACCGCGGAGTCATGATCACCGTGCGGAAGGCGTTCAAGCCGAACCCTGATCCGGGAAGAGTGAGGAAGGACCTCCCGGGGCTCGAAAAGGCCATCTTGTGTGTCCAAGAGGTTCAACGTTACCGGGCGCAGGATCCGGTCCTTCTCGAGGTATCCCATTTGTCCTCTTTTGCGGATTATTTCATTGTCTGCAGCGGTCGGTCCAGTCGCCAGGTTCAGAGTATTGCCGAGAACCTGGAGATGATCCTGGAAGGGCACGGCATTCGGCCCCTGGGGGTGGAGGGCAGGCAGGAAGGTCATTGGGTGCTCATGGACTACGGTGATGTCATCGTCCATGTCTTCTATGAACCGGTTCGTCGCTTTTATGACTTGGAAAGTCTCTGGTCGGAGGCGAGGAGGATCCGCACGGACACGGACCCGGGTTCGGACGCGGCGGAATCCGTGCTTTTCGATCCCACATAATCTCGGAGGCTTGCTCATGGGAAAGCATCTTTTGAGCAGAGTAAGGAGCCGCCGGTTTCTGGTTTTTGCAGTTCTCTGGTTCTTGTGCCTGAATGCGGCGATGCCCTGGCGTGCGGCATGGGGGTTGGGATTGGGGGATGAAAAGGAGCTCGGCCGCAAGATTCTCGGCCAGATCCGGGCCCACATCCCGCTGGTGGAGGATCCCGCCATTGTTGGTTACATTCAGTCGGTGGGAAATCGCATCGTGAAACAGGTCGGAATCACCTCCTACGACTATCAGTTCTATGTGGTGAATTTATCGATTCCTAATGCTTTCGCCGTTCCGGGAGGCTATATATTCATCTTTCGGGGACTGATCGAATTGATGTCCAGTGAAGGGGAACTGGCGGCCATACTAAGCCACGAAATGGCCCACATTCAGTGCCGTCACATCCATCGTCAGATGGATGCCGGCAAAGTGCTGACAGGTGCCGCTCTGGCCGGGGTGCTGGCGGGAGTTCTTCTGGGTGCGGCAGGCGGGGCGGGTGCGAGCACGCCCGCTCTGGCGATGGGAAGTATGGCCGGCTCCCAGGTAGTCGGCCTTCAATACAGCCGGGAATTTGAAGAGGAAGCCGATCAGCTCGGTCTCAGCTATTTGACCTCCGCAGGGTACGTACCCCAGGACATGGTGACGGTGTTGTCCCGACTCAACGACGTGAAACTTCGGACCAATTCCCGCATTCCGCCGTACCTGTCCACCCATCCGGACACGGGGGATCGCGTTCAGTATCTGATGGATTTGTCCAGGAAGTATCCGAAAAAGGTAGGGTCCCGGCCTCTGAAGGAAAATCCGACGCACTTTCAGCTGATGCAGGCCGGACTCATCGCAGAGTACGGGGACAGCAAGGTGGCGCGGGACCGATTTGACCGTACCAATCCCGGAGTGGCCGACTTGTATGGATTGGGGAGGCTCTACCTGCGTTTGGGACGAATCGAAGAGGCCTTGTCCTACCTTTTGGATGCGGCCCGCCGGGAACCGGGAAATCCTTTCATTCTGAATACCTTGGGGTTCGCCTATTTTCAGCAGGGCAAATTGAAGGAGGCCCAGCGAGTGCTCCAAACCTGTTTGAACCTGGAACCCTCCAACTCCATGGCCCGATACCAGTTGGCATTGGTACTGCAAGACCAGGGGCTGAGGGAGGAAGCCGTCGACCAGCTCCTCAAGATCGAGCCCATGTCCGCCACGTTCCCGGAAATCGATCACCGGCTGGGTGTGCTCCTGGGCCAGGTAAATCAGGTGGGACAGGCACACTATCATCTGGGGCGCTATTACGAGAGCAAGCAGGACTTCAAGGTGGCGCTGTTTCACTATGAAAAGGCCAGGGCCATGCTCAAGGACTCGCCTCAAAAAATCGAGGAATTGAACGAACGCATTAAAGAGGTGAAACAATCAGGGAAAGGCTCCTCGGGAAAGAGGGAGAGGAAGCGTTGAGCCGGAACAAGGGCTGTCGCTGCGCGGGAAGTCCGGGGAAGCGGTCGTCCTGGGGCGGCACTTCGCAGGAAAGGGATCGGAAATCCGCGGAGTGGGCGAAGTGATGCCGAACCCATCGAACAGGAAGAGGGGGGTGATGAGTTTCGGTCCTTGTCCCGCACCCGCCCCGGGGTTTACACCCGCCGCGCCTGCCGAATGAGGGTCGCTCCTTCCCGTGGACTCGGGTCGGGCAATAGATCGAGCGACCTTGAGGCATGCAGAGACCACTTGGTGATGGAAGAGGTTGCCCGGAGATGCTCAGGGAGAACACGAGGGAAAAGGTACTGCTCATTTTGAGCCTGGTTGGGTTTCTGTTGGCTGCATTGGTGGGGATGACGGAAAGGGCGGATTGGCTCGACGTCTTGTGCATGAGCGGCTCCATGGGCTGCCGGGAGACGGCCGGTTTTTCCATGGCCTGGTTGCCTCTCTGGTCGTGGGGGCTGATGTTCTACGGGGTCTTGGTCATCGCTCTCACTCGTGCGAGGAAGTGGGTCACCTGGGTTGTTTCCGCCGGCATGGGTGTCGAGATCTCACTGGTCTGGCTCCTATACTCGAAGAAGCTTTTCTGTGTCTTCTGTATGGGTAACCTGGCCGTCATGTTGTTGCTGGTGTTTCTCGTCTTCGACAGGAAACGCACATGGGAGATGGTCTCTTTCTGCCTGTTGTTTCTATGGCTTTCGAGTTCCCTGCTGGTGCAGGCCTCCGTAACCATGGCCTCCGTTTCGGGAGAGTCCCCCGAGAAGACCCCTGTGGCGGCCGCCGAGGTGGCCGGCCAGGTTATCACCATGGAGGAGCTGGAGGCTCCCTTTCTAACGCGTGTTCATGAAATGCAGCAGGAGATATATCGCCTGAAGAAACAACGGCTCGACCAGATGATCGCCGACCTGCTGCTTTACAAGGAAGCACAAGCCCGGGGAATTTCGGTGCAGGACTTGGTGAGCGACGAGGTCCTGTCCAAGACCCCCGGGGTCGCGGACGCCGATGTGGATCGCTATCTCGAGGAGAACCGCGGGCGGATGGCGGACTGGAAGGGGACGGAGGGGGAACTCAAGGATCGTGTTCGTGCTTATCTGCAGCAGCAGCGGAATCTTCAGGCGGTGATGAAATTCTCCAAGTCCCTGGAATCCAAATACGGTGTGGCTGTACATCTCAAGGAACCTTCTCCCCCACGAACCAGGGTCGATCTTGCAGGAAGTCCGTCCCTGGGACCGGCGGATGCCCCGGTCACCATCGTGGAATTCTCTGACTATCAATGCCCCGCCTGTCGCCAGGTTCATGAGGTGGTTCTGAAGATGAGGGCAAAATATGGGACTCAACTCCAGTGGGTTTTCAAGGATTACCCTCTAAAGATGCACAAGGATGCCGAACGGGCTGCGGAGGCGGCCCACTGCGCCGGCGATCAGCAAAAGTTCTGGGAATACCAGAACGCCCTGTACTCGTCGACGGAAGAACTCTCCACCGAAAGGCTTCAGTCCCTTGCGGCCCGGTTAGGATTGGCCCCGGAGCCGTTCAAAGCCTGCCTCGATGAAGGAAAGTATCGGGCGAAGGTGCAAAAGGGCTTGGAAGATGCCAAAAAGGCGGGGGTGGACCGGACACCCACTTTCTTGATCAATGGCAAAATGTATAGAGGGGCCTTTGCCGACGAACGATTCAGCCAGTTGATCGAGGAGGAATTGAAATCTGTCGGCAGGGGGCCCCGGGACAAATCCGCAGACTGAAGTGCTTGGGGCGGCTCTTCACCCCGATTCCCCGGCCTGATCGGGGTTTCTTCCTTGACCTTCCAGGGAAAGTGGTGCTAGTACGTCATGGCTGAAAGTTTTCGGCCCATTCTTCCCTTTGCCTGTCCCCAAACTCGTTTTGGGAATGAGGAAGGGAAAGATCGGTGCGGTCCTCCTTTGGGAAGGGGAGGTTCGTTTCTTTCGGGATGGCGTCGAGACAGCCGCGCGGGTGGAGCCCTTCAGGGGATCAGCCCTTACAGGGAAAAGGAAGAACTGTGCTGCCCTTTTTTCGCTTGGAGAGGTTCAGGAGACGGAGATGAGGATTCTGGTCAGTGACAACCTGGCGCAGGTTGGCATCGAAAAGCTTACGAGGGTACCCGAATTCCAAGTGGAGGTGAACACGAGCCTCACCCATGAAGAGCTTTGTCGTGTCATCAAAGATTATGATGCTCTCATCATTCGCAGTGGAACGAAGGTTCGGGCGGATGTGATCGAGGCTGCGGAAAATCTGAAAGTGGTGGCCAGGGCCGGGATCGGCCTGGACAATGTGGATGTCGAGGCGGCCACCAAAAGGGGCATTGTGGTGATGAACACGCCGGACGGCAATGTGATCACCACGGCGGAACACACCATTGCGATGCTGCTTTCCATGAGCCGGAATATTCCCCAGGCGATGTACTCGCTCAAATCGGGTAAATGGGAGAAAAAGCGGTTCCAGGGCAAAGAGGTTTTCCACAAGGTTCTTGGGATTATCGGAATTGGGCGCATCGGTCGAGTGGTGGCGGATCGGGCCTTGGGGCTCAAGATGAAGGTCATCGCCTACGATCCCTATATCAGTGAGGAAGTGATTCACAAGATGGGCATTGAAGGAGTGAGCCTGGACGAATTGCTTGCGCGTTCCGATTACATCTCCATCCATACTCCCATAACTCCCGAGACCCGCAACATTCTCGACGAAGATGCCTTCCGAAAAATGAAAAAGGGGGTCTTCGTTCTCAATTGTGCCCGCGGAGGGGTTGTCGACGAAAAGGCTCTCTTTGACGCCATCCAGGCGGGGATTGTTGCAGGGGCAGCCTTGGACGTTTATTCCAAGGAACCTCCTTTCGACAACCCTCTGTTGACCCTTGACCAGGTCGTGGTGACTCCTCATCTGGGTGCGTCCACGGATGAAGCCCAGGAAAACGTCGCCGTGGCAGTGGCGGACCAGGTTGTGGATTTTCTTTTGCGCGGAACCATTCGAAACGCCGTCAACGCTCCCAATCTGGACGGCGGTTTGCTGGCCCACCTGCGTCCCTACCTGATTTTGTCCGAGAAGTTGGGGAGCGTTATGGCTCAAATCACCCGCGGGGCTTTCGAGGAGGTTTCCATCGAGTATATCGGCGAAGTCACGGCCATGGACACTCGGCCCCTCACCTTCTCCATCATGAAAGGAATGCTCACGCCTGTTCTGGGAGACATGGTGAACTTTGTGAATGTGCCGCTGCACATTAAGGAGCGGAACATCAAAGTCAAGGAGTCGGTGAGGAGTGAGGCGGAGGATTTTACCAACCTCATCAGCGTACGGTTGAAGACGTCCGAAGATCAGAACCTGGTGGCGGGAACCATATTCGGGACCAAGGATCCAAGGCTGGTGCGGATCAACGATTTCCGACTCGAGGCCGCCATGGAAGGGCACCTGGTCCTCATTTACAATATCGATACCCCCGGAACCATCGGGGCCATTGGGACCTGCCTCGGCCGCCATAACATCAACATTTCCATGATGAACGTGGGCCAGGTCCTGGAACGAGGGCAGAACATCATCTTTCTGCGCACGGACACCCCCGTTCCCAAGCATGTGGTGGCAGAGCTTCTCTCCATGGAAAACGTCAATGTAGTCCAGCGCTTGGAACTCTGAATCCAGGTACGGGGGAGGTACGATGGAGGAAAAAGAAGAAAAGGGATTCGTGATCAAGGATCGTCGAAAATTCACGGGGGACGATGCGGAATCGGGATCCAGGAGTGGGAGTGAGGAGGGACCAAGAGGGAAGGAGGAAGCCAGGGCGAAAAGCGAATTCGAGGAGGTTTCCCGGAAAGAACGGCAGAAAGAACAGACTCTCCTCCCTGAAGTCACCATGTCCGCCTTCATTTTTTCCTTGAGTTCTTCCGCTCTGGTCCACCTGGGTGAGATTCCGGATCCTGACACCAGGGCCACTCGCCTGGATCTGCCCATGGCAAAGCAGATCATCGATACCCTGGGCTTGTTACAGGAAAAGACCCGGGGAAATCTGGATCCCAACGAGGATCAGCTATTGAAGGCGGTTTTGTATGATCTGCGCCTGCGGTATGTTCAAAAATCCAAGGCATGATGCCTTACCGGACATGGAGGAGGTGGGGATTCCTTCACTCTCCTTCTGTTTGAGGGGCGCTTCCATGTTTCCAATACTTCCCGCCCGTAGATGTCGGTGATCACAACAGTAGAAACGGGGATTGCAACGGCCAGGGTTCCAGGGAAGATCAACCTGTGGCTGGAGGTTCTCGGACGGAGGGAGGACGGGTATCATGAACTGTCCAGCCTGATGTTGCCCATACGGCTGTTCGATACTCTGACCCTCAGGATTCGAGGGGAGCGGGGCATCCGCGTTAAATGCGGTCACCCGCTTGTGCCGTGCGATCACCACAACCTGGTGGTTCGAGCCGTGAATGCCTATTTGGGCAGAACGGGCTTGAGATGGGGAGTGGAAGTCGAGCTGGAGAAGGGAATTCCCGTCGGAGCAGGCCTCGGAGGGGGGAGTGCAGATGCGGCTGCGGGTCTTCGAATGATTCATGGGTTGGTTCCGGAACCCCTGGAAGAGAGCGAACTTCTGGCGATTGCGGCAAAAATCGGTGCCGATGTCCCCTTCTTTCTGGGTTCCTACCCGGCGTTGGCCACAGGGATCGGTGAAAAGCTGGAGAAGGTGCGGGGCATTCCGGAGTACCCGCTGGTGTTGATCAAACCCGACATGACGGTCTCGACGAAAGAGATCTACGAGGGTTTGACCTTGACAAGGGGAATGAGCCGAATTAAGCTTCAGCGCTTTGCGGCTCAGCCTTGGGAGCTGAAACCTGTTCTGGAAAACGACTTGGAAGCGGTTACCGTTTCGCGGTACCCGGAATTGGACTCCATAAAGGTGTGGCTCCTTGAACAAGGGGCACTCGGTGCTCTCATGAGCGGGAGTGGTCCCACGGTTTTCGGAGTTTTCCCATCCATGGAGTCCGCAGAGATGGTCGGGAAGCAGGCCGAGGAAGTCTGGAGCCGCTATTGGGTTGCCGTGACCTCCGTGATGGCCGGTGAGGTGTCCCGGTAAAAAAGTCGTCTCCAGTGCTTATGGGGTGTCGCCAAGCGGAAAGGCACGGGTCTTTGGAACCCGCATCCGGAGGTTCGAATCCTCCCACCCCAGCCAGTTTTTTCGGGACCTGGACCCATTTGGAACACAGCTTTCGCTGAAAATCCGGTGAAGAGGGAGGGGTGGAGTGGGAGCAAAGCGGAACCCCATCAGGGAGGAAGAGTGGTGGATGAGGTTTGGTTTTAGACCTTCCCCCTCCGGCCGCGCGGATCTACCGCACCTAGGCAACATGGGTGCCCATCCGGGAGGAGTCATGCTGAGGCCACGGGGCCGGGGTCTTTAAATTAAAGGGTGGGATTCGGGTGGCGCATGCAAAGCAGGCTTGTGATTCTCTGTGGAAATTCCAATCTGCCCCTTGCTCACAAGGTGTGTGCCCATCTGGGTATTTCTCCCTGCCCGGCCCTGGTGGGACGTTTCAGTGATGGGGAAGTGAGGGTGGACATCCCGGAGAATGTGCGGGGGAGGGATGTATTCATCCTCCAGTCCACCTGTCCGCCGGTGAACGAAAACCTGGTGGAACTGCTGGTGATGATGGATGCCCTGAGGAGGGCTTCCGCCGCCAGGATCAACGCCGTGATTCCCTACTACGGGTACGGCCGACAGGATGAAAAGGATAAACCCCGCGTTTCCATCGCCGCCAAATTGATTGCAAACCTTCTCTCGGCAGCCGGGGCGGATCGGCTCATAAGTGTTGATTTGCATTCGGAGCAGATTGAAGGGTTCTTTGGTATCCCGGTGGATCATGTACAGGGGGTGCAGGTATTGGCGGAAGATTTGAGAGGCAGGCTCAGGGGAGATGAAATCGTGCTGGCGCCTGATGCCGGGGGGGTTCAGAGAGCCAGGAGATTCGCAAAACTGTTGACCGCCAACCTTGCCATTGTGGATCAGAGGACCGAGGAAAAAGAACCTTTTGCTCGCATTGTCGGTCAGGTTCGAGGCAAGAGGGTGATCATCGTGGATGATATGGTGGACACAGGCAGGGTACTCTTGAGAGCAGTCCACGGCGCCATGGCGGCAGGGGCTGCTTCAGTGGAGGCCTGTTGCGTTCACGCCCTGCTGTCGGGAAATGCCATGGAGAAGATCGAATCATCCCCCCTCGATTTGCTCACGGTCACGGATACCATTCCGCCGGCCGCGTGGTCCACCCGGTCTTCGAAGTTCAGAACGGTGAGCATGGCCCCGGTGTTGGCGGAGATCATTCGTCGCGTCCATGAAGGGCTTTCCGTGAGCGTGATGTTTCCTGGATGAGACCACGACCCCAATCTTGGGCATGTCCCCTCTGGGGATATGCTTCTTCTTGTAGGAGGCAGACGAGGACAAATGGATATTCAACTCAATGCTCGAATCAGAAAAGCCGGCGGCAAGGGAGCTGCCAGGAGTTGCCGCAGGGAGGGCAGGGTCCCCGCCGTGCTGTACGGTCCCAAGACTCCTTCGCAGTTACTTTCGGTTTCGGCCAAGAGCCTGGAAAAGCTCCTCGCGAGCATGGGCGAGGAAAGCCGTCTCCTGCAGCTGGAAATCGAAGGCGGAACCGACTCCCAGGCCCGGCAGGTGCTCATTCGGGAGGTCCAGGTCCATCCGGTACGGCGCCGATTCCTCCACGTGGACCTCTACGAGGTACCCCTGGATCAGCTCATTGTCGTGGAAGTGCACGTAGAGTTGGTGGGAGAGTCTGTGGGCGTGAAGAAGGGTGGAACGTTGGATCTTATCCGGAGGACCTTGGCCGTGCGATGCCTGCCGGGAGAAATCCCGGAAAAGATAGAATTGGATATTACGGATCTGGATTTGGGTTCTTCCATCCACGTGGCAGACCTGGTCGACCGGATTCCTTATGAATTGGCGGATGACCCGAGTTTTGCCGTGGTGACCGTAGCTGCTCCGGAAGGGGCAGGGAAGGAATCCGAGGAGACGGAGGACAAGCAGACCTAGTACGGCACGGCAAATTCAGCATTCGCTATTCGTGGGTACAACTCTTTATGCCGCTTGCAGAGAGAGGATGGGCGGTACTGCCGGGCTGTACCGGCCTGTCGCAGGAGATTGGTTCCACCTTCCCGACCTCAAGATGATCGAAAACGGTGTCACGTTGTCCGAAGAGAAAGTTCTGGCCCTCGTGGGGCTGGGGAATCCTGGGGATCAATATCATTCGACACGCCACAATATCGGTTTCCGTGTGGTGGATGTCCTGGCCCGGCGACTGGGGCTCACCTTTCAGGAGAGGAAGTTTCAGGGCCATTGGGCTTCTGGGTCCAGGGAGGGGGAGAAGATCCTGTTGTTCAAGCCCCTCACCTTCATGAACCGCAGCGGGGAAGCCCTCGTTCCCTTTCTTCGATACTTCGGGATAGCTCCGTCCCGGATGCTGGTGATCCATGACGACCTGGATCTGTCCCCGGGGCACCTGAAGCTGGTGAGGGGAGGGGGGGCCGGAGGGCACAGGGGCGTGGCGTCGATCATTCAGAGTGTTGGGCAGTCGCGGTTTCCCCGCTTGAAACTGGGGATCGGGAGGCCGGCCCACGGGGAAGCCGTGGAAACCTATGTCTTGGAACCTCCTTATGCGGAGCAGCGCCAAGCATTCTGCGAATTGATTCTGCACGGAGCCGAGGCTGCGGAGGCGGTCATTTCATTGGGCCTGGAGGAGGCCATGAACCAGTTTAACCGGCGCGGAGCACAGGTGATCCCGACCTGAGGCAATTTCCCATCTCCCACCCCTTCCGCCCGGTTTCCCAACCCGGAAGGCCTATTTCTCCCATCGATACACATACCATGCCAGGTAAATCCTTCCCGGGATTGTGATCTGTGATTAAACTTTGCACTCCCCGAAACAAGTGGTAAAATTATATTGATTTTGCCTCAAATACTGCGAAATCCGCTGGATGGCTAGGAACTCTCTGGAGGAAATAATGTTTAGAATAGGAGATCTAGCTGTATATCCCGCTCACGGTGTCGGGAGAATCGAATCCATCGAGACAAAAAGCATCGCGGGGAAAAAGCAGGATTTTTACATCATGCGAATCCTGGAAAACGACATGAAGATCATGATCCCCATTCGCAATGCAGAAGCGGTGGGTCTGAGACAGCTGATCGATACCAGTGAAATTCCCAGAGTGTACGGAATCCTGAGAAGCAAAGATGTCTCGGTGAACGGCGGGACATGGAACCGTCGATATCGCGAGTACATGGAAAAGATCAAGACCGGCTCCATTTACGAGCTGGCAGAAGTGCTGCGAGACCTCACGGTACTCAAAAACGACAAGGAACTTTCCTTCGGTGAAAGGAAGATGTTGGAAACGTCCAGAACTCTTCTGCTGAAGGAACTCTCCATTGTGCGGGAGGTCAGCGAGGAGATTGTGGATCAGGAGATTCGGGAGATCCTCGAGTAGCTTTCCGGCATTTCTCGTTTTCTTACCATGACCGTGGTCCGGGGCTTTTTGCCGCACTCGATCGCCACCCTGTTTCCATCGGCGAGCCATTCCACACAGAGAGGAGGTGAAAGGGATTGAAATGGGCTTGGTTGATGCTCAAGGTCCTGTTATTTGCCGTATGCGGGTTCGGAGGGTACCTGATCGCCCATGATATGGAGAGCCTTTCCCAATTCAGATGGGCATCGTGGGCCGGCATGTTTGCAGGCATGCTTTTCGCCACCATGGCCCTGTCCATGGAAAGGCTTTTCAAGCTCATGCCGCTCAAGGTCATCATCGGGGGCACATTAGGCCTTTTGCTGGGGCTCTCCGTCGCCAAACTCGTCGGCGACGCCTTCACGGGCCTGGAGAACAGCACCGTCCGAATCGCCATTTACATCGTTCTGTCCTGCCTTTTTGGATACATGGGTGTTGTTTTGGGAACTATTAAAGTGGACGAGATGCGACTGCCCAACTGGTCCTGGATCACGCGCGGGGGCCAGAAAGGAAGCCAGGCCAACGAGATTCTGGATACCAGCGTGATCATTGATGGGCGCATTGCGGATATTGTGGAAACAGGGTTTCTGAGCGGGGTCCTCATCATTCCTGAATTTGTCCTGCAGGAACTGCAGCACATCGCCGATAGCCCCGATCCCATTCGGCGGGTGCGTGGGCGCCGGGGGCTCGATATCATCAAGCGGCTTCAGCAGGAAAAGACTGTGGAGGTTCGCATCGATCGACAGGATTTCGGCAACTTGAGCGATGTGGATGCCAAGTTGGTGGCCCTTGCCTTGCGTCTCAACGCAAAAATCGTGACCAATGACTATAACCTGTCTAAGGTGGCGGAGGTCCAGGGCATTCGTGTTCTAAACATTAACCAGCTGGCCAACGCTCTCAAGCCGGTGGTTCTGCCCGGCGAGGTCCTTCGATTACAGATCCTCAAAGAGGGAAAGGAGCAGGGGCAGGGAATCGCCTATCTGGAAGACGGCACCATGGTGGTGGTCGAGAATGGCAGCCGACATTTGGGGAGGGAAGTGGAAGTTTCGGTCACGAGCATTCTTCAGACCACTGCGGGTCGCTTGATTTTCACCACTCTGAAAGAGAGTGAACACGCAAGGCATCAGCACTGACACCGGTTTTTCGGAATCCGTCCATGTTCACGGGAATTCGTGGAAAATCCCGATTCCTTTCGTGGTGGAGTCGTTGGAGAAAGGGAAGTACGTCCTCGGTTTGAGTCCATCTCGTATGCGTGAGGAAACCGGGGAGTGTTTGAAACGAATCTCGATCCTGGGTGGATGTGGCAGATACATGAGCAGGGAAGGAAGGTGGGCGGGTTTTCCCGCCCGTCTTTATTCCAGGCGCGGATTTCCGGCGGCCGTGGTTTTCGCGGATTGAGGAGGGTTTGTGGACCTGGGAGGACCACCGCAAGGGTCTGCCGATCTCATACGAGTGGTTTCCCGCACGGAAGAGCTCCAGAGGCTCGACTTGTTCCTGGCTCGCTGTCATCCGGACCTTTCCCGGAACCAGTTCCGAAAGCTCATTCTTGGTGGCCGGGTTTTGGTCCAGGGACGGCGCGTAAAGCCCAGCTATGAACTTCGTGCGGGGGAAGAAGTCTCTGCCTGGTTTTCCGCCCATGAGCCCCAGGACCAATTGGTGCCTGAATGCCTGGCCCTGGACATTCTTTACGAGGACGAGGATTTGCTGGTGTTGAACAAGGCACCCGGCATGGTGGTTCATCCCGGCGCCGGTCATACCGAGGGTACCCTGGTTCACGGGCTTCTCGCTCATTGTCCCAGGCTGGCCATGCATGGGGCTCCGAAACGCCCTGGCATCGTCCACCGCCTGGATCGGAACACCTCGGGAGCCATGGTGGTTGCCAAGTCAGAACGGGCCTACCTGGGTCTCATCGGCCAGTTCAAAGAACATGCGGTCCGAAAGGAGTATCAGGCTTTCGTCTTGGGGAAGTTGCCCGAGGTCTCCGGATGCACCCGGACCTTCCTGGGTCGACATCCGGTGGAACGCAAGAAAATGGCGGTCCTGTCCAAAGGAGGAAAAGAGGCGATCACGGAATGGCACGTCCTGGCTCAATGGGAAGAAATCGCCTTGGTGAATGTCCTCATTCGAACCGGGCGCACCCATCAGATACGGGTGCATTTCAGCCACATGCGGCATCCTGTTGTGGGGGACTCAACCTATGGCGGCGGAAAGCACGGGATTCGTCGTATCAAAGATGAAAATCTGAGGCATCTGTTGGAACAGGTGGATCGGCAGATGCTCCACGCACTGCGTCTTCAATTCCGTCACCCCCGGACAAACGCTCCCTTGGATTTCACGGCGCCGTTGGCCCGGGACTTCTCGGAGCTCCTGCGTTCCCTGCCGCCGGCTAGTTTTCGATGCGCCTCTTCAGCTGCTTCAGTTTGCTCAGGAATTCCCGCGTCACATCACTTTCTCGATGATCCACCACGTGGGGGGTGATGGCGATGATCAGTTCGGTTCGGTTCAATTTTTTCTCCAGGGTCGAAAAGAGCGGCCAGATGATGGGGATGTCCTGGAGCACCGGGATGCCTGTTTTTCCGTTGGAGTGGCGATCTTCGATGATTCCCCCGATGACTACCGTCGAGCCGTCCTGGGCAAGAAGGGTTGTCCTCACGTTTCGTTCTGTGAAACGTGGAGAATTGATGCCCTGGGTCGTCTGATCGGCAACATTTCGAATGATCTGTTCTACCTCGAGGCGCACGAGTCCCCCGGCATTGATGTGTGGAATCACGTTCAGGATAATGCCCGTCTCTTCATACTGAACGGTGGTGAAGATGTTGTTGGCGGTTGTCCCGCCCTCGAGCAGGGTCTGACCGGTCTGAATCGGTTCCCGCCCACCGACGGTGATGGATGCCTGTTGATTGTCCGTCGCCAGCAGAGTCGGAGTGGACAGCACGTTAACCGTGGTTTTGGCCGCCAGGAGGTCGAGGAGGACGGCTATCTCGCGCACCCCCTTGTGAGGCAGGGTTCCCCAGAAGGTCGAAAGGCCTCCCGTGGCTGAGGGAGTCAGGTTCAGATAGTTTCTTTTTTGCGTCGTGCCGGTACCGTCATTCAGGCTGCCGTTTCCTGTCGAGGTGCCGGAGCCGGGGTTCACCTTGCCAATGGTGAATTTGCCCTCCCGTCCCCCAATATCGATGCCGATGTCCTGGAAGAACCACTGAAGCCCGTACTGCAGTTCCTTGTTGAGGGTCACCTCGGCGATCATCACCTCAATGAGAACGGCCCTTGGCAGGATGTCCAGGGATTCGATAGTCTTCCTGATCTTGGCATAGTCGTTGGCGTTGGCTCGAATGACGATGGCGTTGTTGACCTCGTCCGGGATGATGACGACTTCGCCGCTCAAAATATTGGGCTGACCCGGACCGGCTCCGCCAGCCCCGGGGATTCTGGCTCGCCTCGCGCCGCCCCCGAAAGAGGAGGTGCCGCCGGTTCCCGTCGCAGCTCCCGACAAGTCTCCGGACTGGGTCGTGGAAGAGGACCCGAACGCCCGACTCGTCGAAGAAAAACCTCCCGTGGAGCCAAAGGTCCCCGTTCCGCTCGATGTCCCGAAGCTACTCCCCGAAATTCCTCCCGTGCTCCCAAAGCTTTGTCCCGTACCGCCGAATTGGCGGGAAGACCGGACTACCTGCTGCTGCAGCCTGCGGCCCGAGATTCCTCCCCCCAGTCCGAACACCTGGTTCAGAATATCTGCAATATCCCCGGCAAGTCCGTTTTGCACGAAATAGACATGAACCTGTTCGCCGGTCTCCTTTCCCTGCAGGTCCAAGGCGGTGAGCCAGGATTTGGCAATTCGCAGGACCTCAGGATTTTGAGCCAGCACCAGCACTCCTCCGAAATTGGGCAGGGGGATGAAGGCAACGTTGGTCTTTACCGTGCTCTCCTTGAAGAGGTTCATCTTGCCGATGAGGGCCTCCATCCCCTGGGCGGCATCGACAGGGGACATGCCCTGGACGGGAACGATTTCCATGCTGACCTCTCGGAGAATGTTGATGTCCATGGCCTTGAGCACCTCGAGGATGCTCCGGGCGTTTTCCATATCCTCCACGAAAACAAGAGTGTTGGTCAGGCTGTCGGAGGTCGCGGGCCTTCCGGGGGTGAGGAAGGTCTTGATGATATTGAGCGCCTGCTTGGCTTCCATGAACTGCAGGCGATAAATCACGATGACCGGTCTTGCCCCTGCCTTTTCGTCCTGGAGCAACACCTTGGTGGCCAGAGGCAGGCTGCTGCTGGATCCCTTTTGCAGGGGCTGGATATAGTAGATGCCCTTCCGGTTGGTGATGGAGATGCCGTTGGCTTCATAGGCCTTCAAAACCATCTGGTAGAGTTCTTCCCTGCTGAATTCCCCTTCCAGGTAGAAGCTCAGGCGTCCCTGCAGCCCCGGATCCAGGACGTAGTTGAGTTTGAGATAATCGCCGAAGATCTGGTTGGTCACCTCCGCCACATCGGCTTTCTCGAAATTCAAGATCACCTTCTGTTTGTCCGTGCCGGGCAGAAGATCGGGTTCGGGTTTTTGTGCCGCCGGAGGGGTCATGAGACCGTAGGAGGGTTTGGCGCTGATCGTGGGAAGAGAGGGTTTCTTGACATCCTCGGACACTTTCTTGTCGGCGGATGTTGCTCCCGAAGACAGGTCGGTGGAAATCTCCCTGGGCGCTTTCTCGGCTGAGACGGGCGGTCGGGGTGCCTGAAATCCGGTGTCTCGCTGCCCGCTCCTGGAAAAGGAAGAGTTTGCACAGGCGGACAGCATGCCGGCAAGCAGGAGCAGGTAGAAGGCCCTGTACCTTTTCATGGTTGATCAGCCTCATTATGGCGCCCCGGTTGCCGGGTCGCTTCAAGCCCCTGAAAGGAATCCATTCGAGATCCGAAGGAAAGATTCCGATAAGGACAAAGCAAACCGACATCTTCACGGGGACGAAAGTATAGACCAAGTGACGGGGGATTTTAAGACTTTTCTCCCTTCTCCATCAGGGCCGCGAGAATCACGTTCACCACCAGATCGGGGCCGGATTTTTTCTGGATCTTCTGAATATTGATTTCCTTGACAAGAATCGCCGTCTGGAACTTGTTCACGCGATCCAGGAAAAAATGGAGGCCCTCCACGCCGGTCATCAGGTTGAACCTCAGGTGCACCTCCTGATACAGTCCGTATTCCTTGCTGGCGATGACCTGATAGGTCTTGATCTCGAGTTTTGTCTTGCCCTCTCCCTTGGAAGAGAAAGCCTCCCCCAGGGCCGCCGCCAGTTGGTAGGGATCGTTTCCTCGGAAAAGCCGCTTCTGCATTTCTCTCAGTTCGGCTTCCTTCTTGACCAGGTTCTCCCGGATGGATTGAGCCTGCTTCAGTTTCTCCTCGTATTTCCGCACCAGTTCCTGTTGCTGCTTCAGCCGGTTCTCGAGGTTTTCCCTTTCGGACAAAATGGGGTCCAACCATAAAAAGTGGACGACCAGCATGACAAGGAGCATGGAGCAACCCGCCAAGGTTGTCAGGCGGTGCTTTTTTATCTCGTTCCAGGAAATCCGTGGATATTTCATGGGATACACCCTTCGGGTCAGGGATTCTTTGTCGTTTCGGGGCTCTCATCCTCTGCCTCATCCTCATCAACGGTGTCGGGATCGAAAACCTCGGCATCCTCGGGCTCCTCGCTATTCCCGGCTTCCCGGCCGACCTCCGAGGGAGGGGAAGAAGCACTGTCGGCCTCCGGGCTCTCTATCGGGGATTCCCCCTTGTCGTCCATCCCCCGGGCTGCCATGGAATCGGCGGTTTTCTTGAGCTTCTCGAGGTCGATCTGTACCTGGACGTTGAATCGCTCCATGTCGGAGCTGGGATTCCGGGTGACGGGGGAAGAGAATCGAACGTCGCTGAAACCTTCCACCTTCGAAAGCTCGGAGAGATACTTGATGGCGGATTTGCTTTCTCCTCGCAGGATCATCTGACCCTTGCGGATGGAGAAGTAATTGAGCCAGGTGTCCTCCGGGGTAATCCGGGTGAGCAGGGAAAGGATTTCCAGGAGAGGGTAGCCCTCCTGGTTGAATTCATCCAGGGTCTTTCGGTCTTCCTCGAACTTTCCTACCCGGGTTTGGAGCTCTTCGACGGGCTTCCACTGGGTTTCAAGCTGGGCAAGCTGCCGTTTCAGTTTCCTGGAATCCTGCCGGGTTTGACCGAGGGAGTATACCTGGTAAGCGAAGAAGGCTGTAAACAGGGCCGCCATGGCGACCAAGGACCAGACCGTTTTGGGGACTTTCCAAGGTTTGAGCTGTAGGGGTGCGTTGAAGGTCTCGATCTTGTCCTGTTGGAAGAGGTGGTCCGCCCAGGGGAGGAGCAAAGGGTCCCGGGACTTGTGAACCTGCAGGGGCAGGTTCTCCTGCTTCCAGGCAAGGGCGTGTTCCTCGGAACATTCGCCGTCGGAACACAGCAGGTGAATGGCGGGTTCCTGCCGGCACTGATCGTTTCCAATACAAATCAGGGTTTCACGAAAAAGACGGAGGCTGTCTTGATCCCTGCTGATCAAAAAGGAGTCCAGGAGCTTTCCTTTATGGTAACGGTGAATCTCCATTCGATGAGGTTCCAGGAGCCTCGCAAGGAATTCCGGGGAAGATTCCGGGTTCGGGGGCAGGATGGAGGTGAAGACGGTCCTGTAGACCAGGGCCGACGGGATGACCGCAAAGGTATCGAATAAAACCGCTCCCATGGTCTGATAAAACTTGTCGTAGAGGTCCCGCTGCAGAGAGAAGATGGGAACCGAGATCTGCTGGTCCATTCCCACGGGAGAACCGAAAAAATGAAGAGACTGGTCTTCTTCCGTGAAAAGGTTCTCCTGCCAGTCGAAGCCGATGGCTTCGTGGAGCTGATCCTGCAATACGGAAGGATAGTGCTCTCGATGGAGGCTGTAAAAACATCGGGGAAGGAAGAGAACCAGGGCTGTTTCCCTTTTGTTCCTCGGTTTCAGGTTGAGTCTTTGAAGAACATCGTACAAACCCTCCCCCTTGGGGACGGGGAACTGCTCGGCGGATTCGACGCTCCAGGACCGCCATTGCCGCCGGGCGCGCAAGACCTCGATGCGTTCCGGTTCCACGTAGACCGCCACCAACTGCTTGGGACGCTGCTTGATGAGATTTTTCAGCATTCTCCGGATTCTCGTTTGCCTGCTTGCTTTGTCAACCACCCTTGACCCGGATGGGTCACAAAGAGGAAGGAACGCATGGGGACACCCGTTACATTCCACCGGACGGTCTTCCCGTCGGCTTTAGAGGATCTTCCGGTAAAGTATTTCATAGCCGTACCGGGCCTGGGGCTGAAAACGCACAATCAGCCAGAGAACCACGGGAGGCGGTCCCGTGAAAGCCTTGCCGCAGGATAGGATTCGATAGATCTCTCCCGGGCGCCAGGTGTCGACCTTCGCACGAATGTCTTCCTCGATTTCGGTGTTCAACAAGGTTGTATTGGTACCATAAACCGTAAGCATCTGAAATAGGGAATCATTTCCGGGCAATCCGAGGATTGGCGGCGGCTGGATTTCGTTCGAATCTTCCACCTCCCCCCTGGGACCGTAGGCAAAGAAGAGATCCTGCGTGATACCGGGAATCAGGAGCATCTGGTCCAGGCTGAGCAGGGGGCCGTTGAAGGGGGGATAGGGCAAACCCAGACGCCGGTAATGATCCTTTTCCGCTCCGTGCAGACGCGGCAGGTCGTCGGAGTCGATAAAGTCCGCCGTGGTGTCCGCCAATTGTTCGGCCATATCCTCGGTGAGGCCGGCTCTCTCGAACACCGTTTTGAGTTGTTCGTGATTGGCTTTGTTGACATTGACCTTTCGGCCTTCGGGTTCGATGAGAACGAGGACCTCCCCCGTCAGGTATTCGACGACGTGTCCCGTGCCGTCGGGTTGCCAGTTTTCCTCCGGGGAATCCCTTCTCAGGAGGTTTTTCCCTCGAGCCGTCTTCTTGAAACCGCTCTCGAGGCCCGAGGGCAAAGGCTGTCCCATTCGAGCCAAGGCTTCGTAAGCGCCTCCGATGGCCAGATGAAGGGCTTGAGACCTGCGGATTTCGACGACCTCTTCCTCTCCCTTCATGCGCGTCTCGGACCCGATCTGCAGAGCGAACCACATGATCAGGGAGCAAACCCAGAGCACGGCAATGAGGACGATTCCCTTCTGATTTCCCGTCATTGCAGTTTCCCCCCTTTGCTCCGAGATCCGCCAAGTCCCCCCGGTTGGAGAGGGCTCAGGGCTTTGCGATGAAAAAGAAAGTTGGGAACTATGAGACGGACTGAAGGGACGGCACTGGTTCCGTCGTTCCAAGTCACCACGACCCCGGCGGGAACCGATTCTTCCCCTTCCCACGAACCGGCGGAGTCTCCGGTGCCGTCCTTTTCAATGTATCCCAGGGAAAATTCAGCCGCCGGAACCGCGTAAAACGGCGGCCACCCCCGATGCTTGCCGGGTCTCACTTCCAG
The DNA here is from genome assembly GCA_018053185.1 of Syntrophobacteraceae bacterium. Taxonomy (GTDB): domain Bacteria; phylum Desulfobacterota; class Syntrophobacteria; order Syntrophobacterales; family Syntrophobacteraceae; genus JAGPLX01. The sequence goes on from JAGPLX010000020.1 coordinate 36,331, forward strand.
GAATTCCCTGATCCCATCTGCGTCGTTGGGGTGTAGCGGCACCTCTGCGTAGTAGAGAGCCCGCTCACTGGGAACGAATACGTATCTGGCAATGACGGGGACCCCCTTGGAGAGGGCCTTGACGGAATAGTCCGTTGCGAAAGCCAAGGAAGTCTTCTCACCCCGGAAAAGAGGACCCGATTCCGTTCCGAGCGCAATCGGCTCCGGGTCGAACTGGGCCAGCTGCCATTTCATCAGGTTGAGCAGGCAGGAAAGCTCCCTGGGTTTCGGGTTCTGTTGCCGTTCCCAGACCCGAAGGGAGAACCCGAGGGATACCGAAAGGATTCCGATGACCAGGGTGGAAATCAAGGTGGCGAGGACCAGTTCCACCAAAGTGAATCCCTGGTGGTTTCGCACGGGGTGGAAACGATTTCGGACAAAGCGGTTCATCGGCTGGGATCCATGGAGTTGCAACCCCGTCATGGGGTGGGTTGAGGAGGTACGAGAAGACTGAACTCGAGCAGCTGCCCCCGGTAGTTCAACTGGACTCGGTACAGTTCCCCCAGAGTGGCGGGAGTGTTCTCATCCTTTTCGAATATGCGCGCCGTCTGGACTTCGACGGCCGGTGTGCCGGGAAACGACTCCACCACCAAAAGTCCTTCACCCGCCTTTTCGGGAAAGGCGAGGATTGTCTCGGCGGCCGCCTCGAGCACGGGGAGGGTCTCGCTCTTGAACCTCAGCCGCTGTCCATAATGGAGAGAGACGGAGATCAGTTCCATGAGCCCGCCAAGGAGGATGAGGCCGATGGTGAGACCGACCATGACCTCGAGCAGGGTGAAACCCGTCTTGGAGTCGGCTTTGTGCGGATAGCGGCGAGTGAGGAAAAGGGGGACGGGGCGAACGGCAGGATCCGACTGGGGTTCTCCATGCCTGTGTGGCGCCTCTGGGGCGTGGGAGTCCGGCAGGAGGTGGACCGATCGGCTCATCCGGGTTTGTCCCGGCCGGGGATCGGAGAGATAGGGAATTTCTGTGCGGCGGTCAAGCCGGTTTTCCGATTCGGGATTGTCAGTCGAGGTAAGCAGTCGGTTCATGGTTCTGTTCTGGTAACCCGGACGGTACCGAAAAGAGGGTGGATCGAAATGAAGAAGGAACGCTGCTGATCAAAGACAATCTGGAGGTCGCTTCCGGAAAGGCTGCCGTCGGGATAGAAGAGGATGATGTGATCGAGGGTGAAGGGATCCTGTTCCAATCGCTCGGCATAGAGGTCGACATTGGGAGGGATGGGTTTTTCCGGCGGGTCTTCCAGGTCGTAGAGTCTTTCCGATCCCCGGATTCGAAAAATAGTGACGTTACCGGTATTCATTGCCCTCAAGCGGGCACTTCGGAGAGTCTGGATGAATTCCTGCAAGAATTCGCGCTCCTCCATCCGTCTCCACCCGCCTCCGACCCGGGGCATGACCAGCCCGATGGTGACCGCCAGGATGGTCAGCACCACCACCAGTTCCACAAGAGTGAACCCCGGTGAGGATTTCCAGCTGGAAAGGTCTCGCGTCATGGTTAAAACTGGATCTCGTTGATTCCAAAAATGGCGGTGAACATGCTGAGGACGATGGTGCCGATCATCAGACCCGTGGCAATGATGACCGCCGGTTCCAACAAGGTCATGATCCGTTGGAGGTTCCTTTGAAGTTCCTTCTCGAAGTGATCCCCCAGACCCATAAGCCCCTGCCCGAGGCTCCCCTGTTCCTCCGCAATACGCAGCATCGTTCCCATGCGAATGGGAAACATCGAGTGAGAACGGAAAAAATTGCTCATGGAGTGGCCCACCTTGATCTCCCGGTGGAGGGGAGCAAGGGCTTCGCGAAGGACGGAGTTGATGATCAGTTGTTCTCCCAGGCTCAAGGCGCGTAGGAGCGGGACCCCGGATTCGAGCATGGTTCCCAGGGTGCGGCAGAAACGGGTGAGTTCCCCGTGCAAAATCAGGTACCGGGTGAAGGGAATCTTGAATAGAATCCGGTCTACTTTTCTCCGAATCTTGGGCTTTCGAAGCAGAAATCTTCCTCCCAAGTAGGCCCCACAGAACGCCAGGGGCAGGATCCATCCGTAGTCCTTGAGAAACATCCCCGCTTCCAACATGAGGTTGGTCAGAAAAGGAACCTTCTGGTTCAGGTCGTGAAAGATCCGGGCAAACTTCGGGATGACATAAACCAGTAAAATCACCATCGAAACAGCGCTCACCCCGATGAGGATGGTCGGGTAGATCAGGGAGGAAATCATGTTCTGTTTGAAGGTGCGACGCTGTTCGAGGTATTCGGCCAGCCGTTTCAGAATGGGGCCGAGAGTCCCGCTGGCCTCCCCCGCCCGCACCATGTGATCGGAAAGATTTCCGAAAACATCTCGATATTTACCCATGGCGCCGGACAGGTCGCTCCCTCCCTGAACATCCCCCAAAAGCCCCTGGACCACTTGCTGAAAGGTCTTGTGGGTCTGGTTGGTACTGATGAGGGCCAGGGCGCGATCTACGGGCAATCCGGCATACAGTAGATCCGACAGGTCATGGAAAAACCGAATGATATGCTCCTCTGGAACCTTGCGTGGTCTTTGGCTGCGCACCGGTTTGATCTTGACCGGGTAAAGCTTCCCGCCCTTGAGCTTGCCAGCGGCCTCCGCTTCGGAAGCGGCTTCCACGATCCCGCGATGAGTGCCGCCCTGGGTGTCACGGGCTTGATACTGGTAGTAGGCCATCGTGCGGGGGCCATCCTTTCCCCATTATCGGAACTCGAATGAATTGGTTCGATGCATTCGAAACTACGGATCGAAACTTCCGGTCCTTCCCGGGAAATTCTCTTCCACTACCCGGTCCAGGACAAGAGGCTGGTGACCCTGAGCACCTCCGAGAGGGTCGTCACTCCCTCGATGGCCTTCCGATACCCGTGGTGCAACAAGGGGCGATATTGTTCTCGTCTTCCCATTTGTGCGATACTCCCCGCGTCTTTCCCCGCCACAATGGCCGACCGGAGGGACTCGGTGATGGGGAGCAGCTCGAAGATTCCTGTTCGACCCCGGAAACCCGTATAGCCGCACCGGTCGCAACCCTTGTTGTGGTGGAGCGTGGTGTGTGGGACCTCATCGAGGACCTCCTTTAATCGAAGGAGATCGGCTTCCCTTGCGGGGTAAGGCTCTTTACAGTGGGGGCATAGGACGCGCACCAGGCGCTGAGCCAGGATGGCCAGGAGGGAATCCGCGATGAGGAAGGATTCGGTGCCCAAATCCCGCAGGCGCGTGATGGCTCCCGGAGCATCGTTGGTGTGGAGGGTGGACAACACCAGGTGACCGGTGAGGGCCGATTCTATGGCGATGTCCGCCGTCTCTTTGTCCCGGATTTCTCCGATGAGCAGCACGTCGGGGTCCTGGCGGACGAGGGAGCGCAGGGCGTTGGCGAAGGTGAGGTCGATCTGGGGTTTCACCTGGATCTGGTTGATCCCGTTGATCTGGTACTCGACGGGGTCTTCGACGGTGATGATCTTCCGGGTCACGGAATTGAGCTTCCTCAAGACTCCGTAAAGGGTCGTGGTCTTTCCCGAACCCGTGGGGCCCGTGACGAGAATCATCCCAAAGGGGCGCTCGATCATTTGTTCGATGAACCCCAACTGTACCGGGTCCATGCCGACGGATGCCAGACTGTAGTCCACGGATTCCTGGGCCAAGAGCCTGAGGACGATGCTCTCTCCGAAAATGGTGGGCACGGTCGAGACCCGCACATCCACTTCCCGGTTGCCGAACTTGAGCTTGATTTTGCCGTCCTGGGGAAGCCTTCTCTCGGCAATGTTGAGATTGGCCATGAGTTTCAAGCGGCTGATGATCGCCGCCTGCATGGTCTTGGGCGGCCGATCCAGGTCGAAAAGCACTCCGTCCACCCGGCAGCGCACTTGAAAACCCTGGTCGAAAGGCTCAAAGTGGATGTCCGATGCCCTCATGTCCAGGGCTCTCGAGATGAGCACGTTCACCAGCCGGACGATGGGAGCTTCCTGGGCCAATCCCTTGAGGTGCTCCAGGTCTTCCTCGAAAGCATCGGCGTTCAATGCCCCCGACTCCACGGACCGAGACAGGGCTTCGGCCTCCTTGGCCGCCGTTCCATAGAGGCGATCGATGGCCGTGCGGATTTCCTCCCGCATTCCAAGGCACAGGTTGAGTTCCATCCCCAGAAAATATTGCGCGAGAATGTTCAGTATGGGAAGGTTCAAGGGATTGTTCACCACGACTCGGACGCGCCCGCTGTCGATGTGAATGGGAAGAACCGAATGCTTGCGCAGGAAAAACATGGACACGCCCTCGAGCAGGACGGGCTTTTCCGGGTAGTCCTGCCGTTCCAGGAGGGGGAGGTCGAGATGCCGGGCCAGCACGCGTAAAACCCGGTGCTCGTCAGTGACGGCAACCTGTTCGAAGGAGTCCATCAAGGGCAATCCCTCGATGAAAAACGAAGACTGGAGCAGCAGTGTCTGGTCTTCCTGGAGGTTGAACTCTTTCTGGAAGGCTTCCAGAAGGGATCCATGGTTCATGGGGGCTCCTGAAAAGGCCTCTCTGTGTTTTCGGAGCATTCTTAACAAATTGATGTTTAAAAGTAAATGATTCCCCCGGCGCCGGTATTTTGGAATTCCACCGTGGGTCTGGGGGGCACTGGAAAGCCGGGTTCTGCGTGTGTTGGGGGAAGGGTCCATTCTCTGCAGTGGACCGGGGAGGGGCGGTCGAGATCCTTGCGGCTGTCGAGGCTGCGGCCTGCCAGGCGAGCGGTAAAACTATAAGTACATCGTTTCGGCTGTGGATCGACCAGGTGCGGAGCTTTCCAGGATTAGGCACCGTAGCGAACGGAACCATTCCGAGAGGAACACTTTCCAGGGGTGATCCCATTCAGCTTCTGCAGTCGGGAAAGGAAACCAAGGCACGCTTCCTTGAAGTCCACCATCAAAGGGTCGATCAAGCCATGGCGGGGCAGTGGGTCGGCATCAATCTCCACAAGGTACCGTTGGTGGATGTAAGCGTCGGGATGGCCCTGGCGGCTCCGGGGACCATCGAGCCCGGCTATAAATGAATGCCGAGCTCTTTCTTTCCGCAAAGACTCCCCAGGGCGGTTTTGGATAGGCAGCGCTTCCGGCTGTATGCGGGAACGTGCAGCACGAATGCGCTCATTGTGTTCATGGAAAAACAAAGGCTCAACTCCGGTGAAAGCTGTCTGGTCCAGCTCCGGCTGCTCGATCCCCTGCCCTTGCTCCCTAAGGGACCCTTTCGTGGTTTCTCCCATGAACCTGCACAGAGTTGTCGGAGGCGGGATCATTCTGGAGGTATCGAAGGAGAAATACTGGATGGTCAAGTCCGGGAAGATCGTCTCATACCTACAGCCTTTGCAGCAATGCGACGTAAAAAGCCTCATGGAGCTCTTCTTCCAGAAATTCCCCAACCGCATCCCCCTTATCGCCTTCGAGATTGTCCGAAGCACGGGATTTCCTCTGGAGCGCATCGAGGCGGAAGTCACCTCAATAATGAAATCGGGTGAGTTGCACAGGCTGTGAGGGCAGCAGTTCTTCCCGCGAGCAGGATACGAAGACTTGAAAAGGCAGCTCGCCGACCTTGCAGGAAAAACCCTCTCCCGGGATGCCTTCAAAGTGGCTGCAACACTTGGGGAGCTAATACACAGACTGGAGCCGGCTCTCGATGACACACCGTTTGAGCGAATGCCGGCAGATTTCTGCAAGGGGAGGAAAGCTCGCCAAGACCGATGGAGGGTACAGGGTTCCGCACCTGGTGGTAAAGCTCTCCCCGGAGAGGGAAGCGGTCATGGAGCAATTCCTCGAATATGCCCGTGGTCATGGCTATGCGACCTTCGGGGCCGGGACCTTCTGCAAGCTCCATTACAAGACTTTTAACTTGAAGGAAATCCAGAAGCTGCTCGACCACCTTCACACGCGGGAACATCTTGTCGGGTTGAACGATGGGCGTTTTCTCACCAGCGAAGCGATGGAGGAAATCAAGAGAAGGGCGAGGGAAAAGATCCTCCGCGAAGGAAGCCTCACACTCACCGGCAGCAGGGTAATTCTCGGCTACGGGAGGACGCGGAAAATTGCCGTTCTGGAGTATTTGGACTCCATCGGCTTGACTCGCCGTGTTTGTGATGAGCGCGTTCTGTCGGCCGATTGTTCAAGCCAGCCTTGTCCTTCGTGTGAGCGATCCGACCAGACTGCCGGCGAAGAAACGCGCTAAGCGGGTCTCGATCGATGCTCATCACCTTAAGAAGCGACCGGACAAGCCGGAGGAATGCTCTGAGAGACATGCCTTCAATGGGCGGATGTGCAAAGGGTGCCCAGGATCGTGCCTATGGGTTGGGTTGAGTTCATTGATATAAGCAATTTGTATAATTAACTGGCTTGATCTACATAGACTGTTGGTTTGTGCCTTTCGGCTCAATCATGGCGACTGACAGCTCGGAAAACAGGAACGGGCGGGAATGATGCCACAACCTAAACTGGCGATATGCAATTTCATAAAGGATGAGGAAAACCTCAGGCAAACCGCCATGACCAAAGGCTTTCATGGCGTGGACTGGACGTTTACGCTTGCTGACCTTCCGACAAACGATGTGGACGAAACAAGGCTTTTGAAGAGAATATCCCGGCTTCATCCACTAGAGATTCGCTACCACTGTGCCTTCAAGGGAGTGGATCTTGGCGATTCCGATATTGGGAGAGCCAGGGAGGCCATGGATATCTTCCGCAAGGTATGCCGCCTGGTATCGAGGCTCGATGGCAAGTTCATGACGGTTCATGTGGGATTGGGGCGCGACTCTTACGATGGGCTCTCCTGGGAGCGCAGTGTGGGCTCGCTAGCCGACCTGGTAAGCTTTGCCGAAAACCTCGACGTATGTGTCTGCCTTGAAAATCTCGCCTCCGGATGGTCGAGCCGGCCGGAGCTCTTCGAGAAGCTGGTTCGCAAATCCAGTGCCGGGGTTACGCTGGACATAGGCCACGCCCGTGTGAGCCCTTCCGTGCAAAGCCGGCACTATGCCTTCGAGGACTTCATTTCACCGCACCATGACCGGGTATTCAATGCTCATATCTACCACGAAGAGAAAGATGACGGGCATACGGCTCCCGAGGGGCTCGAAGATCTGCAGGAAAGACTCCGCCTCTTGAGCTGCCTTGCCTGCGACTGGTGGGTGCTCGAGCTTCGGGAGAAGAGCGCTCTTTTCTCCACTCTCCAAGTGGTTCGGGAATACCTTGATGCAGTTCCCGATGAGTGGCCTGCCGTGCGTCTCGGGATGGTGCAGGACTGATTCGACGGAAGTGGTAGGAGGGAAGCAAAAGGAGATGGTTGCTGTGAGGGAATCAATTTGCCTGTCGGTTCGGTCAATTTTTTCGAAAGGATGGAACCATGGGACAAGCCCTTCTCAATCCGTATTTGAAGAAGCCGGTTGAGGGGCTATCTAAGAAACTATCTCAAAATTCACTTAGAGTAGAAAGCCTACGAAACCACAAGATAGTGCAGGCAAATTGAGGACATCCGAGAAAATTTTCCCAATTCCTGTCATATCGGACAAGAATCGCCCGGCACTTAGAAAGCCATCCGATCGCCCTTTCGACGACCCACCGGCGGGCAGGATAGGTTTTCTCTCCATTGGCATCGAGTTTCTCCTCGCCTATTCGGCGAATATGCGGCACATAGCCTCTTGCTTTGTTGCTTCATGACCCGTTGGATTGTCGTAGGCCTTGTCAAGGCACAGATGTTGTGGCGCCTCGCTCGAGGGTTGCGGACGCGCAACGACAATGGCATCGAGGGTTTCTGCAAGGAGCTTCGTGTCATGAACGTTGGCCGCGGAGATTGCAAGCCCCAGAGGCCTTCCGCCGGCTTCGGCGGCAAGGCTGATCTTGGTTCCCGGTTTGCCACGGTCTGTTGGATTCTTTCCGACTTTGTCACCACCGAACCGGGCCTTGCCCATTCTTCCATCTACCGATTGCCATTCCCAATCTACCCCTCCGAGTTCTTCACATTGGTCAAGCAAGACCACCCAGATTTTCTCGAAAATCCCTTCCTTGCACCATCTCTGAAACCAGCGATGGACGGTACTGTCATCGCCAAATTCTCTTGGCAGATGATTCCATTGTACCCCGGTACGGATTCGATAAAGGATCGTGTTGAGGAACCGGA
>JAGPLX010000021.1 GCA_018053185.1 Syntrophobacteraceae bacterium
CCGCTGAGCTCTCCTGTGTGGGAACTTGCTCCTTACCCGCCCGGAAGACAGGGCTCTGCCGGGGAGCGACCCGGGCGCCAAGGCGGGGGAGTGACGGAGGGGCAGGGCTTTGAGCCCTGCTTTTCTTCACCTGCCCCTCCGGAGCTCCTCGGAGCGATAAACCCCGGGGGGTTGGGGGCGGAGCCCCCAAGAGGTCAGTCTCGTCCACGGTATACCTGGAGGGGTGTCTTGTTGCCCAAGGCCTGGTGTGGCCTGTGCTCATTGTAGAGCCGGAAGTAGTCACGCAGTCCTTGGATGCAGGAGAGCACGTCCGGGTATTCCTTGAGATAGACCTCCTCGTATTTGACAGTACGCCACAGCCTTTCGATGAAGATGTTATCGAAGGCTCTGCCTTTTCCGTCCATGCTGATGCGGATGCCGGCACCAGGCAGCATCCCTGTGAATTCACGGCTCGTGAACTGTGAGCCCTGATCGGTGTTGAAGATCTCGGGTTTGCCGCCTGCAAGGGCTTTATCGAGAGCTTCCAGGCAGAAGTAGACGTCCATGGTGACCGATACCGACCAGGAGAGCACGTAGCGGCTGAACCAGTCCATGATGGCCACCAGGGAGACGAACCCCCGGTGCATGCGGATGTAGGTGATATCGCTTGCCCACACCTGATCGGGTCTGACGACCGGAACGCCCCTGAGAAGATAGGGAAAAACTTTGTGCTCGCCATCCCTCCTGCTCAGCCTGGGTTTGGGATAGATCGCCTCGACGCCCACGGAGCGCATCAGGCGCCGAACCCGCTTATGATTGACGATATGGCCCTGCTCGGAGAGCTAGAGCTTCATGCGACGGAACCCGTAGAAAGGAGCCCGGGTATATGGCTCATCGAGCAGGCGCATGAGTTCGATATCTTGTTTGGAAATCCCGCAAGGCCCGGAAAATACCAGCTCGATCGGTTGAGCCCGGGAAGCTCACATTGCCTGACAATCGAAAGGGGGTCATTGTCGGGCTCGATCAACCGGCGTTTGTCCTCAAGCGCCCAGTCCAAACTTTTTTTAAGCCGGTCGAGTTCGACCTTCAGCTGTCCGATCTGCCGGTAGAGCTCACGGACGAGGTCTTCATGCTCTTCTTTCTTCTTGCGGCGCCTATCTTCGAGAACATCCGGCAAGGTCTCCATCCCCTGCTTTTTCCACTGAGTGACCTGGTTGGGATGAACTTCGTACCGGCTCGCAATCTCACTGACTGTGTAGTATCCCTTGATGGCATCCAGGGCGACCTTCGCTTTGAATTCGCCGCCAAACCGCTTGCGTGGACTGTTCATCAGCTATTCTCCTTGGTTCCTCTCTTGCCATGGGCCAAGATCGCCTTCCACCTTATGGCGCTGTCCAGTTTTCGGGGTACATTTAGAGGGAATTGCTTCCTGCCGAAGCCATGCCAACGCCGCCTCTGTTTGTCCCTAAATCAACGGAATAAGTCCTTACCTTTCCAGGGGTTTTCAGTGTCTCCCTCCCCCCGGTAAGAGTGGTCGCAGGCACTCGCATCGACTCGCGTGGACCCTCCGACTCAGTCGGTGGATCGGCCGGCAACATCCGGTGCAATATGGCGGCAGCTATGGCGGGTGCCGCTTGTGTCGATGGGGGTTGTCGCCGCCGCTTCCCCTTGCCGGATTCGGTTTCCATGCTCGAGCGCCCAAAACCAGGAGAGAATCACGAATCATCCGGACCCTCTTTGAGCTTCACCTTGGATGCCGCACCTGGTAGAGCCGCTCTTCTCCTTGAGCCTGTATGACTTTTCCTTTATGTGGATGGCCGTACAGTGAGGTGGATGGCCGCACGGTGATGCATAAGCCTGTCAAGGTCGGCTGTGGCAGTCACCTGGTCGTTGAATATCTCGCTCTAATCAACAAAGCTCTTATTGGGCTAACTCAACGAAGAAAAGGAAAACCCCCATGACGAGGGAATTCGGGTGTGGGGGAGTAATGCCGAAGCAGGCCGTTGGACCGCTCTTCCATGGAGATCTATTGGTCCTGCCGTGTGGAGCCGGGAAAAGGTTTTCTCCTTTCTTCGAAGATCGGTCCCTCGACCGACGAGGACTCCATCCCCACGGAGGCATGAAAGGACGGAGCAACGGCGGGTCCCGGATTGTGTGCAGTTTGTGCGCAATGTTCAAAAATAGTTTGACAATGCAAAACATCCAGGCTACGGTAGCTTCACTGCATAATTACCTCCTGAGTGCCTCTTCCGCGAGAGCAGGGGCTTGCGGAAGGGGCACAAGCGCCTTTGAGATCGTGACGAACTCGGCAAGGGAGTTCCCGATCCGGCAGGGCGAATCCGCCACCCGAGAAGTATCTCGCCATGCAATCGATTTCCGGAACCACGCTGAATCCTCGCTGTTTTTTGTTGTAGTCAGGAGAGTATTGAACGTCATCAAAAATATATCCCAAAGGGCGCGATTCCGCCTTCATGGCGTGGCGGGCGCTCCGCCACTTCATTAAAAATCTGGAAAAAGGAAAGGAGAGGTTATGAAGAAAGTTCTGGTATTCGTAGTAGCATTGGCATGGGTATTTGTTTTCTCCCTGGACAATGCATCAGCGAAAAAGCCGAAGCCGAAGTTCTCTCCGGTTGAGAGATTGAGCCATTCCGGAGACATCAAGGGCACCCTTGATTGTGGAAGTTTGGGACCGGATTCCGAAGCGATGATTTACATCCCGGGCAAGTCTTTCGTGGTCAAAACGCCCATTTTGACGCAGGATGAAAACAGGGAGGGAAAGTTCAGGTTTTACAATGTTCCGGCCGGAGTCTACGATCTCATAATTGAAATTCCAGGGCAAGATCCGGTTACGGTACCCAATGTGGAGGTCAAGCAGAAAAAAGTCACCGATGTCGGCAACATACCGGTAACCTGCCCCAACCCTGAGGCGGCCGAGTGATAGAGCCGACCCGGAAGGATTGCCCCGCGGTGGAATCCGATGATCGGTCTGCAGCGGCATCCATCCGCCGATAGACCGTTAGACCATGGCGCGGAACTCGTTGGGGCCATGGTCTATCGGCGGCGTTTCCTACCTGCTCCCGAGGTCTCGAGCGCCGTTTTCCCCGGCACTTCAACTCCCCGGCGTGCAGCAACCCCTTCGGGGATCCGGTTCAACCGATATTATCGGGCAGATACCCACGAAAATTCATCCACCTTCAACTGCCGTCCCGAACTACACGGGCACCTGCCGAAAAAAACTCGGAATGCTCCGGGGAATAACCCCGGCCTCCGTTCCTACCAGGTGCAACCAGCCTGAGAACCCATGGAGACCTGATCGAAATTGCACCGGTTTTCCATGTTGAACCGGCAATCGGATTTCAGCGGATCCCGACACGTGCCGTACAGAAACGAAGCGGCGAAACCTTTCCCCCGGCAGGTTCGAAGTATTCACCCCGCAACCAGAGGCAAACGGGAGCCCAATCCGATCCCGGCCGGGGAAACACGAGCCGTGTGGGGCCACACCTCCACTCCCGCCTCCAGGGCTTCCCGGAAGATTTCGGCAAAAGACGGATCGATGAAATCCGCCGGAGAAAAGCAGCGGGCATCCTGTCGTTGAACCAGGTAGAAGCAGGCGCATCGGTTTCCGGACCGGGCCAGGGAACACAGTTCCCTCAGATGCTTCCGGCCCCTCACGGTGACGGCATCCGGGAAGTAGGCTACCCCGTCCTCCACCAGGGTGACATTCTTGGCCTCGATCCATGCCGTTCCCGCAGGACCTTCGAGGCGGGCGTCCAACCGGCTGCCCCCCGTTCCGACTTCGTTGCGGAAAGATTCGTAGCCCCGGATTTCGGGGAGCAAACCGGCTTCCCAGGCCAGCCGCAGAATTCGATTGGGAACCAGGGTATTGACCCCCACCCAGAGCCCGGCCACCTGGATCAACTCGAGAGTGTAGGCAAGGGTACGGCCGCGAGCCGGGGCGGGAGAGACAAGCACCGGCGAGCCCGCCTTGAGCAGGCCGAGCATACTGCCCGAGTTGTTGCAGTGGACCCAGAAAGGCCCGTCGTGGGTCTCGACTTCCACACGGAAACGCTTTTCCCGCCGCACAAGGCGGGCTTGCAGGCTTCCCCGGGGAAACGAAATGAGCAGGTCCTCAGGACCGGGCGACATGGTGGTGTCTCGTCCCTGTTGAAGTTTCTTTTGACGCATGGGCGCCGTTCTCCTACACTTCCTCCTCCCAATGAGAGCAATCATCAGCAGGAAAGGAAGTCTTTGATCAACCAACCTCCATCCGGAAACGAGCCGGGATCATCACCGGGGAAAGGCCCTCCTTCCTTTCGTGGGCACCTGGGTCCTATCCTGTTTCTCACCGCGATCTTCTTCCTGAATTTCATCGCCAGGATCATCCCTTCCCCCTTGATGCCCGCTATCGAGAAGGACCTTCAACTGGATCACGGTCAGGCGGGCTCTCTCTTCCTCCTGATGGCTTCCGGCTATTTCATCTCCCTCATGGGTTCCGGATTTGTATCCCACTATCTCCACCACCGCAAAACCATCCTTCTTTCCTCGACGGCACTCGGGATGACCTTCCTGCTCACCTGTTTCAGCCGCGATCTCCAAAGCCTGGGCACAGGCCTCTTTCTTGTGGGTATGGCTTCCGGCCTGTATCTCCCCTCGGGGATAGCGGCCATCACTTCTCTTGTGTCCCCGCGACACTGGGGAAAGGCCCTCTCCATTCACGAACTCGCCCCCAACCTCGCCTTCGTCTGCGCTCCCCTCTTTTCGGAGCTGGTCCTTTCCCGGTTTTCCTGGCGTGGGATGCTGGGGTTGGTGGGGGGCGCCTCGATGTTTCTCGGCCTGGCCTTTGCCCGGTTTTCCCATGCGGGGGATTTTCCCGGGCAGGCGCCTTCTTTCCGCGCCCTGAAACCTTTGCTCAAGCAACCTTCTCTCTGGATCATGGTCTTCCTGTACGGCATCGGAATCAGCGGCTCCCAGGGAATCTACTCGATGTTGCCCCTCTATCTCATCACCGACCATGGAATGAGCCAGGGCCGGGCCAACACCCTCGTGGCCCTGTCCAGGGTTACCACGCCGCTCCTTGCCCTGGTGGGCGGTTGGTGCTCAGACCGTTTTGGCCTTCGACGAACCATGGCCGTGAGTCTCCTACTCACGGGCTTGAGCACCATCGGCCTGGGCCTGGCGCCCTCCTGCCGGATCGTCCCGCTGATTTTCCTTCAAGCGAACCTCTCCGTCTGCTTTTTCCCCGCCGCCCTGGCCGCCATATCTCTCCTCGGCCCTCCCTCATCCAGGAACGTGGTGATCTCCTTGATCATATCCCTGGCTTTCCTGTTGGGAGCCGGCGGGGTTCCGACCTTGATCGGCATCATGGGCACCCTGGGTTCCTTTTCCCCGGCGATTTCCCTTGTGGGTGTCCTTTCTCTGCCCGCAGCGGCTATGGTTCATTTCCTCCGCTTGCCTTCCGGAAAGGAAGTCGCACGATCCTGACGGAACCAGGAGGTTAGTCTCGACATTCCAAAAGTTTCAGGGAAATTCAAGGATTCTTTTTGACGGGCGACTGGAATTCCAATATCCTGAATTTGTGGCAGAAGATATGAGGGGAGTCTTATCATCCAAAACTCCAGGGTTGTTTGCGACATGTCCGCAGGAGAAAAATCCGTCATGCTCAGGCCAATTTCCGGAACCTCTTCTCCCCATGAGAGCGTTGAGCCCTCTTCTTCCGTGGAACGGAAGGTTCGAGAGGTATGGAACCAGCAGGAGCGAGCCATGAAGTCCGAACCCGTGGGGCGGGATATCACCGACAGACGCCGTATCGAGGGATTGGGCCGAAAATACGAGTGCATCGCCAACGCATCCCGGGAATTCATGACCCTCATCGACCGGAACTACGTATACGAGGCCGCCAATGATGCCTACTGCAGGGCTCATGGAAAGTCACGCCGGGAAATCGTGGGCAAAACCGTGGCCGACCTCTGGGGAGAGGCGGATTTCGAGAACTCGATTCGCCCCCGCCTGGATCGTTGTTTCTCAGGCTGCGAGGTGCGCTACGAGGCTCAATTCCAGTTCCTTGGTGGAGAAAAACGATGGTACGATGTCGGCTGCTATCCCTATTTTGACGACTCGGGGAAAGTGACCCATGCCGCCGTGGTCACGAGGGACATCCACGAACGCAAGAAATCGGAGCAGGCCGTCAAAAGGAGCGAACAGAAGCTCAAGGAGTCCGAAAACCGCCTCGATTCCATTTTAAAGACAATCCCCGACATCGTTTACCGATTGGACCATGAAGGAAGAATCACTTTCATCAGTCATGCCGTGGAGAACTACGGTTTCGCAACGTCGGAGCTGGTCGGAAAGAAGATCATGGACCTGGTTCATCCCGAGGACCGGGATAAGGCCTTTTACCGCATCAACGAGAGGCGCACCGGAGAAAGACGGACCAAATCCTTCGAGATCCGGCTGATGACCAGGGACCACGGGATGGTCTCCTTCGAGGTCCGGTCGAGAGAACTGGAGGAGTTCACGACCTTTCTCATCGATGCGGAAGGGATCTACGACTCGACGGACCCGACCGGCAAGAGTTTTAAGGGAACCCAGGGAATTGCCAGGGACATTTCAGAGCGCAAGCACCTGGAAGCACAACTGCTGCACGATCAAAAAATGGAAGCCGTCGGCAAACTGGCCGGTGGAATTGCTCATGATTTCAACAACCTCCTCCAGGTAATCCAGGGCTACACCGACCTCCTGCTCCTAAACAAAAACACCGGAGACCGCGGATACCGGGAGATCCTGGAAATCGGTCATGCTGCCAGCAAAGGCGCCAAGCTCGTTCATCAGCTCCTCACATTCAGTCGCAGGATCGAAAGCAAGCTCCGCCCCATCAACCTGAATCACGAGGTGACGAGAGTCGTGAACCTCCTGGATCGCACCATCCTCAAAACGGTCCAGATCGAGATCCATCTTGCCGACAACCTGTGGAACATTAACGGAGACTCCAGCCAGCTCGAGCAGGTGTTGATCAATTTGAGCGTCAATGCCAGGGACGCCATGCCGGAGGGCGGGAGACTCATCATCGAAACCCAAAACACGAGCCTGGACGACGAATACTGCAAGCGGCATCTGTGGGCGCAACCAGGAGATTATGTACTCCTCACCGTCTCCGACACGGGTTTCGGTATGGACGGGGAAATCCGGGAGCATATTTTCGAGCCTTTTTATTCGACCAAGGAGATCGGCAAGGGGTCGGGGCTTGGGCTGGCCATGGTCTACGGGATCGTGAAGAACCATGGCGGCTATATCATGTGCTACAGTGAACCCGGGGAAGGAACGATTTTCAAGATCTATTTCCCGACCATGGAGAAATCGCCGGTCCGGCCCCCGCTCCAGGCCGCCCGTTCCGGGCTGCAGGGGGGAAACGAAACCATTCTCCTGGTCGACGATGAGGAATTTATAAGGACTCTGGTTAAACAGCTGCTTGGCGAGTTCGGCTATACCGTGCATACGGTATCGAGCGGCGAGGAAGCTCTCCGGTTTTTCGAAAATGCCACGGCACATCCGGATCTGGTCATCCTTGACCTCATCATGCCCGGCATGGGGGGGCGCCGCTGCCTCCAGGAGCTGCTCCGGAGATACCCCCGGGCAAAGATCCTTGTCGCCAGCGGCTTCTCCGCCAACGGCCCGGCAAGGGAAACTATGGAATTGGGCGCCAAGGGTTTTGTAGGAAAACCGTATCAACTTCGGGACATTCTGATGGCCATTCGACAGGTGCTGGAGGGAAACGGGACCTGATTTCCGCCCCCCCCCGCACTCCGGCATTGCGGCAACCGGTTCGTGGTCGCTCATCCCCCCACGCCCGGGGAACGAAGCTGGAAGAACATTTACGGGAGCAGGGACAGTTCGAGGGTCACGGCCGTCGCCCCAGCCCCTGGATGACCCGGAAAGCGCCACGCCGACAGGTGTCCTCGCAGGCATTCCTCCACGGATCGCCCGATTTCGGCAGGTTCGAGGATTTTCAGATCCCGCACCCGGCCTTTCCCGTCCACCTTCCAGGTCACACGCAGTTTCCATTCTTTGCCTTCCTTCTCGAGAAGAGGCCACAGACAGTCGGGAAAAACCCCCAGGGAATCTTCAATGACCGAACGGACCTCAGATTCTTTCAACCCGGGCCCAACCTTCAAGTGTTCGATGCGAACCTTTCCTTTGGAGTCGTCTCTTCCCGTTTTGCCTTTCTCGGCTTCCCCGGTGATTGGAACATTCCGGGCATCCTCCGGCACGGTTTTGGCCACATGCGGCAGGATGGTCATGGAAGGAGCCGTCCCCGATCCCGACCCGGGCATCATTCCTCTCGGCAAAGGAGCCCCCGGACCCACGGCATAATCGGATACCCCCTCGGGCAAAGGAAGGGGCTGTCGAACAGTGCTCAGGTCGCCGTCCTTGCGGCGAATCTCGCTGTCCACGGCCACAAACGAGGTGAATCCCGTGAGAATACCGTATTGCAGGCCCAGGTTCGTGATCTCCCCGATACGGCGGTTCGAGGGCAAAAGCCGGTTGTAGTCCGACAGGCGCGCGATCCTGGACCGCGCCCACAAGTACCGGAGGGCCATGTTGGATTCCAACGGCTTGTGAGTGCTCACGTCGAGTTGTCGGTCGTAAGAGTCGCCTCCCAGGCGCCCATGCAAAGAAATCTTTCCCTGGGGCCTGCCCGTCCATTTTCCGTATACCATCACGGGGCGTTCTGCGAAGACGTCGGGCAACTGAGGCGGCTCGACCTCGCCGACCTGGAATCCGTCCACTTCGAGCTCGAGCTGAGTCAGCAGGGGCGTACTGATAAGCCGACGGAATCTTTCCGCCTGACGGGGGGCCTCCTCAGGTCTGGTCACGATGAAGGGTTCTCCCAATCCCACTCGGGCCATTCCTTCGATTAGATGCCGATTCACACTCGATCCGATGCCGAAGGAAAAGACGTTGGCCTTGCCCAGGGATCTACGAATCAGATCAAAGACTTCGGCCTCGACGCTCACAAACCCGTCCGTCACAATCACCAGGGTGCGGGCCGTCCCCTCCCGGGCCGGTAATTTCATCGCCCATTCGAGGGCCGGAAGCAGCTCCGTTCCTCCCCCGCCCTGTTGTTGTCCGATGAGTTCCATCGCACGGCGCACATTCTCCGGGGTTGCGGGTTGGGAACGTTCGGACAGGAGCTGAGACCCTCCGGAAAACAGCAGGACGTTGAACAGGTCCTGACCTGTAAAGCCGGAGAGAAGATCCTTCAGAAGTCCCTTGGCGGTGTCAAGCGGGAAACCGTGCATGGACCCGGAAACGTCCACCACGAAGATGGTTTCCCGTGGAGGGACCATATTTTTTGAAAAGGTTTTCGGGGGTTCCATGAGAAGCAGGAAGAAATTCTCTTCCCGGCCTTCGTAAAGCAGGAGTCCGGGTTCGACACTCTTTCCCGACAGGCGATATTTCAGAATGAAATCCCGGTTGCCCGCGAATTTTTCCGTCGGGGCCAGGGACACCCCGACCACGTTGGGACCCTCATAGCGGGTCCGGGTCTCGTGACTCGGAGATGTCACCTCCTGGATGGGCAGCCCCGCATCCAGCCTGACCTGGATATCGAATTCGCAGGTGGGGGCTTCCCTCTGCGGGAGGTAGGGGTTTTGAGACCATTTCTCGGAAGCGGGGGCACCGACCGCCGATTCATTGGAATAACGAGGCCCAACCACCGTGGGGTAGACGAACTCGTAGACCCCTTCCGTCCTGGTCAGCAGTTCAGTGTATCGGAGCTCCGCCTGGATTTCGTCTCCCGGAAGAATGTTTGCCACGTTCATCTGGAAAACGTTGGGACGATGCTGTTCCAGAAGCGATGCAGTCTTACCCTGTTGCAGCGCATCCTCATACGCCTGACGGGCTTTTTCCCGCTTGCGAATCTCTGCCTGGATCACTCGATCCCCAACACTCATCTTCATCCCATGGACCGCTGCTCGGGTGGAGGCAGGGAACACGTAAACGGCCTCGATGGATCGGTTGCCTCCATTCTTGTAGACCTGGACCACCGTCACCTCGGCAATGACCCCGGCAACTCGAACTGTCGTCCGTGTGGATTTTAGAGGGAATTGATCGAGGCCCGGATCGTCACTTTTGACGAAAAAGTAGGGAGAAAGAGTCTTGTCCTTCCCGGCGAAATCCGCCTCGGCCCACGCGGGTCCTGCTCGAAACAGGGTCCGGGGGAACTCTCCCCGAACTCCCTCCATCGAAACAAAATTCACAGCGACCATCCAAGCCAGGAGTAGCCGCCACGCTGCTTTCTTTTTAGGACGCCCCGGTCTTTCCACGGAAAACCTCCTTGCTGTTGGCTTTTTCGGATTGCCTTCCAATTCATTGGACAACGATAAAGAGAAAAAGTTCCCGGGAACGGAGAGCAAAACAAAAAACCCGGGACCGGCTCCCCTTTGGATCTAGACCATTCGGAAACTGAAAAGTTCCCGAAAAAAAGCGCGACATCCCGGTGCCGGCCAGGGCCCGGTCCACGGCGGGTTCGATCGTCTCCTCCCCGGAACCAAAGGGGGGTTGAGCCGGCAAAGGCCTTTGCCTACAGCGCATAAAGACCCGGAACACCCAAAAAGCAAGATCTCGTTAAAGAACCTGAGCATCAAACGGCTTCAATCCTGTAAAATAGGGTTGAGACCGGAAGATACGACGGGAAGCTCCCTCATCGGGGTAAATATTACCCTGTTATTCACGAGGAGATTACTACCATTCATATTCAGATTATGAACGATCGCAACATGTTTTCCGACGCCCTGACGCGGGCCGACGTATTCGCCGGCATTGAAAAAGGGGAGCTATCCCGCATTTTCGGCCTGGGCCGGAGGAACGTCTATCCGTCCGGGGCCACCCTTTTTCGTGAAGGCGATCCAGCCGTCACGTGCTACCTTGTGCTGACAGGCCGTTTGAAGCTCACCAAGTTGCATGAAGAGGGGAAAGAGATCCTCGTTCGGTACGTCCCTGCGGGTCAACTGGCTGCCGTCGTCGCCCTGTTCGCGGGAAAGAATTATCCCGTGACGGCGCAGGTCATCGAGCGGGCCGAAATCATCGGCTGGGACCATGAAACCATGATGGACATCCTTCTGTCGCACCCGCGATTGGCCGTTAATATGCTGCATGCGGTGATCGAACGCATGGAAGAACTGCAAAGCCGTCACCTGGAACTCCATGCGGAACGGGCGGAACAGCGCATCGCCAGGGCGATCTTACGGATCATGAATCAGTCGGGACGTAAAACCGATAAGGGCATCCTCATCGATTTCCGCCTCAGCCGCCGGGACCTGGCCGACTATACGGGCACGACCCTCTACACGGTAAGCCGCACCCTCAGTAGCTGGGAGAAACAGGGCTGGATTACCTCCGGCCGGGAACGGATCGTCGTGATCGACCCCCATGCCCTGGTGCTCTTTGCGGAAAGGGATTAACGTCCTCAAAAATCTCACCGGCATATTTTCCCTTATTTGCGCCAGCGCAAAGACAACCCTGCCGTTACACGTTACTATCCGACACCATGAAGCTCGATTTGAACATGACCGTCCGTGAACTGTTGCGAGATCATCCGTCGGCGATGGATGTCTTCATCGAGAGGAAGATGCTCTGCGTCGGCTGCCCGGCCCAGGCCTTCCACACCCTGGGCGACGTAGTGAGGCTTTACGGGCTGGACGGAGAGAGTTTCATGGCGAGTCTCGATCAGCATGTCCAGCAGGAAGGATAAAAACGGGAAGAGACGCGGATCGGGCATTTGAACCATATCATAATCCCGGCAGGAGGCGCACATGGTCGCGGAAAACAAGGACACGACGAAGGGCACGGGCACGGATCGGCCCGTCAGGTCAAGGATGCCCGCGAGCGAAGTATTCGATATCGCGGGAATGGTAAACTATGCGGAAGGCAGTATTGTCAGTCGGACGTTGGTCGAGAGCAAGGCGGGGACGGTCACGCTTTTCGCCTTCGACGAGGGACAAAGCCTGAGCGAGCACACAGCTCCCTTCGACGCACTGGTCCTGGTCCTCGACGGAGAGGGCGAATTCACCGTGGGCGGAAAAACCCACCGTGTTGCCGCGGGCCAGGCGCTGCTGATGCCCGCCGATATCCCCCATGCCGTGAAAGCCGGGAGACCGTTCAAGATGCTGCTGACGATGCTTCGATTCAAGTAAAGTTTTATGGCGGGAGCGGAGAAAATCCCCAACATTTCCCCTGTATTTGCGCCGGCGCAAAGACGGCGCTACTGTTACTGTTACATATTACTGTCCGACAACGTAAAGCTCGATGGAAACATGACCGTAAAAGAAAGGAGAAAGCATCATGTTTTGTTTTCAGTGCCAGGAAACCGCAAGGAATCAGGGTTGCACGGTGAGAGGTGTGTGCGGAAAACCGGAAGAGACGGCCGACCTCCAGGACCTGCTCATCTACGTCTGCAAGGGCATTTCCGTCTACGGCGAAAAACTGCCGGGGAAAATCGATCGACAAGTCGGCCGATTCATCTGTGACGCGCTTTTTACGACCATCACCAATGTCGCCTGGGACGATGAGGTGATCATCGGGAAGATCAGGGAAGGGCTCCGAATACGTGACGCCGTAAGGGCGGCGGTCGGAAGCAACGCGCCCGCGACTTTGCCCGATTGTGCCACCTGGACGGCGACGGCAAACGAGGACATCATGGCCAAGGCCAAGGCCGGAGAGGTGCGTCTCACGGCCACGACCGACGAGGATGTCCGCTCCCTGAGGTCCATGCTCACGTTCGGGTGCAAGGGGATCGCCGCCTATGCGGAACACGCCGCCATCCTGGGGTTCGAGCGGGACGATATCTACGATTTCCTCATGGAGGCCCTCGCATCCACCACGAAAGATCTCTCGGCGGACGAAATGATCGCTCTTGTAATGAAGGCCGGTGAGACGGCCGTCAATACCATGGCCCTTCTCGATGAGGCCAACACGACCACCTACGGGCATCCGGAGATAACGGAAGTCGATATCGGCGTTCGCGGCAACCCCGGCATTCTCATCTCCGGCCATGATTTGAAAGACATGGAAGAGCTCCTCAAGCAAACGGAAGGGACGGGGGTGGATGTCTATACCCACGGAGAGATGCTCCCGGCCAACTACTACCCGGCTTTCAAGAAACACCGCCACCTTGTGGGCAATTACGGGGGTTCCTGGTGGCACCAGAACGAGGAGTTCGAATCCTTCAACGGCCCCATCATTTTGACGACGAACTGCCTGATCCCCATCAAGAAGGAGAATACCTATCTCAACCGCCTCTTTACCACCGGCACTGTTTGCTATCCGGGGGCCAGTCACATTCCGGACCGGCCAAAAGGGGGCATGAAGGATTTTTCTGCAGCCGTCGCCCTGGCCAAGACCTGCCCGGCCCCGAAGGCGCTCGAGTCCGGCAAGATCGTCGGCGGGTTTGGCCATAACCAGGTCCTTGCCTTGGCCGACAAAGTGATCGCAGCCGTGAAGTCGGGGGCGATCAAGCGATTCATCGTCATGGCCGGCTGCGACGGGCGGCATAAGACGCGGAGTTATTTCACCGAGGTGGCGGAAAAATTACCGAAAGATACGGTGATCCTGACGGCGGGCTGCGCCAAGTACCGGTACAACAAGCTGGCATTGGGTGACATCGCCGGTATCCCCCGGGTTCTCGACGCCGGTCAGTGCAACGATTCCTATTCGCTTGCTGTAATCGCCCTGAAACTCAAAGAGGCCTTCGGGCTACAGGACATCAATGACTTGCCCATCTCCTTCGACATCGCCTGGTATGAACAAAAGGCCGTCGCCGTGCTCCTCGCTCTGCTCTACCTCGGAGTCAAGGGCATGAGACTGGGTCCCACCCTGCCGGGTTTCCTCTCTCCCAACGTGGCCAGGGTCCTTGTGGACAAATTTGCCATCACCCCCATCGGGACCGTCGAAGAGGATATCGCCGCCATGATGGCGGGGAAATAGGGGATCGCTGAATTTGGACCAAACGGCATGACGCGCCCGGAACCACCCGCGGGCGTATCATGTTTTCGGCATTGAGCCAATGAGAGCCTGTGGCTCTGGTACGCCACAAAACGGCGTTGTTCGGCGAGGCGGGAATAGGTGTTGACCCGCCACATCTCTCCCCCAGCCTAACCCAGCGCCGGCCTTCTGGCAGTTTGTAAGAACCGTCAGTCATGGGTTGCCTTTCGATTCATATCCGTCGTTTACGGATGGACATCGTCCTTACCGATGCTGTTTCCGAACAACCGGTCCCACAGGTCGTCGTGGCCCGTTCGGTGAGGATTCTCTCGGTCCAAATGCCACTGCCAGGAATTGTTGATTATGTAGTTACGGATGCTTTCCAGGGGCACGGCATGCCGTGCCCCTACATCATCCCGGATGATGTGTTCCCAATAGTTGCGTTGCCACACACGGGCGCCGGCCGTACCGCACATTTCGTTTATCCCCCTGGTAACGGCAGATTTATATGAGCGGATGACGGTGGGAATGGAACCAGGGACCGGTTTACCGAAATGTTCTCATAGGGGCACGGCATGCCGTGCCCCTACGTTGTTCACGATCCAGAGAATGCCGTGCACATGGTTGGGCATAACGACAAATTCATCCAATGCGGTGTTGGAAAAATGGTGAGGAATGGCCTGCCAACATCGCAGGGCCGTTTCACCCCATTCGTTCAATTGCATCACACCGTCCAGGATTCGACCAAACAAATGTGTTCGATCCTGCGTGCGGAGGGTAACAAAATACACTCCCGGCCGGGTGTAATCCCATCCGGGCAATCGGATCGATCTGCGGTGGTGGTTCCGACTAGACGTCTGTTTCATATGTTTCATACCACGGTCGCCGACTTGTTATTATTTCTTGAGTACAACCCTGCACAATAGGGTATCCGATATGCTCCAAGCGTCATTTTATGGACGCAGGCTTTAGGTGGAAATCCAGGCTTTCCCATCCCTGGATTTCCGCGAAAGCATGCGAGGGCGACGGTCGGTAAAATGGTCACCCTATTATGCGGAGCGGTACTAAGAGCCCTGCCCGGCACGAGGCCAAGGGCCGCCTCGCCCACCATAAGTGAAGTGTTGACGAATGCCCATGCCGAACGGATTTCTCACGGACGGAATGCCGCGAAGCAGCTGCGATCGGAAAAGCCACCTCTACCAGGCGTTTGCATTCCTTGGGGATCATAGGGTCTCCCTCATCCCTCCTTCGCCCCTTGGTCGGCAAGCGCACGGGGCGAGGTCGCGACCGGAGATAAGACGGGGATCTCGCTACCGCTGGCCGCTCCCAGGTCCTTGAACCTGCGGGCTGCGGGCAGAATGCGGGTCTCCATGGAGCCCACAGCTTTGTTATAAGCGGTGTTGACCTTCTCCAGGCCCTTGCCAATGTCCGCGATATGTTCAGCCATGATTCTCATGCGCTCGTAGAGCTGTTTGCCGAGGTCGCTGATCTCCTGGGCGTTCTTGGCGATCTGTTCCTGGCGCCACCCGTAGGCCACGGCACGAAGCAGGGCGATGAGGGTTGTCGGTGTCGCCAGAACCACCCGCCGCTCGAGCCCGTCCTCGATGAGGCGCTGGTCCGCATCCGCGGCGGCACCGAAGAAAGACTCGCCGGGGATGAACATCACGACAAACTCGGGGGCCTTCGAAAACTGCTGCCAGTACTGTTTTTCGGCGAGGATGTTCATGTGATTCCGCACCTGGGCGGCGTGCTTTGTGAGGGCCGCCTTGCGGGCTTCTTCCGATTCTGCAGCGACGGCATCTAGATAAGCCTCCAGGGAGACCTTGGCGTCAACGACGATCTCACGCCCCGCCGGCAGCCGCACGATGAGGTCAGGCCGTTGTCTACCTCCATCGCCGTCGGCGGTCACCTGTTCGGCGAAGTCGCAATGCTCGGACATTCCCGCCAGTTCCACGACCCGGCGCAGGGTCATCTCGCCCCAACGGCCTCGCACCTGCGGCTTGCGCAGCGCCGTTACCAGGTTTGCCGTCTCTTTTCGCAACTGTTGATGACTGGTGGTTAAAAGCCGCAGGTGTTCCGTGAGCCCGGAATAGGCTTCCTGTCGATCCTTCTCGATCGTGCGGACATGCGCCTCGAACTTTGCAAGGGACTCCGCCAGGGGCTTGACCATGCCTTGAATGGCCTCCTGCCGTTTGCCGAGGTCGCCGCGGGCGTCCGCCAACACCTTATCGAGCGTTTCTTTAGCAAGTTGCAGAAATGCCTGCGTGCTGGCGTTGAGGGTATCACCGGCAAGGGCCTTGAAGGTGTCCGTAAGTTTGGTCCTGGCTTCCTCAAGCAGTTTCTTTTCTTCTTCGAGCCTCTGAACAACTTCCGCCAGTTGGGTTTCGGCCTTCACCCGAGCGTTCGTCTCGTTGGCCAGTTGATTCCTAAGTTCGGCAAGCTCCCCAACGGTCTTTTCATTTTGTGTACGCAGTTCCGCAATCGTCCCTTCCAAGGCAAGGGAACGACCTTCAGCCGTGCCGGCCCGGCGCTCGGATTCCTCCATCCTTCGGGAGAAAACTTTGGTGACACGCGAAGAGGCAACCAGCCAAGCGACAAGGCCGCCGACAACTAAGCCGGCTAATGTGCAAAGAATATATTCCATCTCTATCCCACCTCCTCGGGTGAAGAACTGTACGGCGGTGGATCCTCCCGCACATGCCTCGGCTTGGTCATGGAAGCCGCCCTGCAAGGCGTTTATATTCTTGGGAGGTCACAGCGCAACCTCATTTATGACCCGCCGAAGGCAGGCCATCGCCCGGCTCAGGCTTTCTGCTTTTTTGCCGGTGACATCCGGGCACCGGATCCGGGCAGATGTCTCGAAACCGCGTCGGTTGTTGCGCTTTTTCCGGCCGGGTCTTGGGAATCACGACATCGGTGAGAGAAGGTCCGCCCTGGAAGAGTCGCCGTATGTCTTGGTACGCTGCGGCCGCGATCACCACAGTGCTTTCTTCCTTCGGGATAAAAAGCAGCACTTCCTCTCCGGCGGGAATTTCCGATGAGCCGAAAGCATGGGGTGAAACGGAGGGCGTGAAAAGGAGTCGGGGCGAGAGGATTTGAACCTCCGACCCCCTGCGCCCAAGGCAGGTGCGCTAACCAGTCTGCGCTACGCCCCGACAAAAACGCCGTCTGGTTACCATAGGCCCCCGGTAAAAGCAACGTGCAATTCCCCGGGGTTCCCCTAAAAAGCTAGCCCTTTCCTGGATCCGTCACACGTTCCGCCCCGAAGGTCCTCTGTTGCAGCTTCACCTGGCACAGTTCCGAATAGGCTGCATCCAGCAGGTCCTGAGGACGCCTGGTGTGTTCCTGAATCGACCCCACTCCGATGTAGGCCTGGATAAGGATGGCCGCATTTTCGACCCTGAACGGAGACTTTCGGATGGTTTGGGTCAAATACGGAATCACCTCGCGTGCTTCCTCCCCGGGAACCCTGGGAAGCACCACCAGAAACTCATCGCTTCCATAACGACCCAGAAAGGTTTCTCCCTGCGGCAGGGTGTTTCTCAGGACGTCCGCCACATGGGTCAGAATCCTGCTGCCGATGTCCAGGCGCCCTTCCTCGTCCTGGAAGAAATCCAGGTCGATGATCAGGACCGAAAGCGGCTCCTCGAGTCGCCGAGCCCTGCGAAACTCCCGGTCGAGAATCGTGTGGATCTGGAAAAAATTCATCGTCCCCGTCACGGGGTCCTGAACGGTGAAATCCTTGACCTTTTCGTAGGCGAGGCAGTTTTCTATACAGAGGGCAATCTTGATCCCCAGCTGTTCCAAAAGATCCGTCCCATCGTCGGGCCGATAGCGTTCGGAATCGGTACTTCCCAGAAACAGGAACCCGAAGTGAACCTCGTGGACACAAAGGGGAATCAGGACTCCCGATTGGACCGGTGCCCCCACATCGGGAAGATAGCCCCCCAGCCTGTCGACCTCGTCACCGGAGAGTACGGCCGGCTTGTGCGGATCGCGACAGACCAGGACTCCCACCCCGGAAGGACAGGGCACAATCCATGTCCCGTCGCCAATGGGCATGGATTGCCGGTTGATGGCCGGAAAGTAATCCTGGATCAATTCCTGGTGGCACAAAAGCAGGGTGACGTGTTCCGGTTCAAAGCGTTCCTTGATCTCGAGGAGCAGCTCCTCCACCAGCTGATTCAAGTCCCGGGTACGGAACAGAATCTTTTCCATCTCCACGAAATGCCGCCAGATTCTCTCATTTTCCGCGGCCGCATCGAGCACCTCGCTCAGTTTCCTTCGCAGCTCGGCATTTTCGTTCTCAAGACTGGATTGCTCCTCCGCAGGCCGGCATCCTCCGCCTCCGGCTTCGTCGGAAAGATTTTTCCGGTGATCTACCATCCGATCGAAAGGTTTCATGAAAAAGCCTTACCATCAACTTTGATCGCCAAGGAACGAGGTACCACACTCTCCCAACGCTGAAATCGCTTTCTCGACCGCCTCTCTGGGATGTTCCATGACCACCACCTCGGGGATGGAAAATCTAGGTTTCAGGGCAATGACCGGCTTTCCGATTTTCAGGGCCATGGCCATTTCCGACAGGGTACCGTATTCTCCATCCACGGCGATGAGGACATCCGCCGTGTGCACAATCACGGCATTCCTGGCCTGTCCCATGTTGGTGGCAATGGGAACGTCGATATAGGGGTTGGCATCCTCGACTCCCGATCCTGGCAGGATTCCCACGGTGGTTCCTCCCACTTCCTTGGCTCCTGCGGCGGCGGCTTCCATAACACCTCCCAGCCCGCCACACACCAGGATCGCTCCGCACCGGGCGATTTCCCGACCTACCTCCCGGGCCAAGGTATCCAGGGCAGGGGTCGAGTTCCCAGTTCCAATGACTCCTATGATGGGCCTCTTCATCTATTCTTCCCACCCCCACTTTCCCACCAGGTCCACGAACCGGACCCCGCCGAGATTGTGCTGGCGTATTCCCTCGGGCCGCTTTTCCACGACGATCAATTCCTGGGAAATTCGGTCCCCCACGGGAATCACCAGCCTTCCGTTCGTAGCCAACTGGTCCACCAGGGTTTGAGGGATCTTGGGCGCTCCGGCCGTGACCACGATCCCATCGAAGGGGCTTTCCTCGGGCCAGCCCAGGGTTCCGTCCCCGACACGCACGATCACATTCTTGTACCCGAGCTTTTGAAGAATCTGGCTTGCCCGGTGAGCCAGGGAGGCATATCGTTCGATGGAAAAGACCCGGTCGGCGAGCTCGGCGAGAACGGCTGCCTGGTAACCGGAACCGGTACCGATTTCGAGGACCTTCTCGTGCCCCTTGAGACGCAAGGCCTCGGTCATGAGCGCGACAATGTAAGGCTGGGAAATGGTCTGCTTGTCCGCAATGGGCAGGGGATGATCGTTGTAAGCCTGCTCCTGGAGGGCCTCATCCACAAACAGGTGGCGCGGCACCTTGCGCATGGCAATCAACACCCGGTCATCCTCGATTCCGCGACAGATGAGTTGGGTTTCCACCATCCGATCACGCGCTTTTTGAAAGTTGATCATGAGAAAACCCTGTTGTTGTCAAGCAGCTGTCGAGGATTTCACGGACTCCCCATTCACCTTTCAGAGCTAATGACAAAGTAAAATGGTTGTCAATGGCTTTTTGTGCCTTGTGTCCCCTCCCGGAGCCTCAAAGCAGGTTGGCCCAACGTGAATATTCCAACCCGAGGGAGTCCGGCTCCGTTCTTTCTTCTCCCGGGACCTCGCGGCGCAATCGCGACCGAAGTGCCTCCCCAAAGGCGAACTTGCGCCCCTGCGCCGCCAGCCAGGCGGGGAAGGGTTCCGTTTCCCACTGGGGGGACACCAGGGGCCGAACCTGGGTGCCCGCATAGAGAAAACAGAGGTTGTCCTTCCAGGATGAGTCGTAAGCGCGGAAAAATCCGCGGTCCGGTTGCCGAAGGAGAGCCTGGAGGGAACGGTGCCTGCTTTCACTGTGAACGGGTCGCAGGGCGAATAATCCCGTCTCCTGGTGTTCCTCGAGGATGATTTTCAAGGCATCCGGAGACCGGGACCCTCCCGAATCGAACACACCGATTCCCCGAAAAGGATATCCCTGGTTCACCAGGCGATCGAGCGCGACTTGGAGGCTCGGGCTTTGAGTGCGGGCAGTGTCCTCCCACAGAAGGATCAAAGGATCAACCCCCCGGCCGCGCAGCCAGGTGAAGAGCAATCCGAGATACTCGTGGTCCCGTTCTCTGAGAGAGGAGATGAAGAATTTGTCGATCCAGGGAAGGACAAACCAGTCCAGGGTTCCCCGGTCCAGAAGGTGCTGGGCCTCCTCCGCCATGACGGAGAGGCGCAGAAGGCCCCTTCTCCACCCTGGACCGGCATCGAGCCAGGCTGCACCGATCTCCTCCAGGGAATCCTTCTGGTGAGGGGCCAGAATGCCGCTCCAGTGGAATGTCTCCCAATGCCGGTCTTCCAGGGATGTCACTGCGGGCAGAACCGCCCGGGCGACCTTGCGCGCCAGGTCCCGCCTTTCGGCCCATGCCGGGTGGACAGCTTCCCGAAGCCGTCCTTCCCACAAAAGTTGGAGAACCCTGGGGGTCAACAGCCGTTCCTTCCTTCTATCCCAAAGGTCGCAAAGGGCCGGCGACCGGACCTCCCCGTCGGCCGCGGCCTCGTCAAGCCGGCGCTCTACCTTTTTTCGGAAACCTTTCCACACCGAATGCGAAGGAAACATGTGTTCCAGAGCTTCGAAGGCCCAGCCTCCGGCGGCAGCCAGGGTGGCATTGTGCCAGCTGAGCACCACCCGCCGGCAACACCGGCTGACCGTTTTGGCCAATTGCCGTATGGAAGCGAGCTCCTGGGCCTGACACCAAACCAGGTTGTCGAGAAACGACCTTGTCGGGGGGCCATATCCCCCCCAGAACGATTCCTCGATGCTCGGGGAAAACGGTAAGATAGCCTCTTCGTTCTTCGGAACCATGAGCACAGATCGTGCGACACAAAGCCACCGGCCTCGAGAAACCGGACGAGCGCGCCTCGAAGGCCCCTTTTTCCACAGGGGGGCCAGATCCCGAAAAGTGGGTTCTCCCCAGGCCGGGCATTTGTAACGACGAACCCGGTGTCTCAGGAGCCTCCACCGCGCCCTCGAAGCCGCCCCGGCCAAGCCGGGTTCCGCAAAAAAGAAGCGGGGAGGGAGGATATCCGTCCACGGACTCAAGGAAATGGGACGGTGGAGAAGGCAGGGGAACAGAGGCTCAGGGGGTTTTCGGAGAAGATTTCTCCCAGCGTCCTGACCTTTCCCCTCCGGGCCCGGCAGGTATGTGAAAGCCATCCAGTCACAGAGTATCCGCCACAGCATGGGCGGCAGGCGATGGATTCGCGGGCGCAAAGAGGAAAGGGCTTCCAGGAGGTGCCCGTAGGAAGAGGGTTCTCCGTTTTCCAGGTACTCGAGCAGGAGGTTCAGAGCTCGGTCTCCCGGGGCACTATCGGAATGACGGCACAGGAGGAGAAGTTCCTTCACGGAGGGGCCGGACTCGATGGTTTGTCGGGGCGCGCAGGATGTATCCCCGTGTTGTGTCATGGGACGGACATCCTTTGATCGGAAGGAAAAAGGGCTGCGAGATACGGCAAACAAGCGATCATGCTTCGTCTTGTTCCCGGCAGAGGAACTTTGTCGGCATCCATGGAAAATTCCTTCGTCCGGATGAATGGAGTCAGGTTCGAGGAAAATCGAGAAAGTATTATACACCTGGAAAAATACTCGATAAAGCTATTGACTGCATATAAAGTTTGGAGTACCTAATTGCAAACATGCGCGAATTCCAAAGGAGCGGATGATGTTGGGTTGTTGGCAACGTAGAAACGGATGCTCGATCGAGACCGCCCCGGAAGGGGCCCGCGGAGCCCTGCCGCTTTCCCACGCCCAAGCCGGAAAAAGGTTGAAGGTGGTGGGATTCGCCGGAGGCCGGCACCTTTGTGCTCGAATGGCTGCCATGGGCATATATCCCGGCGTTGAAATGGAGCTCCTCTGTGCCGGTTGTGGATCTCCCTGCCTGGTCCGTGTGCATGGAGGAACGCTGAGTCTGGGAAAAGGGGTTTCCAACAAGATCCTGGTGACCCCGGTTGCATGACGGAACCTGAAGAGAACCCTCCTGGAGCGACTGGGGATTCATACAGTCGCTCCTTTTTTTGGGGCGGGAAGGCCAACAGCCTCTGCAGCCCCGAAATGTTTCCTCGGGATAAGAGGACTACCCTTCGATGCCCATTGTGCTCATGAGACACATGGCGGCCGGTCAAAAAGGCATCGTGGCGCGAGTGACGGCTCAAGGCGAGCTGGGGCGCCGCATTCGAGACATGGGGCTCGTTCCCGGCACCCCGATTCATATCCGGGGGCGGGCACCTCTCAAGGACCCCGTGGCCGTTCGAGTCCGGGACTTCACCCTGACGCTGCGAAACAATGAGGCCGACTTCATCCAGGTCGAGGTGGCGGACATCCATGAATGACGCTTCCCAACCATTGCTGGTCGCCCTGGCTGGAAATCCCAACTGCGGAAAAACCACCCTCTTCAATGCCATCACCGGCGCACGGCAGCATGTGGGTAACTATCCCGGCATCACTGTGGAAAAGAAGGAAGGTTTCTGCAACTTCCGCGGCACTCAGATACGGCTGGTGGATCTTCCGGGAATCTATTCCCTCACCGCCTACTCCCCCGAAGAACTCGTGGCCAGGGATTTTCTGGTTCAAGAAAGACCCTCGGCCGTCATCAACATTGTGGACGCCTCCAACATCGAGAGGAACCTTTACCTGACCATCCAGCTAATGGAGCTCGGCATTCCCCTGGTTCTCGCCCTCAATATGATCGATGCGGCGGCAAATCGAGGCATCGAAATCGATGCCGAGGAACTGTCCCGGCGGCTCCACGTTCCTGTAGTCCCCGCCATCGCCCGGTCCGGAAAAGGCAAGGAGGAAATCCTCCACCGGGCACGAGACCTGGCCGGTGAAAATCGTCCGTGGGTTCCACTGGTGATTTCCTACGGTCCGGACATCGACCCCGTGTTGGTGAAAATGGAGGCCCTCATCGAGGCGGCGGGATTTCTCACGGAACTACATCCCCCCCGATGGACGGCTTTGAAGTACCTGGAAGCCGATGAGCAGGTTATGGAAAAAGGCCGCAGGGTGGATCCGGACTTTTCAAGCCGCCTGGAACGCATGGGCGAGGCGGTCGGCGACCACCTTCAAAAGACCCTCGCCACCTACCCGGAAGCCATCATTGCCGATCATCGGTACGGGTACATCACCGCCCTTTTGAAGGGTTCCGTGGTGAAACGGAACGAAAAGGCGGATCGCCTTTATCTTTCGGACCAGGTCGACCGCGTCCTCACACACCGGTTTCTGGGTCCCATTCTTATGATGGCTATCCTCTACGTCGTCTATCAGTTCACCTTTACCTACAGTGCCGCTCCCGTGGCCTGGCTCGAGGCGGCGTTCTCGTGGCTCGGCGGCCTTGCTGAAGCCTCTCTACCGGATGGCCCCTTGAAATCCTTGATCGTTTCCGGTGTCATCGACGGGGTGGGCGGGGTGCTCGGCTTCGTGCCCCTCATCCTGTTCATGTTCCTGGCCATCGCTTTTCTCGAGGATACCGGCTATCTGGCCCGCGTCGCCTACATGCTGGACCGGATCTTTCGCACCTTCGGACTCCATGGGAACTCCGTCATGGCCTATGTCATATCCGGAGGGATTGCGGGGGGATGCGCCGTCCCCGGTGTAATGGCCACCAGAACTCTGCGCAGTTCGCGGGAGCGACTGGCCACGATCCTCACCGCTCCCATCATGAACTGCGGTGCCAAGCTCCCGGTCTTTGCCATGCTCATTGCCGCCTTTTTCCCCGCCAAACATGCCCAAATCATGTTTTTCCTGACGGTCCTGTCCTGGATCATGGCTCTCCTGCTGGCAAGGCTTTTCCGGTCCACGATCCTGCGGGGACCCAGCACTCCCTTTCTCCTCGAGCTTCCTCCCTATCGACTGCCCACCTTCAGGGGGCTCCTGATCCACACCTGGGAGCGCACCCGGCAGTACATTCAGAAGGCCGGCACCATCATCCTGGCCATGTCCATACTCTTTTGGTCTCTCATGTCCTTTCCCGGCCTTCCCGACACTCAGAGACGGGTTTATGAGGAACAGCGATCTCAAATCCTGGCCCAGGTTCCCGAAGGCTTCAGCGGACAGCTCGATCTCAAGAAGCTATCGTCCAAAGATCTTCCCTTGGAGCTCGTTCCATGGTACGAACAGCTGAAATCCGTGGATCGCGCCGAGGCGCACGCGGCCCTGAAACATTCCTGGGCAGGAAGGGCCGGAAGTGCTCTCGAGGTCTTCAGCCGGTGGATGGGAGGGGACTGGCGAACGAACGTGGCCTTGGCGGCCGGCTTTGCCGCAAAGGAACTCATTATTTCGATATTTGGAACAGCCTACTCTCTTGGAGTCTCCTCCAAGGATGAAGGGGGTTCTCTGAGCCGCCAACTGGCCTCGGACCCCGGATGGAATCCCCTGAGAGCTTTCTCCTTTATCCTGTTCATCATGCTTTACGCCCCCTGTCTGGCGACGGTCACCTGCATCATCCGGGAATCCGGTTCATGGAAGTGGGGGCTTTTCTCCATGGTTTTCAACACTTCCGCGGCATTTCTCCTTGCGGTCCTGATCTATCAGGGCGGTCGATGGCTCGGCATCGGAGCCTGAAAAAAAAGGAAGAAATCATGTGGCAAATTGTCCTGGTACTGCTCCTTATAGCTATGGCGAGTGCGTATATCGCACGGCACTTTGTGCGAATCACCCGCTCGAGGGCCTCCTTTTGCAGCAGTTGTCCCGGGTGTTGTGGAACGGCTTCTTCACCGGCCCCAGAGAAGTGTGATCCGGAAAAGCCGAGCCTGTGCGGATGCGATGGGGCGCCGCAATGAGGAGGGACTCTTCGAACCATTCTTCCGACCCCTCAGGTTGCCCGGTGTTGCGAGATGAGGCCACAGAACTGATTTTGCGATTGGCCGGTACTCCCCCCAGGGATTCCCAGGTAAGGATCGGCGGGGATCTTCTCGAGGGCATGCCCGCCTCTCTTTCCTCCCGATTCGGGGACTCCCGGATTTTCTGGATCTGGGACGAAACGGTTCACGGTCTGTGGCACGAGCGGTTGAGGCAGATGGGATGGTCGGTGCCCTCGGACGATGAGTGGATCCTGTTTCCCGCCTCGGAACCCAACAAGCGGTTGTCCGAATTGGAGAAGCTGGCCCGTCGGCTGGTACGGTCCGGGGCCGATCGTTGCAGTGTCCTGGTGGCCGTCGGGGGCGGGGTCACCGGAGACCTGGTTGGATTTCTGGCATCCATCTACATGAGGGGTATTCCACACTGCCAGGTTCCCACTACTCTCCTGGCCCAGGTGGACAGCAGCATCGGCGGCAAGACCGGCGTGGACCTTCCCGAAGGGAAAAACCTTCTGGGGACCTTTCATCAGGCTCGATCCATCCATATGGACATTCGATTCCTCGAGACACTTCCCGAGGAGGAGATGCGACAGGGGATGGCCGAAGCGATCAAGACGGCCATGATCGGGGACCCCTTGCTGTGGGATTTTCTCGAATCCGAGTCCGAAGCCATCCGATCCCGCCAAAGCGAGGCTCTTCTGCGCATCGTTACTTCCTGTTGCCGCCTTAAGGCCCGGGTGGTGGAAGCCGATGAGAGGGAATCCGGATACCGCATGGTGCTCAATTTAGGGCACACCATCGGACACGCCCTGGAGAAGATCACGGGATATACTTTTCGGCACGGAGATGCCGTGGCGGTGGGAATGGCTGCGGCTGCCCGCATTTCACTTCATCGAGGGACCTTTTCCGCCACCGATCTCCAGCGGCTGGAACGCCTCTGCCGGTTCTGGAATCTTCCCACCACCCTTCCCCGGCAAGCTTCGCCGGATGAGCTCCTCGCCGCCCTTTCCGCCGACAAGAAACGGTTGAAGGGTGTGAACCGTTTCGTGCTGCCCAGGGCCATCGGGGAAGTGGACATTCGATCGGATGTGGCATTCGAGGAAGTTCGGAAAGCCCTCGCCGCCATGTCATCCCCCTGAACCCACCGTAACTGTGCAGTGAGCCGGGCCCCAAGGTGAAAGCAGGGTTGGGCTTCTGCTCCCCTCGTGGTTACAATAGGGGGAAGAAAGGGTCGTAAACCACGTTGTGGTTTCGATCCCCCAGGGTCCGGAGATTCATAACGAAGAATGAAGCCCGGCCGAGGATTTTGCCGGTTCACCCGTTCTCCGGTGCACCGGTTTTCATGCAGGGCTGTTGGCAGGAGACACCATGGCCGCGATCCAACCCCAAGACCTCTCCTTGATCCCTGAAGCACTTTTGCGGGATATCCTCGAATCCGTCGCGGATGCCGTCGTCATTATCGATGAGCATCACAGGATCGTCCTGTACAACAGAGCGGCGGAAAAGATGTTCGGATATCGTTCCGAGGAGATGATCGGGAAGGATGCATCCTCCTTGATTCCTTCGTCGCACCGCGACCTTCACAACGGCTACGTGAACCGGTATTTGACCACGGGAGTTTCCAGGGTCATGGGAACGCAGCGGGAATGTCAAGCCGAACGCAAAGACGGGTCGTCTTTTCCCGTGGAAATTTCCCACTCCGTTTCCAGGTCCGGAGAACAAACCTATTTCACGGCGGTCATCCGCGACATTTCCCGGCGCAAGCAAATGGATCGGGACAGCTACTTCGTGGAACGACTGGCGGACATCGGCAAAGCCGTCTCTCGAATCACTCACGAAATCCGCAAACCCCTGATGCTCATCGGAGGCTTTGCGCACCAGTTGAGAGGGAGCAACGGCCTGCGGGAGGATGAAAAATCTCTGCA
The DNA here is from genome assembly GCA_018053185.1 of Syntrophobacteraceae bacterium. Taxonomy (GTDB): domain Bacteria; phylum Desulfobacterota; class Syntrophobacteria; order Syntrophobacterales; family Syntrophobacteraceae; genus JAGPLX01. Next base: position 26,850 of record JAGPLX010000021.1, read on the forward strand.
CAAGCTGGACATCATCCTCAAGGAAGTCCAGCGCCTGGAAGCGCTGCTGAACGGCATTCGGCTGGTCACGCGCCCTGGCGGCACCTGTCGCAAACAGCCGGTTTCCATCCGGCAGCTTTTGGAAGAAACCGTTGAACTTCTCGAGCCCATCCTCGAGGGAAAGCAGATCCGGTTCGCTGTCGAACTGGACCCGAATCCCCTGGTGATCGAGGGAGACTCGGACCAGCTCAAGCAGGTATTTCTCAACTTGATGCAAAACGCAGTGGAAGCCATGAACGGGGTCGGTCGTGTCACCGTAGGAACCCGAATCGAGGACAAAGAGGTGCAAGTGCTCATTCGGGACACCGGTCCCGGCATCCCCCCCGATATCCGCGAAAAGATCTTCGAACCCTTTTTCACCACCAAGACCGAAGGGGCCGGATTGGGTCTCGCTATTTGCAGGAATATCCTCCAGGATCACGGAGGATTCATCACCGTGGAATCTTCGAGCCAGGGAACCACCTTTCTCATCCGGATTCCCCTGGAACCCGCCTAGAGCTCGACCTGTATACCCAGCTCCACGACACGGTGGGGAGGGATTCCGAAAAAGGATGGGGCCGTCCCCGCATTCCTGGACATGATGGCGAAAAGGGCCTTTCGCCATCGCATCATCTTGGAATGGCCCGTGGTGAGAAGACTCTCCCGCCCGAGAAAGAAGGAGGTATCGGCCATCTGGGTCTGTAAGCCTGCATCGCAAGCCAGCTGCATGATCTCAGGCACATTGGGCCTTTCCATGAAGCCATACATAGCGACCACTCGATAAAATCCGTGTTCGTAGCTCTCGATGTTCAGGCGCTCGGGGACGGGCACCACCGGCACATCCACGGCTCGGATGGACAGGAGTACCACCTTTTGGTGAAGCACGTGGTTGTGCTTGAGGTGATGGAGGAGGGCCGGCGGTGTGCCCACGGGGGACACCGACATAAAAACCGCTGTCCCCGGGACTCTGTATGGCTCATGCTCGGCCAGATCCGCCAGAAAGAGCTCCAAGGGCAGGCGGCTGTTCAGCATGATCCGGGCCAGCTCGGAGCGTCCGTCCCGCCAGGTGACCATGGCGATCATGATGACCAGGGCTACCATCAGGGTGAACCATCCTCCGTCCAGGACCTTGAGCAGATTGGCCCCGAAAAAGGAAACATCGAACATCAAAAACAGCAACACGATGGGAAGCGCCTGCCACAGGGGCCGGCTCCACGTCTTGGTGAGCACGAAAAAGTAAAGGAGGGACGTGAACGTCATGGTGGCCGTCACCGCAATTCCGTAAGCACCGGCCAACCCGCTCGATCCCTTGAACGCCAACACCAGGCCGATACAGGCGATCATCATGGCGTAGTTGACCGCCGGAATGTAGATCTGGCCCTTGGTTTCCCTGGACGTGTGGATGATCCGGAGGCGGGGGCAGAACCCCAGCTGCACCGCCTGCTGTGTCAGGGAAAAGACGCCGGAGATCATCGCCTGGGAAGCAATGACCGTTGCGATGGTGGATAGAATCACCATGGGGTACAGAAGAAAGGTGGGCACCACCCCGTAGAAGGGGTTGAAAGCCAGTTCGGGGTGGTCTAAGAGCAGCGCCCCCTGTCCGAAATAGTTGAGAAGCAATGCGGGGTAAGCCACCGTCAGCCAGGAGAGCTTGATAGCCGTGCGCCCGAAATGACCCATGTCCGCATAGAGGGCCTCCCCTCCCGTGATACAGAGAACCACCGAGCCAAGAACCACCATTCCATGCAGCCGGTTTGCGGCGAAGAAATCGTACGCATGCTTGGGGTTGACCGCGGAAAGGATGTGGGGGTTCATCAGGATTTCTTTGAGCCCAAGGCATGCGATGACGACAAACCACAGCATCATGACCGGACCGAACACCCGACCGATTGACATGGTTCCGCGATGTTGCACCAGGAAGAGGGCAAGCAGAATCACGCTGGTGATGGGCACGACCACCGGCGCCAATGCGTGGGTGGCCACATCGAGTCCTTCCACCGCGGACAGAACCGAGATGGAAGGGGTGATGATCCCGTCTCCGTACAGCAGTGCCGCACCAAGGATGGCAATGAGGATCACCACGGAGTACAGACGGGGAGAAACCCGTTTGCGATCGCTCGGGATGAGGGCCAAGAGGGCGAAGATGCCGCCTTCGTTACGGTTGTCCGCCCGCATGACGAAGCCCACGTACTTGACACTCACCACCATGGTGAGGGACCAGAACACCAGGGAAATTACGCCGAATATGTTGTCCTGGTTGACCTCTATGGCGTGGATTCCGTGGAAGCACTCCTTGATGGCGTAAAGGGGACTGGTTCCGATGTCCCCGTAGACAACTCCAAGGGCGCCGAGGGCCAAAGCCAGGATTCCACCTCGACCCGCGGAGAGGGGGCTTTCTCCACTCGGAGTGGGAACGGTCCTGTTCCGGACCTCAGGCAAGGGGGACTGCTGCATGCTCAACCTTCCGAAGCTTGGAGATTCCTGGAGGATCAGCCTCCCACTTCGGAAGGTTCTCCCCCCTCGACGCCTGCGAGGTTAGCTGACGGGCTCGGGCCGAAGAGGTTGCCCCTCGCCTGAAAAGGCAATACGCCCCAAAAACTCGGTTCCCCCGCTCCTGGACTCCAGGATTCGGCGATGTGGTGAAAGATATCGATAAACGTCAACCCCTGTCAAGTCGCAGCAATCCGAAAAGGCTCGAGGGGATCCTGCGCAAACATTCAGAAGGACTTTTTTCGTTCCTCCAACCTGCATCGGGCAAACACCCGTCGATCAGTCTTTGGAGTTCGGACTCCTGCCGGCGAGCTCCTTGGTCAGTCGCTCCATGGATTGACTGGTTCCCAACAGGATGAGCACATCTCCTTTCCTCACCACGTAGTCTCCCCTGGGGATGAAAGCCAGCCGATCCTCTTCTCTATCCCGGACCGCCAGGACCTGGATCCCAAACCGGTTGATCAAATCCATTTCTCGAAGAGACTTTCCAATGAGAGATGTCGGTTCTTCCAGTTCGAAGATGCCGTAGTCCTGCACCGACGGCAAGTACTCAAGAAGGTTGGGGTTTTCTATCTTTCGAGCCAGGCTGACGGCCAGGTCCTTCTCCGGGAAGAAGATTTCGTCGGCTCCCATACGACTGAGGATTTGCCCGTGCTCTTCACTGAGGGCCTTGGCAAAAACCTTCTTCACCCCGATTTCCTTCAGGTGAAAGGTGGCCAGAATACTGGCGAGCATGTTGGTCCCGATGGCGACCACGGCCAAATCGACCTGACCGATTCCAAGGGCGAGCAGGGTCTCTTTGTCCGTGGCATCGGCCACCACCGCCTGGCTGAGATCGTTTTTGGCTTTTTGGACCACGTCGCGCTGGACGTCCAACCCGATGACGTCGTATCCCTTGAGGTACAACTCCCGACCGAGATAGTACCCAAAATTCCCTAGACCCATGATGGCGATCTGACCCATTGACGGACCTCATCCAATCATGATGCGTTCTTCTGCATAGTAGAATCGCCCCGTCCTTTTTCCCGTGGGCTGAATGGCCGTGGCGATGACCAGGGGACCCAGTCTGCCCGTAAACATGATCAAGACCAGGATGAACTTGCTCCACGAAGAGAGGTTGGGGGTGATCCCCATGCTCAAGCCTACCGTGCCGAAAGCGGAAGTGGTCTCGAAGAGAAACTCGATCACCTGGCCCCGGCTCGCATGCTGGAGCACGCCCGTGGATTCGGAAATGAGAAGGCCTGCCGTTCCGAGCACCACAATGACGATCGATACTACGAAGGTGCTGAACGCCCGGTTGACCGTCTCCTCGGGGATGGACCGTTTGAACGCATGCGCATGGTCCGATCCCCTGAAATGGGCGCGGCTGAGCGCCATGAAAACCCCGATGGTGCTGGTTTTCACCCCGCCTCCCGTGGACCCGGGAGAGGCCCCGATGAACATCAGCAAGATCGTTCCCAGGAGGGTGATGTTCCTCATGAGGCCGTAATCCAGGGTGTTGAATCCTGCCGTCCTGGGCGTCACCGACTGAAAATAGGAAGCAAGGAGTTTCTCCCACAGGGGAAGACCCTTCAAGGTGTTGGACCATTCGCACGCCAGAAAGAAAATGGTCCCCCCGAAAAGCAGGAGGCCCGTAGTGGCAAGCACGATCTTCGAGTGGAGGGAAAGCTGGTTCCAAAAGCGGGACATGGAACGCCAGTTCCTGGAGGCACGAACCAGTTCGTGGAGAACCATGAAGCCGATTCCGCCCAAAATGATCAAGGTCGCGATCGTAAGGCTGACCAGGATATCGCCGCGAAACCCCATCAGGTTGTTGGAAAACAAACTGAACCCGGCATTGCAGAAGGCACTGACGGCGTGGAATGCCGCCGAGTACCACGCCTGGCTGCATGTCAGCGTGTCCTTGAAGCGAAGGTAAAGGAGAAGGGTGCCGGAGGCTTCGATACCCGCCGTGAACAAGACGACCCGACGCAACAGGACATTGAAATCCGCCTGGGGACTGTGGACAAAGATGTCATGGACCACGAAGCGGGAACGAAACGAGATGGAGTGGCCCAGAGCGAGGATCATGAAGGTGGAGAGAGTCATGATTCCCAATCCCCCCAGTTGGATGCAGGCAAGCAGGGTCAGCTGGCCCCAGAGGGTGAATTCCGTGCCGATATCGAAGACGGTAAGACCTGTCACACAGCTTGCAGAGGTGGTCATGAACAGGGCATCGATAAAAGAGATGCTCGGTCCTTTTTGCGTTGGGAGGAGTGTGAGAATCGTACTCCCGGTGAGTATGAGCAGGAGAAAACTGATGACCAGGTAGAGCGGCGGAGATAGGCGTTTGAGGAATCGACTCATCCCGCTTTCCTTGTGTGGGCTCATTTTGGGCGGGTCCTCCAAATAGTCAGCCCCCGAATTCTTTGCCCGAGGACCCTCTCGTGAACTAGCCTGCGGGCACTTTTCGGGCCACCGTGATGAACCCGGTGTGGGCAATCATCCGATCGACGGGACGTGCCCGGAGCTCGTCCACTTTCCACTCACGCTGGATCAGCTCAAAGGTGAGAAGGTTTGCGAAACCGCTGTCTTTCAGTTCCCGGTGCATGAGCTGCACCTGACCCACATTGGGGCTCAGGTTCACCAGGATTCCTCCCGGCTTGAGGAAACCCGAAAGGGATCCGACGGCATGCCAGGGTTCGGGAAGATCCAGGAAAATCCGGTCCACTTTCCTTGTGATGAAAAAATCCTGGATATCGGCCACCACAATCCAGTGGTTGCCGGGCCTGCCGTTCAGAAACCTGCTGATGTTTTCCCTGGCCTGGCGGGCAAACCGGGGCCTCTTTTCCACCGAGATGACCGTCCCCTCCCGCCCCACGGCACGCAGCAAAGCCAGGCACAGGGCCCCGGCTCCCAGCCCCGACTCAAGGACGAGGTCCCCCGGACACACATCTCCGTAAAAAACAATGGCGGCGAGATCCTTGGGATAGATGATCTGGGTCTGCCGTTCCATTCGATAGATGTAGTCATAAAGGGTCGGGCGAAACAGTAAAAGCTTTGCCCCTTTGGTGGTTTCCAGGCAATCGCCCTCTTCCTTTCCCACCACATCCATCATCCGAATCCCACCCAGGTGGGAGGAATAGGGAGCGTCCTCGACCCTGGCGAGCCACTTCTTTCCCTTCTGGGACGTCAGCACAACCCATTCCCCGAGTTCGAATGGAGCCACGATTTCCACCTTACCCTTCCCCGATCGGTTTCTCTCCGATGACCCTTCACCCGGTGGGAGGAAACCAGGGAAAGAATCCAACAACCATCCGAATTTCCAGGAATTACTCCTGCAACACAGGCTCCCTTCGAGAGGGAGTGCACGGGCCGCCTTTCGGCAGGCAACACTCTTGAACAGTGGGGGGACCATAGAAAAAAGCGTGGCCCTCAGTCAACTTGATTTTGCTCGATCCGTCGGGAACGCACCGAGGAACTGTTTCGACATCCTCGATCGAGAGACAGGGACCCGAGGATGAAGTACAACCCTCGAGAGAGAGTGCCCCGAGCAGGTCCTGGACGGCAATCACTTTCTTCGTCATCCTCGAGAGGATCTTCCCGTACTTTCTCAAGCCCTTTCATCCCGCCGATCCCTCGGATTTTTCCGGAAGAAACCCCCAACACCCTCCTACAGGACCGGCAGGCCTTTGCTTTTTAGAAACTCCTTCACCTGCCGGATGCTGAAAATGCGGTAGTGGAATACGGAGGCGGCAAGAAGGATCTGGGCCCCGCCTTTGACCACCCCTTCATAGAAGTGCTCGAGCTCCCCGGCTCCCCCCGAGGCGATCACGGGAACGCTCACCGCCTCGGAGATCGCCCGGGTGAATTCCAGGTCGTAGCCGGTCCGGGTCCCGTCCCCGTCCATGCTGGTCGGAAGTATCGCCCCCGCCCCCAGGTCCTGACACTGCCTGGCCCATTCGACGGCGTCCTTTCCCACGGGTCTGGTCCCCCCCGAGACCACCAGTTCGAACCCCGAAGGCATTTGCGGGTTTCTTTTGCCGTCGACAGCCACCGTGATTTTCTCCGATCCGAAGATCCCGGCTGCCTCGCGGACCAAGTTCGGGTTTCGAACCGCGGCGCTGTTCACGGAGATCTTGGCCGCGCCGGCTTCGAGGACCAGCTCGATGTCTTCCAGACTCGAGATGCCGCCACCCACCGTTAGAGGAATCCGAATCACGGCGGAGACGCTCTTGACCCACTCGAGACGCGTCTTTCGATTCTCGAGGGTGGCCGCAATGTCCAACATGGCGAGCTCATCGGCCCCTTCTTTCTCATAAAACACGGCATTTTCCATCGGGTCCCCCGCATCTCGGAGGTCCACGAAGTTGATTCCCTTGACCACTCGTCCTTCTTTCATGTCCAGGCAAGGCATGATCTTGATCGGGTTCATCTTCCTTCCTTTCACGGTCCGAATGTCGTCGGTCGGGCAATGTCCGCGGAAACGACTTCCTCGGGTCCCATCCCCTGTTCCCACAATCCGCCGAGATGTGTTGACATTTTCATGGGGGTCAGTTTACAAACTTCCAACCCGATGAAGAAGTCGGAAATTCTGAATGTCCAGAGTACCTGAATGATGAACCTCGCCGCCGGAAACGCGACCGACCACCCAGGAATCCATCTCCTTGTGGGATTTCGAGGTGTCACCTTCGAGCAGGAGTTGAAGCCCCTGATGAGGGATTTTCACATCGGGGGAATTGTTCTCTTCAAGAGAAACATCCAGAGTCCGGAGCAGCTTCGTTCCCTCCTGGCGGATGCCCAGGGGTTCGCCGTCGAGCGTCTCGGACGGCGTCTGTGGGTGGCCATCGATCAGGAAGGGGGACCTGTCCAGCGGTTTGGCCCTGGTTTTTTCCAGCTCCCTTCCGCTCATGATCTGAGCCTGGGAGGGGCCAACTCCGTCGAGGAGTGGGGAAGGAAATCCGCCACGGACCTGCGACGAATGGGGATCCAGATCAACCTGGCCCCGGTCCTGGACGTGTTCTCCCGAGAACCTTCCCATTTCATGGAAGCTCGCTGCCTGGGATCCGATCCCGTCCAGGTCGCTCGCCTAGGAAGACTCTGGATCCAAGCCCTCCAGGGCAACCAGATTTCCGCCACGGCCAAGCATTTTCCAGGTTTGGGGCGGGCGGAATCCGACCCTCATCATGATGTTCCGGTCATTCACTGGAACAACGAGTTGGAGATGGAACGGGACCTCCTCCCCTTTCGTGAGGCCGTTCGAGCGGGCGTCCACTGCATGATGACCTCCCATGCCTTCTACCCTTTCCTCGACCCCCGATGGCCGGCTACCCTGTCCCCCAAGATCGGCGACGAATGGTTGCGGAGAAGACTCGGCTTTGAGGGAGTGCTCCTTTCGGACGACATGGATATGGCTGCGGTCTCCGGGAGATACGCTATGGAAGAAATCGTCCGCCAGGGGTTTGCATCCACCGTAGACTTCTTTCTTTCCTGCCAGCATCCGGAAAACATCGAGCCGCTGGCCCGCGCCTTGATCGACGGCTGCCGACGGGAATCCCGGATGAAGCTGGCACACGAACATTCCTTGAAAAGACTGGAACGTCTGGGGGGGCACCACACCTGAAACAGGCCGGGGCTGGGTTCATCTCCACACCCGACCGCTGTCCATGGAGGGGCTCAGAGGCGGAAAGCGGACGGAGCAGAGGCACGAGGATGCCGATCATCCGGTCTGGATTTTTCGAAAATCGGCCACCCTGTTAAAGAGATCCCGGACGCGGGTAAGAAGCCCGAGCCGGTTGCGTCGAATTCCTTCGTCCCTGTCCATGACCAGCACGGAATCAAAAAAGCCGTCGATGAATTCCTTGAGCCGAGCCATGGCTTCCAATGCTCCATCGTAGTCCGATCGGGCCAGGCAGGCATCCACGGCACCTTCTGTTTCCTTGAACGCGTTGAAGAGGGCTTGTTCCGCGGTATTTTGCAGCAATTCGGGCTGCACCGGTGTCGTCTCTGCTTCCTTGATGATGTTGACCACCCGCTTGAAGGCAGCGGCCAGGCTTTCGAAATCGGGACGGGACTTGAACGCGGCCAAAGCCCTGGTACGGGCCACGGCATCCACCAGGTCCTCGATGCCCACGGCCAAAGATGCATCCACGATATCGGGAGCGTATCCGTCCTGGCTCACCAGCAGGTGGTGGAGCCTTCCCCGGAAGAACTCCAGGACCCCTTCCTTCACCGTGTCCGAGGGTTCCGTCATTTTGGATTTGAACAATGGAACGGCTTGATCGATCAAGTGGGTGAGGGAGATGCGGTAGGGTTTTTCCAGAATGATCCGGATGATCCCGAGGGTCTGGCGCCGAAGAGCGAACGGATCCGCGGTGCCCGTAGGAATCAATCCCACTCCGAAACACCCCACAATGGTGTCCATCTTGTCGGCGATGCTCAGGACGGCACCCACCTCGCTCTCGGGGATGGGGCCTCCGGCGCGGACCGGCAGGTAGTGTTCAAAAATGGCCTCGGCAACCTCTTCCGGTTCCCCCTGCAACCGGGCGTAGACTCGCCCCATCACCCCCTGAAGCTCGGGGAATTCCCCCACCACCCCCGAGAGGAGATCCGCCTTGCACAGAAAGGCTGTACGGGAAATAGCCGGTAGTTTGTCGGGGCAAAGTCTTTCCCCGATCCACCGGGCCAGAGCGGAAAACCGTTCCATTTTTTCCCAACTGGTTCCCATCTTGGAATGAAAGACCACTCCTCGAAGCTGTTCGGCCCGGTCTTCGAGCCGGACCTTTTGATCTTCCAGGTAGTAGAATCGGGCATCCTCGAGGCGAGCTCGAACGACCCGGGCGTTCCCGCCGGCCACCAGTCCGTCGTCCCTGGGGACGGTATTGGAGACCGTGACAAAGTAGTGCATCAGGTTACCGTCTCGATCGGTTACGGCGAAATACCTTTGATGTTTTTTGATGACGGTGATGAGCAGTTCCGGGGGCAGATCGAGATACTTGGTCTCGAACTCTCCCACGATGGGGTGGGGAAATTCCACCAGCTGGGTGACCTCGTCCAGGAGCTCTTCATCGGCCAGGATACAGCCTCCAACCTTCTGAGCCGCCTCCTGAATGCCCCGGCCAATGAGTTCTCTTCGCTCCTTCACATCCAGATGAACGAAGTGTCGCCTGAGGTTCTCCACGTGGCTCGTGTAATCGGTGACCTCGATCCACTCGGGACTCATGAATCGATGGCCCAGGGACCGGTTGCCGCTCCGAATGTCCCCGTAGGTAAAATTCAGGACCTCCTTTCCCAGGATCGCCACGATCCAGTGTATCGGTCGGGCAAAGGAAACGCTCAGGCTTCCCCACCGCATGGACTTGGGAAAGGGAATGTGGGCAATGAAATCCGGCAGAATCCGCTCGAGGAGCTCCCTAGTGGGAAGCCCTGCTTCTTCCTTGACGATGCAAAGGTATTCCCCCTTGGGCGTCTTTTTGATTTGAAGCGCATCGAGAGGGACCCCTTGTCCTTTGGCGAATCCTTCGGCAGCCTTGGTGGGTTTTCCCGCGGCATCGAAGGCGACCTGCCTCGGGGGACCGATGATCTCGATGGTACAGGCCTCCTGTTGTGGAGTCACGTCGGGGACCCACAGCACCAGCCGCCGAGGGGTTCCCGTGGCGGCCGGAATCCCGTAGCCGATGCGGTTTTCATCCAGGAAGCGAATCATTTGCCCGGACATGGCTTCCAGGGCCGGCAGGATATAACCGGCCGGAATCTCTTCACTTCCTATTTCGAGGTAGAATTCTTTTCCCACTTTGTCCTCCATCCTAGTCCCATTTCTTGAGGAGGGGGTATCCCATTTGTTCTCGTTGAACCACGTAGGCATGGGCCACCAGGCGTGCCAGGTTTCGCACCCGGGCGATGTAATTGGTCCTTTCCGTCACACTGATGGCTCCCCGGGCGTCCAGAAGGTTGAAAACATGGGAACATTTGAGACAGTAATCATAGGAGGGAAGGACCAGTCCTTTGTCATGGAGACGCAGGGATTCAGCCTCAAACATATTGAACAACTGAAACAGCATCTTGACGTCGGCCTCTTCGAAATTGTAATGCGACCATTCCACTTCCCCCCGGTGGTGCACGTCCCCGTAGGTCACCTTCCCGCTCCAGATGAGGTCGTAGACATTGTCGACCCCCTGAAGGTACATGGCAATTCTCTCGAGCCCGTAGGTCAGCTCGACGCTCACAGGACTTAGAGCAATACCTCCCACCTGCTGGAAATAGGTGAATTGAGTGATCTCCATCCCATCAAGCCAGACCTCCCAGCCAAGGCCCGAAGCCCCCAGGGTCGGGGATTCCCAATCGTCCTCCACAAACCGTATGTCGTGCTCGAGGGGATCGATCCCGAAGCTCTTCACGCTTTCGAGATAGAGCCCCTGTGAGTCGGGGGGGGACGGCTTCAGGATCACCTGGTATTGGTAGTAGTGTTGTAGCCGGTTGGGATTTTCGCCATAACGTCCGTCGGTGGGACGCCGGGATGGTTCCACGTAGGCGACGCGGTAGGGCTCGGGTCCCAGAACCCGCAGGAAGGTGGCGGGATTGAACGTTCCTGCGCCGACTTCCAAATCATAGGGCTGCTGGATCACACACCCTCGATCCGACCAGAATTTGTCCAGTGCAAGGATCAATTCCTGAAAGGTCATGCCTTCTCTCCTGCTCTCCCGACGCCTGTAAGTTCGTGAAAGGATGAACTCATCGGGTATGGCTCTTACTTCCCACAACACTTTTTGTATTTCTTGCCGCTTCCACACGGGCAAGGATCATTGCGACCTGCCTTATTATCGGCTCTAATAATGGGACGAGGTGCACTGAGAAGTCGTTCCATATCGGAGATATCTTCAAGCTTGTGAGGCTCGATGCCGATTATGAAATCCCAACCATGGTCTGCACAAATCGATGCCACCTCAGCTGCACGCTCTTCCGTTGGAACACGAAGTATGAGAGGCCTCTCTTTGGTTCCATGCTTTGCCATGGCTATGCCCTTTTGCAGGCATTATCGATTCGCTGCCCCTCTGACTTCACTTTCTTCTCCTCGACTTTTACATTTGGGGCCTCTGAGCCTTGGTTTTTCGAAAGGCTGGAGGATGTTGATTTTAGTACCAGCAGCACATTCGCTACCCTTCGAAAAAGATCATCCCACAGAATTTCCTGCCAGGAATGAACTTCCCACGGACCTGGGAAAAACGGCGACTCAGGGGATTGCCGTCCTTGGATATACAACCACTGCTGCCTCACTCAGGGATCGGGTCGCAAGGGCAGAGCTGCCAGAGAACCATTTCTCCGGATTTTCGTCAACATTCTTTTTGCCCATGAGGTTCCGCCAGGACCCGTGTCGGAATTGACAGGGTGAATGGCGTGAGATACCCTGAATGTGGTAGCTGGGATCGAGCTCTTGACCTCCAGGGGTGCCCTGTGCAGGCAGGCCGGGCCGAACTCCTTTCTCCCTTGTGGAATTCATGGTCGCGCCTGAGATTCAGAAAATCATCGGGGACTTGAGGAAAGATAAGGTCGGCCAATCCCTCATCTTTCCCGATGCCGTAAAAAAACAATGTAGCGGCGGGCTGAGCCACCCGGCCGGAAGATCGGGGAGTTCGCGATTTGGTCAATGGACATCACGGTGTGCCCCAGTTCGAGAGGTTTTTCAGGCCATTTGCCAAAACACCGGAAGTCGGAACTGGAGGTGGCATATGAAGATGTTTGTCTGGCGCCACAGCAAGAAGCTCTCCAGTTGGTCCATGTTCGATGAGCCCCACATCTATCGTGACAACTATCTCAGAGCGGAAGTGGCGGTCCTGGCTCATTCCCTCGAGGAAGCCCTCCAATTGCTGGATTCATGTGGAGAGTGGAACATCGAGGAACTTCGAAGAATCGAGCCAAGAATCCTAAACGCAGACCAACCCGGCATTGTCTGGAAGTCCATCGATTTTGGTTAGGTGGAACGGTTTCATTCCAGAATTGGGTGCAGTCGAGGCCCACATGTTCAGGCTTCCAAACCAAAACAAAATCTTTCCTGCGGATCGCGGAAATCCGCGCGGAGTTTCCATAGCCCTGGTACCGGGGATGACGGTCGACCTCCGCATCCTGTACCCTCGGATGACCGCCCACTGACAAAAAAGGTGGCACCCATGATAGCCGGCTACCGATTCGGCAGCATTCTCATCGAGGGCAAATCTTACCACGGCGATCTGAAGATCCTGGAGGGAAGAGTTTTGCCCGACTGGTGGCGCAAAGAGGGACACCGGGTCACCCCGGAGGACATCACGGACATTCTCTCTGCCCGGCCGGAAATCCTGGTGGTGGGAATGGGAGAGCCTGGAAGAATGCGAGTGTCGGACACCCTTCGTGCCCTGTTGGCCGAGGCCGATATCCAGTTGGTGGAGGAGCCCACGGCAAAGGCGGTGGAAATCTTCAATCGCCTCTACCGGGAAGAAAAAAAAGTGGCTGCGGCATTTCATTTGACCTGTTGACGTGTCATGCAGATTCCCAAAATCTACTTTGCTGAAACCAAAAGAGACGAACAGAAGCGGTTGTTGTGCCGGTGGGTCGAGCATTTTTACGAGGAAGGTCGGAAGGTCCGGGTGGTCACGGACGGCACCCTGAATGCCCAGCAACTGGACCAGATGCTCTGGACTTTCTCCCAGTCAAGCTTCATTCCTCACCGCATAGTCCACCCCCAGGACCAACGCCCCTGGACGGAGCCCGTCGTGATTACCGTGGGAGAAGTCCTGTCGAGCGGCCACGAGGTTCTCGTGTGCGACATCCCCGTGTCTCCGGATTTCATGGGGCACTTCTCCCTCGTCATTCACTTCGTCCTCCTGGATGATGTGGAACAGCGCAAGCACAGCCGTATCCTATGGCAATCGGCCAGGGATCGGGGTTTTTTTGTACAGCACGTTCCCTATTCTTCGGCAGTCTGTGTGCCATCTTTGTCTCCACCCCACGGCATGCCGGGGTAGAGTGATCCCACACCGGCACCCTCGAGGGAAGAAACCCACCCCCGGCTTTTACACCACCGCCCCGAAGCTTCTCTTCCCTCACCCAAAAACCTGTCGCTTTTCTATGGTGCTTCCCCTATGATGGCCTCGACTGATTTTACATCAACAACAACAACGGCAACTCCAACAGCAGCAAGAGCCGCGGAATGCCGGCGGAGGGGCGTTCCCGGCCACGTCCGGCAGCACAGGTCCTGGGGAGCGAAAGGAAGAGTTCTCCAAGGGTCGAATCTACAAATGCGAGGACATTTCCAGGGTTGGGAAAGCGCTTGACAACCTTTCATGAACCGTTAGAATAGCTCAAACATTGTATGCTAGAAGCAAACCAGGAGTCTCTCAAATTATAGAACCGGAGGAGGAGCGAAGATGAAGACTGTTGCCGAGAGGATTCAAGAGCTGCGCGAGCGGGAAGCGAAAATCAAGGAGATGGGCGGTCCAAAAGCAATCGCACAACAGCACGAACGAGGCAAAATGACCGCACGGGAACGCCTCGATTACTTTTTCGACCCTGGTAGCTTCCACGAAATCGACATGTTTGTGAAACACCGAGGAACTCTGTTCGGTATTGATAAAGTGGAAATTCCGGCTGACGGCGTTGTCACGGGATACGGAACCGTCAACGGTCGCACGGTCTTTGCCTTCGCTCAGGATTTTACATCTCGGGCAGGAAGCCTGGGTGAAATGCACGCCAAGAAGATCTGCAAGGTCATGGATATGGCCCTGAAGGCCGGGAAACCCTTCGTCGGATTCAATGATTCCGGAGGAGCCCGCATCCAGGAAGGAGTCGATTCGCTGTCCGGTTACGGCCAGATCTTCTATCGCAATGCCATCTCCTCCGGGGTCATTCCGCAAGTCTCCGCCATCATGGGACCCTGCGCCGGAGGCGCTGTGTATTCTCCGGCCATGACCGACTATATTTTTATGGTCAAGGGAAGCAGCTACATGTTCATCACCGGCCCCGACGTCATCAAGGCGGTTCTCGGTGAAGTCATCTCCCAGGAAGAGCTGGGCGGCGCCATGGCCCATGCCAGAAAGAGCGGTGTTGCCCACTTTGCCTGCGATAGCGATGCCGACGCCATGGATCGGATGAAAAAGCTGCTGAGCTATTACCCGGACAACAACATGGAAGATCCCCCCTACGTGGACATGGGAGACAATCCGAACCGGTTGTGTCCGGAGCTGGATACCATCATTCCCGACAATCCTCTGGGTGCCTACGACATGAAGGACGTCATTCGGTCCATCGTGGATGGGGGGGATTTCTTCGAGATCCACGAGCATTACGCCACGAACATGATCGTGGGACACGCGCGGTTGAACGGCCGTGCCATCGGCATCATCGCCAACCAGCCGAGGGTAATGGCGGGCTGTCTGGATTGCGATTCTTCGGACAAAGCCACGCGGTTCATCCGTTGCTGTGACGCCTTCAACATTCCGCTCCTGACTATCGCGGACGTACCGGGTTATCTGCCTGGAACTCAGCAGGAGTGGGGCGGAATCATCCGGCATGGGGCCAAGCTTCTGTGGTGCTACTCCGAAGCGACGGTCCCCAAGGTGACCTTGATGACGCGCAAGGATTACGGCGGATCCTACCTCGCCATGTGTTCCCGCGATCTGGGGGCCGACATCTCCCTGGCGTGGCCCACTGCGGAAATCGCGGTCATGGGAGCCGAAGGTGCCGCCAATGTCATCTTCCGAAAGGAAATCAAAGAGTCCGAGGATCCGGTTGCCAAGCGCAAGGAAGTCATCGAGAACTACCAGGAGCTCCTCTACAATCCTTACATTGCCGCGTCCCGAGGCTACATCGACGGCGTCATCGTGCCATCCGAGACCCGGAAACACTTGATCAGGGCCTTCGAGATGTTGGCCAACAAACGGCAAGCCCTTCCGCCCAAGAAGCACGGGAACATTCCCCAGTAGCCAGGAGCCAGGGCAAGCCCGACCCTCGATTTCGAGTGCCGCGCGAAGGAGAGGGGGGGTACCCGCCCGGCGTTGCGCCGAACCGGATCGAAATCTTTCACCATGCCCGCTTTGCCCTCACAAAGGGAAAGCGGGTTTCTCATTTTCCAGGGAAAAATTTTACAGGAATACCCGAAGACCTCCCTTCCTCTACAGGTTTGTGCAGCTCCACAGAGATTTGCACTCACGCCCTGAGACGGCATTCCGCAAAGTCCGCTTCGTTGCAATCATCTCGGGTACTTTTCTGGACAAGGTATCCCTCATCTAACCCATGGGGGAGGAGCCGGCGTGGTCGCCAGGGCCCTCTCGACCCTCAAGTATGGAACAACTTTGAGGTTCGAGAGCGGACATGAAAGGATTGCCCCTGGTTGTGATTGGGCACTTCATCGCGTATGAGATTGAGGAGGGGATGGGTGCGAGAACGGGATGAGCAACCTATGACGGGATTCACAGGATCGCGTGGATCGACCTAGGTCGAGACCCTCTTGCGCCGACCCGGTGCCTGGGTCTCTCGATAACCCGTCTTGTAACCGGCAAAATCCCACTGTTGGAAGAACGCTTCCGCCGCCTGCCGACCGGACTCGTAAAGATTGTCGCTGCGCTTGCGTGAGAGGTCGAATTCCGTGGTTCTCACCCCGAGGGTAGGAATGGGGATGGTGCGGACAAAATCCGCATCCTTGATGTAGCGGGCGTCGTGAGCATCCATCATGGTGTTGAAGAGGGCGGCAAAGAGGGTGATGGGACCGTTGATTCGATTGGGTTTTCCCGAATCCGGCTCGACCAGCTTGTAGCCGAAGGTGGGCCAGGGAGGATTCGAGGAGCCGTCGTCAAAGAGCCACACGGGAAAGTTGCTCAAGACACCGCCATCCACAAGGTAGCAGTCCACTCCATGCCTGTCTTTGAGAATGACGGGTTCGAAAAAAAACGGGATACTCATACTCATCCGCACCGCCCTGGCCACCTCCAGGTCATCGGGGTCGATTCCGTAATCCTCGATGTCGCGGGGAAGTACCAGCATCATGCCTCTCGTAATGTCGGTGGCGATGACCTGGAGCTTATATCGATACCTGGGGTCGTCGTCTCCCGTACGCAAATCTCGAAAGGTTTTGACGGGTTTTGACGGGGCCCTGATCAGCAGTTCCCGGAGCCATTTCTCGAAGAACTCCCCTTCATAGATCCCTTTTTCAAAACCAAGGCTCAAGGCAAAACCGATGATGGGGATCTTGTCCACAATCCCTGTGTCTTTAAAGTCGTTGTAGTCCAGGTTCTCGATGACTTGTTTGAGCTTCGGCGCCTTGTAGCCGGCGGCGATCAAAGCGGCCACGATGGCTCCCGCCGAGGTCCCTGCCACATTCTCGAATTGATACCCCTTTCCCTCGGTCACGGCGACGGCTCCTACAAGGCCGATCCCCTTGACCCCTCCCCCCTCGAAAACCGCGTCGACTTTCTTGGACTCATTCGACATAAACCCTCCTTTTCCTTCTTGGATCGTTGTGGGATGATATTTTCAGAACAGCCCTCGGTGGAGGACCCTTTCGGCAACACCATGACTATTACCTACACCCAGGATCAGAAGACCGCATATCCCGCAAGAATCGATTATACGGGAAATGGTTCCCTTCCTCCCACCAATTCGGTGGAGTTCGTTCTCGATGCGGCGCCCACCAGCGGTCCGTCCAACTACGTCCCCCACTTCGAGGTGAGGATCGACCGGCGACTGAAAACCGTCAAGGTTCGAAGAGACGGGGACGTGGTGCGGCGCTACGAGCTTGCTTACACCTCCAGTCCTATCACCTCCCGCTCCCTTCTCCGGAGTATCACCCAATACGGGAGCAGCTCGAACCACCTCCCATCCATCACCATGGAATGGACCCAAGGGGCCGACGGGTTTTCGAGCGATGAACTCCTGGCAGGCGGCTTGCCCAACTGTGACGACACGATGAACTTTCCCGAACGATATCGA
>JAGPLX010000002.1 GCA_018053185.1 Syntrophobacteraceae bacterium
GGTAAGGCAGGGAAATCCCGCCTACTGGATTTTCTTGAAGGACAAGGTTCCCGTGCCGGGCAGGTTTATACGGATGATATCTTTCTCGATGCTGCCGACGATCACACCCCCACCCCTGGTGTTCACTCGAAGCTCTCCCCGTTTGAGGTACCAGGAAAACGGCACTTCCTCCCCACCGATTTTCCACGTGCCCTCCCCGTTTGCCTTGAGGTCCACGAGGATTCCAACCTGTTTTCCGGATTCCATGGGTTCGGCTTTGTAGGTGCCGACCACATCGACGTCCGGTCCGCAAGACAGGAGGAACACCAAGGCCACAACCCAGGGAAGGGGCCACAAACGAGCATGAAATCTTGATTCTTTCATCATGGAACGACCTACCGTGAGGTGGCGGGAGATGGCACCCTTTTCTTGGCAGACATAGAGAACTCTCCCCGCCGGAAAATGAAAAGTCGGTCATAAAAGTAAATTTGGATCGTAAAGACAAGCAAGGTGATATTTTCCAGGATTTTCTTCCATCCAATGGGCTCTCCCACCGTGTCATAGCAGCCGCAACTGATGGGTGCCCCCCGGTACATGTTGATAAGAACCATGACATTGAACATGACCAGCAAGCCCCCAATGATTACAACGGATGCTCGTGACTTGAATCCAATGATGAGAAACAGGCCGCAAACAAATTCGATCCACGGCAGAAAGACCGCTCCGAGGTTGAGCATCCAATAGGGGATGAGCTGGTAGTTGGCTACTGCTTCGGCAAACTGTGCAGGGTAAGGGATCTTGCTCATGCTGGCGTAGATGAAAAAATAGCCGACACAAATCCTGAGAATAAAAGCCAGGTACTCGCTGGTGATGATTCGTTTAATCACGGATCCCATCATTTCTTCGTGTTCTCCACCACGGGATAGCCGCTTCGCTCCCAGGCCGACAATCCGTCCTCCAGGATTTTGACGTTGGTATAGCCTCGAAGCATGAGTTTGCTGGCGACCTCGAGATCATACAGCTTGCTCACGGTCCTGCCGTAAACGATGATCTCCCTGTTTTTATCCTCTTCCGCGAAATTCATCATGTAGACAATGTCGAACAGGGCCAGGGGCATGTTGACCGCCCCCTTGATGTGCCGCTTGCCGTAAAAATTGGGGGGCCTGGCATCCACAATGAGGGCATCTCCGCGCTGAACCTCTTCCATGGCCGATGCAGGACTAATGGTGGGGATGGACCCTCGGTCGGGGAACTTGGGAAACAAGGGGATGCCGTTGGGGTTGGATGAATTGAATACGAGGGCCAGGACAATACTCACCCCGAACACCACCACAAAGTCCAGCCACGACAGCTTGGTGGCCTTGTAAGCTACTTGAGCTTCCGTTTCCAGGAGTTTCTGGCTTTGAAGAAGCCACCCTCTGATTTCCTTCGCAAAGGCCCGGGAGACATCGGGACAATCCCTCAAAATGCGATCGAACTGATCCTTAGAAAGGACCATCAGGTGGGTCTCTTCCAGGGTCTCGATGTAAGCGGACCTGGGTTCTCCCGTCAGCAGGGCCATTTCTCCAAAGCTATCCCCGGGACCCAGAACCGCCAGGTCCGTTTCCATGTCCTCTCCCAACCTTCGGAAGACCCGTACTTTTCCAGAACTGATGATGAAAAAGCTGTCCCCGGGGTCTCCTTCCCTGATAACGACCGTGTTTCCCGGAAAGACAACATTCCGTATCGCCCTGGCGATCTCGTCCAACTTCTCCCTGGGAACGTCGCGAAAAATGGTACTTTCCTTGAGTCGCTTCCTTTGGCTCTCGGCCATGGCTCTCTACAGCTTCTTGTGGAATTCTCTCAATTGTTTCAGATAACCGTCAAAATCCTGGATGACTCCGCGATGGCTCGAGAGAATCTTCCCGCTGTTGGTCACCAGGATCGTGGTCGGTGTGTCCACTCCTCCTACAGCCACGGAAATGGAGAAGTCCTCGTCGGGGAAGATGGGAAAAGGAACCTTGAAGTTCTTCTTGTAGGCTTCAATCTGCGCCCGGTTATTCCCCACGGCAATGCCGATGATCTTCACATCCTTGGCCAGGGCCGGATCTCCCTGGATCACCTTGTAGAGCCTGTTCATCAACGGCGCATGGGCGTGGCACTGGGGACACATAACTCCCAGAAACTCGATGCAAATGAGCTTGGCTCCGACCTTGGAAAGCGTGAAAGGGTCTTTGGTCTTCAGGCCCAGGTAGGTCTGGGTCTGGGTCGAGTCAGGTTCCGGAAACGTGAATGCAGCCAGTTGGGATCCCGGAGAAAACTGTTCATCTTCTGAACCGTGGGCAGGACAACACGGGAGGAGAGTAAACAGGCAAATCAGAAAAACAAAAACCCTCGCGCTCCATTTTGGATTCATGGGCCATACCTCCATTTGCAGATGGGGATGTTGCGGTCGGATGGGTTCATTCAGCACCCCTGGGAGAAGAAAATCCGATAAGTACAGAGTGATTCCTAAACCATAAAAAGCCTAGTCGATCAAGTAATTTGTGCAGACGCCCCGGGAATGGAGCCGGCAACAACAAACTAATCTGCCGAGCTGATGAGTTGTTGGGAAGAAACCCTTCTTCCCGGGTTCCCCCAAAAGAAACTCGATGGAATCCGGAGGGGACATCTTTGGGTTTCCCTTTCCATGGATTGGGGTTTCTGGTATAGATGAGTCGCGGCCTGGAAATGTGCCGGAGGTGAAATCGAGCGTGTTTTGGGAAAGGGGGAATTGAATGTCGTGAGCGACGGTTCTGGCTTGAACGATGCCGAATTGCAGACGGAAGTGAACATCCTCCTCAAGTGGGGGATTATTTTTGGATTTGGCTGGCTGCTCGGCTTTGGTTCCCTGGTGGCCGTCTTTTTCGGCGTTCGGGCATTCAGGATTGTGTGGATTTCCGGGGGGCTCGTCCATGGAACAGGAAAAGCGGTTTTCTGTATAATTTTAGGGATCTTGGGGCTTCTTCCATGGGTGTGGCGCGGGTATGTCGCGTTTCCAAAACTCTTTTGAGCTCCGGTCGGGGTCTCGTAGAGCCGTCCAGGACGGACATCGGGAAACCGGAAAAGGCTGGAAAACCCGATTATCCGGCCCTTTTTTTCAGAGATTGCCCCACAGGGAATGAGAGAATCCGCTCCGAAAATGAACTTGTCGGTAAACAGAACAGGCCGAACAGGAAGGGAAGGATGGGACCCGGACTTCCCCTCCCACGTGGTGAAGACCATCCCTTTGCCCCTCGACCGGGATTGAAGGCAGGCGGAAAAACATGGGAGACCCCGAGCGATCCTCCATTCTTTGTCCCAATTGCCGACGCTTGATCAGCAGGCATGAACCCATCTGTCCCCATTGCGGCCTCAGGCACCCGGGAACATGGAGTCACCTGGATGGGTGGATCCAGAAGATCCGACACCCCGAAGACATCTTAAAAGCCATCATCTGGGTCAACGTCGGGATGTTTGTCCTCTCCCTGTTACTGAACCCTTCCTTGAGGGCGCTTTCCCTGGATCCCTTCTCGTTGCTTTCTCCCGACAACCGTAGTCTGCTCCTCCTCGGAGCCACGGGGAGCATTCCCATCGATCGTCTTCATCGTTGGTGGACCCTGTTGTCTGCGAACTACCTGCATGCAGGGATCCTCCATATTGCTTTCAACATGATTGCCCTGCGGCAAATCGGCCTCCTGATCCTCTATGAATTCGGGATTTCTCGAACGGTCATCCTCTATACACTCTCCGGGATGAGTGGTTACTTGCTTTCCTATCTTGCAGGGGTTCCTTTCACCCTTGGAGCTTCCACAGCCGTCTGCGGTCTGATCGGCGCAGCTCTTTATTTCGGCAGAAGCCGCGGTGGATCGTTTGGACGAATGGTGTACCGGCAGGTGGGAGGATGGGCCCTGGGGATCTTCCTTTTCGGGCTCCTGGTTCCCGGAATCAACAACTGGGGGCACGGCGGAGGGTTGCTTTCGGGGGCCGGGCTGGCTTTCCTGCTGGGATACCAGGAGCGAAAGCCCGAGAATCTTTTCCACAAATTCCTGGCCGTCGCTTGCATGGTTTCGACCCTGGCTGTTCTCGGGTGGGCGGTGATGTCAGCCCTGCTGATTCGTTCCTGAACCATCGAGGAAATCTCCATGGGACCGGCTTTGCCGGTACCTTTCCTCTTCTTGTTCCTGCATCCGACGGCACTCGGGAATCCCTGGATCGCCGCCTCCGGGACAGGGTCTTTTTGTGCACTTTATGCAAATTTCATTTGACAGGACCAAACCCTCCAGGTAGTATCCGCTCATGTATTTTCCACTTCTCTTCTTTTTAGCCCCTTCCGCGGGAGCGGGGCCTGTCGGAAGGGGCAAGAACCCATTTTAAGGCATCCAGGGGACCGGCGTTTTTCGAGCAACCGTCTTTCCCCCAAAGGGGGGGTCACGCGGGCGGCATCTCTCTGCAGCGTCATTCATCGAGCAAATCGGCATGGAGGTCGTTCCTGTTCCTGGTAACGAGCTCTTTCCCCGGAATTTCCGAGGCTTGAAGAAAACGGCGATCGAAGGCATTTTTCCATGGATTCGATGGAGCGACTCGGGTAAGTTTTTGAGCATTCGAACGGTTTCAGGCAAATCATCTGTTCTCGGGAAAAGGTGGGGAGACAGAGATGATCTTTTCCATTCAAGCCGTCCTGGGGGCTACTTTATTGTACGCCGGATGGATGACGCTGGATCGCCATTTCACCGCGGGGGTCGTCATGTGCCTCGTGGGTGTACTCTGCAGCGTGAGGCCGGTCCTGCAGGTGGGGGGGGTGGTGCGACAAATGTGGCCTGCTTCCCCGAAGGCCTCGAGAAAAAAGCGATCGGCCAAAATCATCGAGATCCAACCGCGTCATTCTCAGGACAGGCCCGAGAGGAAACCTCCCACAATCCACTGATCGGATGGTTTGAAATTACCGAATAAAATTACAGGTCGGAGGGTGACTTCCCTTGGTTTTGCCCTTGGACAGCACGTAGAAGGGAGAATCTCCAGGAAATGCCGTCCCTACGGGTTTTTATTTGGATCTTTTTCTTGTCTCTCGCACTCCTGGCCGCCCCTCACCAGTTGTGCGGAAGCACCAAGGAAGTGTCCAGGGTTCAGTCGGCCACGACGGTTTTGAACGAGATCATGGAGGTCCCCGAAAATGCCGTGCCTCCATCGTTGTTGAACAACGCTCGAGCCGTTGTCATCATCCCAAGCACGCTCAAGGCCGGATTCGTGATCGGCGCACGGTACGGGGAAGGAGTGCTGGTAGGCAGGAACTCCAGGGGCCAGTGGGGCAATCCTCTCTTTGTGAAGTTTTTCGGAGGAAGTGTCGGCTGGCAGATTGGAGCTCAGGCCACGGACGTGATTCTCGTCTTCAAGACAATGCGTGGTGTCGAAGCCGTCACGAGCGGAAAATTCACCTTGGGATTGGATGCCTCGGTAGCGGCGGGTCCGGTGGGCAGACATGCCGAAGCCGATACGGACATCCAGCTCAGGGTGGAGATCCTTTCCTACTCGAGGAGCAGGGGATTGTTCGCTGGCGTAGCCCTCGAAGGAACATCGCTCCAGATGAATTACTCGGCCAATGCAGCTTTCTATGGGATGGCCGGCTTGTTGCCGCTCCAAATCATTGAAAGCGAAGACCTGGAGGCACCCTCGGCCGCACTCGAGTTGAGGCAGGTCCTTGCCCGTCACGCGGGTGTTTAGGCGGTTGGATTCACACCGTACTGTTCTCGGTTTGGCCGGGGGGGGTGGAGGTTCCTGAGCATGATGCCCGGGAAATGAGCGTCCGTCGTGCGGCAGGTGTAACGGCAGAAGTTCCTGAAACTCATGAACACCCTGTCTTCTTCGAAGGGTCTACTCGACCCTTCCTTGTACTTTGCCGTGGCACCGGACGGAACCGTGGGTTTGCGTCGGTTTTTGAAGCAGGATTGAGGAGGAAAGCCGAACAATGAAGAAGTAGACGACCTGCACGGGAGTACTCGGAAAAGGAGGGCAAGATGTTTGTCTCATACCGGAAAAAAGGAGGTTTGCGGCGATCACTCGTCATGTGCGTGGTCTTGATGGCAGGGGTGACAATCCTTGAGGGGGTCCCCCAGACTATGGCTCAGACCGCGGGTCCTTCAAAACAACAACTGGAACTCAATTCCAACCTCATCCAATGGGCCCGGGAAGGTGACGTCCGGAAGGTCGAGGACTTCCTGTCCCAAGGGGCCGATGTGAATGCAAGGGATGCGGACGGAATGACTCCCTTGATGCACGCGGCCATTCGGGGACATGATGCGGTCGTGCCGGTACTGCTTCACGCCGGTGCCGCCGTCAATCTTGGGGACGGAAACGGAGTCACCGCCCTCATGCATGCGTCCTGGGCCGGGAACATGGAGGTACTGCGGATCCTGCTCAACAACGGAGCGGACATCAACCTTCGCAACGCGGACAAGTGGCCCTGCTTGAAAAAGAAAGGCGTGACCGCCTTGATGGCGGCTGCCATGAACGGCAATCTCGAAATTGCTTCCCTCCTGATTGCCAACGGGGCATCCGTGAACGACCAGGACGATGACGGACAAACCCCGCTCATGCTGGCAACCCGTGGCGGTTATGTCCGGATGATCAGGTTCCTGCTGAGTAGAAATGCCGACACCGAATTGAGGGACAAGTACGGTCGAACTCCCCTGACAGCCGCGGTGCAGCTGGGGGACATTCCTGCGGCCGTGACCTTGCTGAAGGGGGGGGCCGACATATACGCGTCGGACATCAACAAACTGAGTCCCCAAGATTACGCCTGGACTCTGGGGTATGACGACATCCTGCGTGTCATGAATCAACAACCCTGATGCCTGCGGCGACTGAAAATTTCCCAAGGTCCATCAAAAAATGACGTGAATAGCGATGACCCGGGAGAATGCGGACAGTCGGGGGGATTCAATAGTTGTCAAGACACCCCTGGTTGCAGGGATTTCCATCACTTATCCTGTATTTCGATGACGCTGGTGTCCCCTTCCCCATCAAGGAGTAAGGTAAATAGTGTGAAGGAGAGCACCCCGAGACTGCCGTGGCGAACCGGGGTCCTTGAGAAGCATGGACGGCCTGGACATATTCAGGGTATCCTTTTGAGTGTTGTCGTCGGGGTCATTGCCGGATTAGGGGCCATCCTCTTTGAAGACCTGCTCCGACTGGTACTCCATCAGGTTCTTTTTTTGAACACCGGATTTCGAGAACCCCTTCAAGGTTCCGAGGCGGCTCTCGTGGAGAACCTTGCGTCGGTGCGATCTTGGCTCTTCCTGATCATCCCGACCTTGGGCGGCCTAGCGGCCGGGCTGATGGTTTTCTTCGTGGCTCCCGAAGCCGAAGGTCATGGTACCGATGCCATGATCGATGCATTTCACCGCCGGGGAGGGTATATCCGCAAAAGGGTCCCCATTGTGAAGATTCTGGCCTCAGCCGTCACCATCGGCAGTGGGGGTTCCGCGGGAAAAGAGGGCCCCATCGCACAGATCGGGGCGGGATTTGGGTCGCTTCTGGCATCGATATTACGGCTTCGTCCGCGCGACCGGCGCATCCTGGTCCTGGCCGGGGCTTCGGGGGGCATAGGGGCGATCTTTCATGCTCCCTTGGGGGCGGCCCTGTTCGCGCCGGAGGTCCTTTACCGGGATACGGAATTCGAATCCGACGCAATCCTGCCCTGCATCATCTCTTCCATTGTGGCCTCCTCCCTGTTCGACCAGTATTTTGGACGCCAGGCCCTGTTTTTCCCGGTCCCGTGGATTTCAACGTGGTCGAACTCGCCGCTTACGGCCTTTTCGGGCTGGTATGCGCGGGGGTCGGCTATGTGTATGTCAAAGTTTTCTACGGATCGAGGGACCGGATTTTCCGTCCCATCCGAATTCCCAAGGTGTTCAAACCGGCACTGGGAGGGTTCTTTCTGGGTCTGACGGCACTGCTCTGTCCCCCGATCATGAACGGCGGATATGGTTGGATTCAGGCAGCCATGGAAGGCAAGATTTTCTGGGGTACCATGTTTTTTCTGGTTTTCATGAAAATCGTGGCCACTTCCTGCACCATCAGTTCCGGGGGCAGCGGCGGAGTGTTCGGACCTTCGGTATTCATGGGGGCGATGCTGGGAGGAGCCTTCGGCTTTCTCGGCCACGGTCTCGTCCCCCAGTGGGTAGTGAATCCGTCGGCATTTGTGGTGGTGGGTATAGGGGGCTTTTTCGGGGGAGTTGCCAAAGTGCCCATCTCTTCCATCATCATGGCCTGTGAAATGTGCGGCAACTACACGTTGCTGGTCCCTCTAATGCTGGTTTCGGCCATATCCTACACTGCTCTGGGAAAAGCGAGCCTCTACGAAAAACAGACCGGATCGCGACTTACCTCACCGGCCCACATAGGGGAATTTGCGGGGCAGATCCTGGAAGAGCTCCAGGTGCAACATGCGGTGTCCAACCGTCCCGTGACCTCCATACTGGAAAATACGCCTTTTCACGAGCTCCTGAAAGTTGTCGTCAATTCTCAGGACTTCCATTTTCCCGTGGTGAACGGCGAAGGGAAAATGACAGGGATTCTTTCCCTGAACGACATCCGGCAAGTGATGTTGGAGGAAAGCATCGCCGATCTTATTGTGGCCAAGGATGTGGCCACCCCGAAAGTGGTGACTGTGTTTACGGATGAAAGCCTGCAGTCTGCCTTACACAAAATGATTCAGATCGATGTGGACGAGTTACCGGTCGTCCGCAGGGAAGAACCTCATTGCATCGTCACCATGATCTCCAAGCGGGACATCATCAGTCACTACTACGAACAAATTCGCTCGTTCAGTTGATTGACTGCCTGGAAGTCCTTCTGCTCATTCCCTGAGAATTTAAATCCCGGTCGGACTCATTTCCCGGATTTCAGTCCCCAGATCACCGAAAAATCCCATCTCTGGCGGTATCGCATGTGATTCTTGCCGGTCCGTCCTCTCCCTTTTCGAGGCGCTCGACGACCGGGGCATCCTCAAGAACGACGAATCCTTTAGACGCCGGTGAGCCGGCCTCCATCGGTCTGCCCATCATCAGTATGGTTGAGGAAATCACGATATGCTTGCCTGCCGGGGCACGCTTATGGTGTAGGTGCCGCGCGGGATGGATTCGTTGAGGGGGTGGTGAAGTAGGATGGGATTTGGTTCGAAGACTCGGTCAATGGTATGATTATGAGTGCCGTCCCCAGCGGTGAATCCCAGGGACATTATTTCCACTTGGATCATCCCCGTCAGGAGACATGAAGTCTTCCCCTGTCCATTGTTTCGGCCAATGCCGCAACCCGCGGGGAGGGTGCCTTTTGAACTCGATCCACGGAGGGTCTACTCGTGTCTCGGAAACGAACCTACCGGGAGTTGGAAGAAAGGATCGCCGATCTCGAAAAGGAGATTCTCGCTCGGGAACAGATCGAAAAAGGCATGGTGGACGAATTGAGGAAATTCCGAGGTCTCTACGACTTGGCCATCGCCATGACCACGGACCAGACCCTGGACGAAAACCTTCAGCTCATAGTGGATCAATGCCGCGCCCTGCTTCATTCGGACATCTCCTACATCTCCCTCTACGACGAAAAGAAGGGGGATTTCTACAAGCACACTTCCTCGGGCATTCATTCGGAGAACTTCCGCAAGGTCCGACTTCCTCTCGGCAAGGGACTGGGAGGGCTGGTGACCGCCACGCGGCAGGGTTACATCGTCGAGGACTATTTCGAAGAAGGGGGGTTGGACCGTATACGCGACGAAGGCATCGCCGAAGAGGGCATTGTTTCGGGAATGGCTGTGCCGATCCAGATGGGATCCAGAAACCTCGGAGTCTTGTATGTTTTCAATCGGAGCAGGACCCGCTTCTCTCCGTCCGACCTGGACAGCCTTTCTCTCATAGGGAATCTCGCCGCCGTCGAGATTGCCCGGAAGCAGGCCGAGGCTTCCCTTCGGGAGAGTGAGGAGCGTTTCCGCATCATGGCTCAAACCACGGGGGATGTTATCTACCGTCTGCACTATGATTCCATGACTTACGACTACCTGAGTCCGGGAATCAAGAAGTTGACAGGCTACTCGGCGGAGGAGATCCGGGAGATCGGGTTTTCAAGCTTGGTGGTGAGAATTGACCTGCCGGAACGGGAAGATGTTCCCCCAACAGAGATCGCGAGGAATCGAGTCGAGGGAAGGACGGGGGAATTTCGGGCCGACTACCTGATCCGGACCAGGAAGGGGGAACACAAATGGTTGCGGGATCATTCCTTTCCCTGGGCCGACAATTCGGGGGAGGTGGTCGGCTCCGTCGGGATTCTCAGCGACATCAGCGAATACCGGCGGACAGAGGCCCTGGTGCGGGAGAGAACGGCCGAGCTCATAGAATCCGAAGAGAAATACCGGACCCTGGTCGAGAATGTACCCCTGGTGGTCTATCGCATGGGAGCGGGTGGACGGGTCCTTTTCCTCAATTCATTCATCGAGGAGGTGTTCGGGTACACGCCGGTGGAAATCCTTGCCGATCCCGATCTCTGGGATGCGGCGGTGTACGAGGAAGACGCCGAGCGGGTCCGAAACCTCCGCCGCAAGGGCTTCAGCAGGGGGGAAGAGTGCATCGGCGAGTACCGGGTGCGACACAAGAACGGCCATCTGGTACATGTGCTCGATCACGCCATTCCTTCCCTCGGCCCCGACGGAACCGTGAGAAGTGTGGACGGCATCATCATCGACGTCACGGGCAGGATCAAACTGCAGGAAAAGCTCATTCAAGCCGAAGGACTGCGGACCATCGGCGAAGTTTCCATGCGTCTCGCCCACGAAATTCGAAATCCTCTGGTTTCAGCCGGAGGCTTTGCGCGGCGCCTGCTTTCTTCCATGAATCCTGAGGATCCCAACCGGGAGAAGGTGCAGATCATCGTCAAGGAGGTCGGACGCCTCGAACTGATCCTGCGCATGATTCTCACCTACATCCAGCCCCTGGAACTGGACATTTCCCCCATCCAGATCAACCGCCCGGTAGAAGCCGTCCTCAAGGCGGAGCAGCCGGCCATCGAGGAAAGGGGTCTTCATCTGGATCTTCAGCTGGGGACGGAGCTTCCGGAAATTCCGGCGGACCCCGTCCTCATGGAGCGCGCCATCAAAACTCTCATCAAAAACTCCGTGAACCAACTGCAGGAAGGGAGCACCCTGCGGATTTCCACCTGGCGGGAAGAAGATTTTCTCCACATGGAATTGCGATACCCAGGGGATCATTTGTCGTCGGACGACATCGAGCACTTCTTTTACCCGTTTGCCACCTTCCAGACGTCCTATTCGGACATCGATCTTCCCATGGTCAAGATCATTGTGAACAAACATGGAGGGACCATCCAGGTCCGGCTCGATCCAGGGGGTGAGTTCGTCATCGACCTGGCCCTTCCCCTGAAATTGCATCGTCCCTATCGTCTGTGAGGTTTACCCCGGGTGTACGGGGACCGGCTGCACCCATGGCTCCGATAAGTTTACGAGGAACTCGGGTACTTTTGTAGATATTTCGACCGGCGGGGTCACCCCGGGGAATCTATTTGCGGGGCAGAGGGTTGGAGAGGAGAAGGGCCTGCGGATGGGCCGGACGTACAAAAAAAAAGCCGGAGCCCCGCGGGCTCCGGCCGGCATCCCACAATCCGGATACGATAAGCCTACAGCTTGCGCACCTTGGTTGCCTGAGGTCCTTTCCTGCCTGCCTCTTCGGTGAAGGTGACACGCTCCCCTTCACTCAGAGACTTGAACCCGGATCCTTCGATTGCGCTGAAGTGCACGAATACATCGTTTCCGGAGTCGCTTTCGATAAAACCATAGCCCTTGCTGTCATTGAACCACTTTACTTT
This sequence comes from Syntrophobacteraceae bacterium, assembly GCA_018053185.1. Taxonomy (GTDB): domain Bacteria; phylum Desulfobacterota; class Syntrophobacteria; order Syntrophobacterales; family Syntrophobacteraceae; genus JAGPLX01. The sequence goes on from JAGPLX010000002.1 coordinate 11,845, forward strand.
ACCTTCTGCCATTTTTCTAAATCCTTCTTTTGATGTGTATTTTTTCTGCTTTTGGACGCGGTACCTGGAGCTACTGCGAAACCTCACCTTTGCCGAAATGAAAGATCGATTTCCCGGATAACTCGCGGTCCCTCCAAATTAGCATCGGCTAATCATAACGGGAAAGTCCGAAAAGGCAAGAGAAAAAGTGAGACATTTTCACAATTTCTGATACGGGTTCATTCGCGGTTTTGTTCTTCCTGATTTTTCCCCGGCTCGTCGGCCGGTTCCAATTCGAAGGAAGGGGAAACCCCGAGTTTCCGTTCGCAGGTTCAGAGGGAGGGGAGGTTTTTGTGGTATCTTTTAGAGAAGCGCGCTAGATTTACCATGCTGTTTCTCCGGGTCCCGGCTTGTGCCGTGACGACATGCCGATGGTTTCGTGGTTTTTTGAAACCTTCGCATGCTAAAGGAAAGGACGGTTGCCGGAGAAGAAGAAATCCTCTCCTCGAGATCGAGTGGGACGGGGTGAAATCATACGAATGACGAAGCAACCAGTAATTACAGAAACTGTCGACGAAAATTCGGGAGATGGAAGGCCGCGGGTGATCTTTTCACGCCCGGACAAGGGAACCCTGGTGATCCGTCTGACAGGGCGCTGGAGCCTCGAGCAGGGTCTTCTCTCGGTGGATCTCGCCAAAGATGAGATCGAAAAAGATGCTGCACTGAAGATCGTCTCCTTCGAAGCCGTGGACCTGGCGGGCTGGGACAGCAGCCTTCTCAGCTTCCTCATTCAACTGAATCAGGTATGTGTTCAAAAGAACGTTCGCATAGAGTGGGATCAGTTGCCCGAGGGGGTGAGAAAGCTCCTGGCCCTGGCTACGGCAGTTCCTGAAACCAAGGAAGCCCGAAGGCAGGGAAGGGATACACCATTTTTTCAGCGCATCCAGGCCTTTTTATCGAGAATCGGCGATTCCGCCATGAAGGTGGTGGAATTTCTTGGGGAGGTGTGTTTGGCTATGGGTCGTCTGGTCCGGGGCAAGGCCCGCTTTCGCCCCTCGGACCTTGGGTACCTGGTCCAGGAGTGCGGGGCCAATGCTTTGCCCATCGTCTCGCTCATCAGCGTCCTGGTGGGAATTATCCTGGCTTATGTGGGTGCCATTCAGCTGAGGCTTTTCGGAGCGCAAATTTACGTGGCGGACCTGGTGGGCCTCGGCATGGCCCGGGAAATGGGGGCCATGATGACGGCTATCATCATGGCGGGAAGAACGGGGGCGGCCTTTGCGGCTCAGCTGGGCACCATGCAGGTGAATGAGGAGATCGACGCGTTGAAGACCCTGGGTATTTCACCCATGGAATTCCTCGTCCTGCCCAGGATAATCGCCCTGGTCCTCATGCTCCCGCCCCTTTGTCTCTATGCCGATTTCATGGGAATCCTGGGAGGAGCCGTTGTAGGGATCGGCTCCCTGGACCTCTCTCCCATGCTGTACTTTCAAGAAACCCGAGAGGCCGTGGGATTGCAGGATTTGGTGGCGGGCCTCATCAAGAGTGCCGTGTTCGGATCGCTCATCGCCGTAGCCGGTTGCCTGCGGGGCATGCGGTGCGGAAGAAGCGCGTCCGCGGTGGGAGAGGCGGCAACCTCGGCGGTGGTCACGGCCATTGTTGCCGTCATCGTATCGGATGCCCTCCTCACGGTCATCTATGACGTCATTGGATTGTAGGATTGCAGGGCTTCGTTCATGGAATCAAAGGAATCGCCGGGAGAAGTTGTCATCGAGGTTCGAAACCTTACCATGGCGTATGGAAGTTTTGTGATCCAGCGAGACCTGAACTTCACCGTTCGGCGGGGGGACATTTTCGTCATCATGGGAGGGAGCGGATGCGGGAAAAGCACCCTGCTTCGGCACATGGTGGGCTTGCAGGAACCCGCCCAGGGGGAGGTGCTCTATGATGGAGTCAGCTTTTGGGAGACGGCCCCGTGGGAGCGGGAGCGTCTCATGAGGCGCTTCGGAATCCTTTATCAGAGGGGTGCGCTTTGGAGTTCCATGACCCTTGCGGAAAACATCGCCCTTCCCCTGGAGGAATACACGGGGCTTTCTCGTGGCGAAATCCGGGAGATCGTAGCCTTGAAGCTGGCCCTGGTGGGGCTTTCGGGTTTCGAAGAGTTCTACCCCTCGGAAATTAGCGGCGGGATGCAGAAACGGGCGGGTCTGGCAAGGGCTATGGCCCTGGATCCGGATATCTTCTTTTTTGACGAGCCGTCGGCGGGTCTCGACCCTGTGAGTGCCCGCAGGCTGGACGACCTTATCCTCGAACTTCGGGACAGCCTGGGGGCCACCGTTATCGTGGTCACCCATGAGCTGGCGAGCATTTTCGCCATTGCCACCAACTCGGTTTTCCTGGATTCCGAGAGTAGAACGATCATTGCCTGCGGCGACCCACGCCGGCTGCTCCAGGAATCCAGGGACCCGAAGGTGTTGAGTTTTCTGACGCGAGGCGACTCCTCCCGTTCCTCCTGGCCGGGCCCCGAACTGTCATGAGCCTTCGCGGGTGGGGAGAGCGCCCAAGAACGGAGATTTCAGGCGGAACGTCTCAACCATTCAACCGAGGAGAAATCATCGAGCCGTTATGAGCAAACAAGCCAGCCCCATGGCCATTGGTGCCTTTCTTGTCGGGACCGTCGTCCTGGTACTGCTAGGTTTTCTATTTTTTGGAAGCGGGCGGTTCCTGAAACACACGCAAAAGTACGTGCTCTTCTTTGAGGGTTCCGTGAAGGGTCTCTCCGTCGGATCACCCGTGGATTTCAAAGGTGTCAAGGTAGGGAATGTGACCGACATCCACGTGCTCATGAACCGGGAAGACCTGACAGTCAAAATTGCCGTCTATATCGAGATTGATCCGGGTAGGGTTACCCAGGTGACTGCAAATCATGGTTCCAGGGAAATCGTTGAGAAGGTTGGAGATAAGGCGGTGGTCGAGCGCTTGATCGAACGTGGGTTGCGTGCGCAGCTTGACATTCAAAGCCTGGTCACCGGCCAGTTGTACGTGCTCCTGGACTTCTTTCCCGACAAGCCTGGCAGGTTCTCGGGAGTGACATCCGAGTACCGCGAAATCCCGACGGTGCCGTCCACCCTCGAGACCATCTCCCAAACCATCGACAAGCTTCCCATCGAGGAGCTCAGCAACAAGATCGTGGCTGCCATCAATGGGATCGAGCAGTTCATCAACTCACCCGAGTTGAAGGAAACGATGACCGCCGTCAAGGCAACGGCTCAGAATGCTCGAACATTGGTCGAGACGGTCAATGGCGAGATCAAGCCCATGTCGGCGGGAGTTAGGGAAACCCTTGCCGATGTGCGAAAGCTCCTGAAAGATACCGACAGGCAAATGCAACCCCTTTTGGCCAGGGCCAACGAGGTGGTGAAGGACACTCATGGTTTTGTGGTTGAGGCGAAAAACGGGATTAGTCCCCTGGTTGGGAGTGCGATCGAGGCGTTGAAACTGACCCAGGAAGCCGTACGAAGGGCCGAGAAAACATTTGCGTCCCTCGAGAACCTGACGGGAGAGAGATCAGCGGTGCAGCTCGAACTCACCGAGGCCCTCCGGGAAATCTCGTCGGCTGCCCGGTCCCTGCGGACCCTCGCGGATTACCTCGAAAGACACCCTGAAGCCCTCCTGACGGGAAAGGGGCGGCATGGAGAAAGGTAGAATGAAGAGTAGTTTTGTAGGTCTACTGGCCATGATTCTGGTGGGCGCCGGTCTTCTGGCGGTATGGGGGTGTGCGGGTTCCGGGCCGGCGCGATTTTTTCTCCTCTCTTCTCAGCCCGGGATGGGGGCGGAGCCGTTCGAGGCCGAAGAAAACAAAAACCCCTCTCTCGGCATTCTTCCTATTCGATTTCCGCAATACCTGGATCGGCCCCAGATCGTTACCCGTACGAACCGAAACGAAATCCGGCTGGCTGAATTCGACCGGTGGGCGGAACCCCTGAAGGTGAACTTCACCCGTGTGCTGGGAGAAAACCTCTCTCGATTGCTCCGTTCCGACGGGGTGGTCCTTTTTCCCGCACCGAGGTCCGTGGAGGTGCGGACCTTGCTGTCGTTGGAGGTCCTGCAATTTGATGGCGCCCTGGGTGGGGAGAGTCGATTGATCGCCCGGTGGGTCGTCTACGGTGGGGACGGCAAAACCGTCGTGACGACGGGAAGGTCCGAGGTGGTGGAGCGAGCGGACGCCCCTACCTTCGATGCCCTGGTCGCCGCTCAAAGTCGTGCCGTGGCGGCATTGAGCCGCGATATCGCTCAGTCCCTGGCCGGGATGTAGCCGATCCTCGGCCCTTTTGCCATACTCACCGTATTCTTCGACAACTTCTTTCCCAACCGGACGAAAGGACCCGTACCGGTTCTCCCGAACTCATGATGGTAGCCCGGATCGAAATCCGTATAGCGTGGCGGGAGGGCGGTATCTTCGCAAAAGAAAGACCCAACCCTCACGCAACATGAAGGCATCCGGTACAGCCCTGCATAAGAGAATGTCCGATATGCTCCAACCGTCAATTGAAACAGGCTTCAGGGGAAATCCAGGCTTTCCCGTCCCCGGACCTGCGCCGGAAGCATGCGGGGTGACGGTCGGTAAAATGATCATCCTGTCCTGTGGAGCTGTACTCAGTAGAGTCCCAGGAGGTTCGCTGCGAGAATGAGCAATCCGATCACCGCCACCCGCTTCACCACAATCGGGCTCACCCTCTTTGCTATTTGCGGCGCGATGAACCCGCCCAGGATCGCCGCCGGAAACATGATCAGAAAGAAGGTCAAGTCGAAATTTCCAAACTGGAAGTGCCGTGCCGAGCCCACGACGGTATTGAAGAATATGGCCAGGAGAGAGCTACCTACCACCACGTACATGGGGAGCCCCAGTCCCACCGTCATGAGAGGGACCATGAAAGGCCCACCCCCAAATCCGAACATGGATGATAGAACCGCAATCAGAAACCCACCAATACAGCCCAAAATCACATTCACCTTGAACTCTACACCCCAGAACTCGATAATCATAATCTATGCTCCTCTCATCCGAAAACTCGAAAGACCGGTCTCACTTTGCACGGGCCGCTTCTTCCGCTCTCTTCTTGAATTCCCGCAAAATTGCCTGTTCCTTCTTGTTTTTGGATAAATATCCGGGTGTTGTCTGCCAAAACATGAGGCCTGCCAGGATCACCAGGATCCATCCAAAAATGAACTTATATTGACTCAGTGTGATCAATTCGGTGAGTTTCGGTCCGATGAAGGCACCCGCTACCATGGCAATGCCTATGGTGGTTCCGAGCTTCCAGCTGATGAACTTGATCTTGGAGTAGTTCAAAATTCCGCTGGCCTGGGAAAAGGCGACGGTGGGCATGACCGTTCCAGCCACAATGGTGTGAGGGAAAGGAAATAGAGAAACCAGCAGGGGATTCAGAATGAACCCGCCGCCGGCTCCCATGAGGACCCCAAAGACAGCGATGGCAAGAGCGAGGAAGAATGGACCGAAGAGATTGACGCTCGTTCCGGCATTGTCCAGGTAGACATTTGGAAAGCTGATGCTGTTTTCGACGGTGAGCGCTTCACTCTTCACATCCTTGTCTACTACAGCCCTGATAAAAAACTTACCGGGAGGCGCCCCGGAGTCGATGTCCAGTCTTGCGGTATAAGCCCCGTCCGGGCTCACTTCCACATTGGGAATGAAAATTTTATCCGGGCTTCGGAAGCGTGCCTTCACCAACTGCATGGAGCGTCTCCTGGTTTCCTTCCCGTCCATGGCCGGCAGCAAATCGCCCCGGGAACCCATGACACTTCCAAGCAGCGTTGCCTGATAACGATCAATCTTTGCTTTTGCCGGGGCGGAATAGGCATTGTCTGCGCCAAGGTCTTTCAGTGCCTGGGATACGCTCCACTTGCTCCCTTCTTTCTTGATTTCTTCGAGTTTTCCCTGCATGTCCCTGGGAAGGAAAATCTTGTAGTAAGCGGGCATCTCATGGGTCATATAAAGTATATAAGGTCTCTTGCCCGTTTCTTTGTCGGGATCCGCGTCGAATCGCGAGGCACGTACTTTATCCTCGCTCCAGACTTCCAGGTAAACCGGCTTGCCGGGGATGGCCGTTCCAGTTACCACGATGCTGCCTCCATTGCTGAGGGCCGTCTTATCCGCCTTGATGAAAACGGTCCCTGCATCGAGTTTTTCCCCTTCGCTTTTCACCTCGGGTTTCGGCGTTTCAACCGGGGGGGCAGTTTGCGCCCCCCGGGATTGCTGTTGGGCAAACGAGCCTCCCTGATACAGCATGATGGACGTGGCGCCCAAAGCGACAATCAACGACAACCATAAACGCTTCATCAATTCCTCCTTTATCTTCATCGTGGTCATCTTCTCGTCCCCCCTCGCTACGATCTTCGTCACAAGGAGCTTCGACTATCAATCATCTCCACTGCCGGATGTCATGATTTTACGCGGAAATTCCCGGAAGAAGCGAGGCTGATCCAGTGAATTCCCCCACTTTGACTCCGAAATATTTACGGACAAATCTATAAACTTTTATTGCTGTTTCAGCAAGTTAAATCATCTCCGGGAATTGCTATATTTTATTTGTCTTTTGCTGAACATGAATAAGTGGTTGAAAAAAAAGGGAAGAGGGGCTATAGATTTTAGGGACTTCCGCCAGGAAACTTAAGGAGGTATAGCCGACTTCTTCCCCGGACACATTGTACCCTGTGGGGAATTTTTTTGGGGCTGTTTTCACTCAAGTGGACCTCGATACTTCCCTGGGTTCGTTTGGGCCGGTGTTAGGAAAGTCCCGCCGGAAACGGACTCAATTGTTGAAATGGCTGCATTTCGTCATGAAAACTCAACGAAAATCTCAGAACATTTTCACAACAGGATCAAAGGTTTGAGTGGTCACCGGGAATTGCCGGGTCTGTGTCGGATTGAGAGACGGGAGATGTCTTACTCGCTTTGGAGCCGACCGCCTTCTTATCGAGAGGCATGTAAGGAGCTGGAGCCGCTTTTTCAGTGAGAGTCCATGGAACCCGGAGACTCTTCGATCGACTCAAGGGCAAAAGGTTGAATCCGGATTCTCCATATTTCTTGCAGAGCACGTGCTCAGCTCGCCCCGTTGGTCGGGTTCCGTCTACTGCTAACCGGGGAAGGGAAAGGGATACAACAATGGCAAAAGTTCTCGTTCTTTACTACAGCATGTACGGTCACACGGAAACCATGGCGAAAGCGGTGGCGGAAGGCGCGGGCAGCGTCGAAGGGATCGAGGTCGTGGTCAAACGCGTGCCCGAGCTGGTACCGGAAGATGTGGCACGGAAAGCCGGTGCCAAGCTCGATCAAGGGGCACCGGTTGCTACGGTGGATGAGTTGCCGAACTATGATGCCGTCATTTTTGGAACGCCGACACGTTTCGGCGGCATGTGCGCCCAGATGCGAAATTTTCTTGACCAGACCGGAAGGTTGTGGGCCGGAGGAGGGCTGATCGGGAAAGTGGGCAGCGTGTTTACTTCCACAGCCACCCAGCACGGCGGACAGGAAACGACCCTTACCTCCTTTCACACTACCCTGTTACATCACGGCATGATCATCGTGGGGGTTCCGTATTCCTGCAAAGAACTCACGAACATGAGCGAAATCACAGGCGGAACCCCCTATGGAGCGAGCACTCTTGCCGGCGAGGACGGGAGTCGTCAGCCGTCGGAGAATGAAATGAAAATTGCTCGCTTCCAGGGAGCCTACGTTGCAGGAGTTGCCAAGAAGCTATCAGCCTGACGAATAAGGAGTCATCCGACAACCAACTCCGGTAAGCGGTATACAGCCGCCGCTGATTCAGGGCGTCAGCGTATCAGGCGGATCGGAAAGCTCGGACAGTCCACGGACAAAAAACTGAAAGGAGCACAACCATGAAAGACAACGACCGCAAACCCTTAACCAACGATGCGGGTATCCCCGTATCCAGCGACGAGTTTTCCCTCACCGTAGGACCCGACGGCCCGATTCTGCTGCACGATCATTACCTGATGGAGCAGATGGCCAACTTCAACCGGGAGATGATTCCGGATCGCCAACCCCATGCGAAGGGCTCAGGAGCTTTCGGATACTTCCAGGTGACCCGGGACGTCAGCTCCTACACCAAGGCGGCTGTGTTCCAACCGGGTACGAAGACCGAGGTGCTGGCCAGGTTCTCCACGGTGGCCGGTGAAAGCGGCAGCCCCGACACCTGGCGGGACGTGCGCGGCTTTGCCCTCAAGTTCTACACCACCGAGGGCAATTACGACATGGTAGGGAACAACACGCCGGTATTCTTCGTGCGCGATCCCATGAAGTTCCAGCATTTCATTCATTCGCAGAAGCGCCGTGCGGACAACGGTCTGCGCGACAACGACATGCAGTGGGACTTCTGGACCCTGTCTCCCGAGTCCGCCCACCAGGTTACCATCCTGATGGGCGATCGCGGAATTCCCAAGAGTTATCGGCACATGAACGGCTACTCGAGCCACACTTACATGTGGGTCAACGCCAAAGGCGAACGCTTCTGGGTCAAGTACCATTTCGAGACCGACCAGGGTATTGAGACTCTCACCCAGGAGGAGGCCGACCGGATCGCCGGTGTGGATGCCGACTACCACCGCCGCGACCTGTTCGAGGCGATCAAGCGGGGAGATTACCCCGGCTGGACCCTCAAGGTGCAGATCATGCCCTTTGAAGAAGCCGACACCTATCGGTTCAATCCGTTCGATTTGACCAAAGTCTGGCCGCACGGCGACTATCCACTCCACGAAGTGGGCCGGCTCACCCTGGACCGTAATCCAATCGATTTTCACTCCGAGATCGAACAGGCGGCATTCGAGCCGAACAACCTCGTACCCGGTATTGGACCGAGCCCCGACAAGATGCTGCTTGCCCGCCTGGTTTCCTACGCCGACGCCCACCGGGCGCGCCTCGGGGTCAACTACAAGCAGATCCCGGTCAACCGACCCAAGAGCCCGGTCCACAGCTACAGCAAGGGCGGGGCCATGCGGATCGACAAAGTCTCGGATCCGGTGTACGCACCGAACTCCAAGGGCGGTCCCAAGGCCGACGCCGAGCGGTATCCCGAGATGGCCGTCTGGAGCGCCGGCGGTGAGTTCATCCGAGCCGCTTACACCAAGCGCAAGGACGATGATGATTTCGGCCAGGCCGGCACACTGGTGCGCAAGGTCATGGACGATGCCCAGCGCGACCGGCTGGTATCGAACGTGGTGGGGCACCTGAAGAGCGGCGTATCCGAACCCGTGTTGAAGCGCGCTTTTGAATACTGGCGCAACATCGACAGGGAGATCGGCGATCGTATCGCCAAGGGTGTACAAGGGAGCTGATCTCAGGTACTTGGGACAGGGCTCAAGAAATAGAAGCAATCCACAATCTTATATCGGTTGGGCGCATTCTGGTCGACGTTTCCATAAAATTCGGGAATGCGCCCTTTCCCGCCTCGTGAAATGAAACAAGGCGCCTGCCTGTCACCGGGTGGGCAGACAGCTTCCATGCCGTGCCGATTTCATGACCTCCGCCCTGGTTGTCATCCCCTTTACCCATCGCGATTCTTCCTGGTTTTCCTGTTGTGTTTGCCGGTGGCATCCGATAGTCTGATTGTCAAATGGAATCGAGTATTTTCCGGTGTGGGGAACTCGGTTTCGTCCGGGATCAGATACGGCTTCGCGTTCGAGGAAAGGATTGATGTCCCGCAGACAGCCCTTTCTCGTAAGTATCTTGATGATCGCCTTTCTACTCCTTTTGAGTTTCGCCTTCCATCATCTTCACAACGCTCCCGTTCTGGGCATCACCACGGCCTGGAGCCAAGCGGACCACCGCTATCATGTCCTGACCTCCTCTCCCTGGAGCCCCCTCAAGCCGGGGGATGTGATCCTGCGCATGGGGGACCTCGATGTGGGATTCACCCATTTACTGACGGACAATATCTATATCCATGGGAAGAACGAGCTCTTCGAGTGGCTCAGGATCAAGAAGGACGTTTTCCGCACCCTGATGAACCCACCGGTCCCGTTCATCGTGGAACGCGACGGCCGGATCGTTCAGGTCTTCACAACTCCCAGGAAGGCCGGCCTGGAATTTCTCGCCCACCTTGAAGTGTTGCACCTTTTTGCGGGCATTGTTTTTTTCCTGGTGGGCACGATTGTCTTCTACAAGCAGAAGGCAAGTGAGCAAGGTATCGTCTTTTTTGGCATGTGCATGTTCCTCATGCTGGTATTCGTGACCAACGCCACCTCCCTCATGAGTGAAATCGTTTACGATCCCGTCTACCTGGCCGTGAACAACATCTCGAACATCATTTCACTGCTGCTCGGCAATGCGTTTGTCCTGCATCTTTCCCTTCTGATTCCCCGCAAGCGAAGGTTCCTCGATCGTTTCCCCGCCCTCGCGTATCTCTTCTATGCACTCAATGTCCTTGTCGCGGCTTCACTCGACATCCGGATCATCAATTTTCTCCTGGCATTGTACGGACCCCTGGCCGCCCTGGCCGTTGTCCAGGCCTTTTTCACCTACAGGCAGCCCATCGAGCGTCAACAAATGCGTTGGATTGGTGTCGGGTTCGTCTTCGGGCTCGCTCCATGGGTTGTCATCAACGCCATTCCCATGCTGGTCACGGGCGATCGGCTCATGAAGGATACCATCCCAGCCGCCTTCGTGGTCTGCATTCCCGTGTCCATGGCCTTTGCGATACAGAAATACCGTCTCCTGGATATCGACGCTTTTCTCGAGGGAGCTTATGTCTACACGATCACGCTGCTGCTGCTGAGCATTGCGGATTTGACCTTCATGGGGTTGCTGGCCTCTCATTTCAGTAGGTCCATGGACATGAGTCCGGCTGTCCAGGGGCTTTTGTCCGTGGCTCTAGCCATCGCCCTGTACGCCGCTTTGAGAGACAGGGTCCGGTTCCTGGTCCGAAAGCTCTTCAAACGGACTCGCCTGGACGAAGCGACCGTTCTTGCCTCTTTTGTGGAACAAGCCGGCGGGCTGTCGCCGACCGCCGCCATGAAGGCCTTTTCCGATGCGGTCCATGAGGCCTTTCGGCCCGACAAGATCCTGACCGTACACCGGGAGGACCCGGATGCACGGGACTTTGTGAAGCCGTTTCAGGGGGAACTCGGCCCGGTCAACCTCTGGGAAAGTTCGTTCGAGGCTCGGCTTCCGGACAACGATCTCTACGTAGCCCTTCCGGTCGGGAAAGGAGAAGAAGTGCACCACGTGCTTCTCCTCGGAGGGCTCCCCGGAGGCCGGTTCTATTCCCGGCACGACATGGCGGTCCTCAAGACCCTGCTCACCCAGGCCAGGATGACCTATGAAAATGCGCTCCTCTACGAGGAGAACCTGAAGCATCATCATGACCGCCTGGCCGAAGCCCGGAGGCATATGCGTGAGAAGGAAAAGATGGTGAAAGACCTCCATGATGGGATCGGAGGCATCACCACCAACATAAGCCTTCTGGCTGAACTGGCTCTGCAAAAGCAGTCGTTGGACGAGGTGCGGGAGACCCTGGCGACCATCTCATCCCTCTCCCGCGAAAGCCTGTCCGAGATCAGAGGCTTCATGCAGAGCCTCGACCCGAACGAAGCCGACTGGGAGGCGCTGACCTGCGAATTGCGCCACCTGGGAAGCACTATGATCCACGCCCACCGGATGGGTTTCGAGATATGCTCCTCCTGCGACCTGCTCGACGAAAAACCGGGCAGCCTGCTTTTCCTCAATGTCTTCAGGATATATAGGGAGGCACTCACCAACCTTATCAAGCATTCCCGTGCGAGGGTGGTGAAGGTTGTGTTCACGGCGACCCGGGAAAAGCTCGTGCTTTCGGTTCACGACGATGGAATCGGGCTGGAACGATCCGAAGGGAGGGGGACGGGCAGGGGCATCTCCAATATGAAGGCCAGGGCGGAGGAGGTGGGAGGACGTTTGCAGGTGGTATCGGACCACGGCACGCGCGTGCTCCTGGAAGTCCCCCTTCCAGTGAATCATTCCCCCGGGGACAAGGAACCGGAGATGTTAACCCAAGGGGTGGGTCAGGCGTGCATTTATGAAGATCGTCATCGTTGAGGACAATACCCTGTTGGCGGAAAACCTCCGATTGATCTTGGGCATGGAGTCCGGGATCACGGTGGCGGGTACGTTCGGGACCGCCGAAGAGGCCCTGGTCTCTCTGAAGGATTGCTCTCCCGACATCGTGCTTGTGGACCTGGGGCTGCCGGGCATGTCCGGCATCGAGCTCATCCGGGCCGCGAGAGACGCGCTGCCGGAGCTCGAAATCATGGCCTACACCGTCTTCGAGGACAGGCAGACCATTTTCGCGGCCCTCAAGGCCGGCGCTACGGGGTATATCCTGAAGGGGTGCACTCCCAGGGAACTCATCGAAGCCCTCTTCAATCTGCACCGGGGAGGGGCGCCTATGAGCCCGAAGGTCGCCCGTCTTGTCATCCGGGAGCTCCAGGGCGAGGAAACGGAGGAAGCGAACCTCCTGAGCCGAAGGGAACAGGAGATTCTCGGTAGCCTCGGCAGAGGGCTTACCTACAAGGAAGTCGCGGTTTCGCTTCACATCAGCCCCCACACCGTCCACGCACATATCAAGAAGATCTATGGAAAACTCCAGGCAAAAGACCGCCGGCAGGCCCTCCGAAAGGCCGGCAGAAAGGGCCTCCTCTGAACTTTTCCGAAAAGACCCTGAAAGAGGGGATGTGTTCTAGGCCCCATGGCGGAGTGACCCGATGAGGGGCGAATATCCCCTGAAAATACCCCGACCCGGGGATTGACGGGCTATGGACTTTCCATGGGAAACTGCCCCGCGAGGATTTGGGCGCACCGAACAGCGACAGCGATGAAGAGGCGTTAGACGTCTCCCTTTCCCACAAGGGCGAGAAGGCGACCTCTCCATGCGGCGACATCGAGTCACAACGAAGGGGAAGGGTCCGTCATGAAAAAAGGCAGAGAAGGTCTCGGAGCGATCGGGTTGTTGTTGGCGATGTGCCTGGTTTTCATTTCCACCCTGGTTTTGGCTGCGCATCCTGTCAACATCCAGAAAACGGGACAGGACCAATGTTTCGACGAAATGGGCGAAGAGATCGGCTGTGGGGGGACCGGCCAGGACGGCGGCGTGCAGGCGGGAATCGAGTGGCCGATCCCGCGGTTCGAGTCCCTGGGGACGGGCTGCCTGCTGGACCGGCTTACGGGTCTCACCTGGACCTCCCAAAACGTGAGTATGGCCTACGAAGTAATGGCAGACTACCTGCACGACCTGAACGGAGGTTCGGGACCATGCGGGTACATGGACTGGCGGGTCCCAACCGTCATCGAGCTCATGACCCTGATGAACCTCGGAGCGGAGAACCGTGCCGAATACCTGAACAACAACGGATTCGAGATCTCGGAGGGCCAGTATGTCTCCGACACGGGTACCCACGTTCTGTTCTGCCTTTGGAGCGTGCATCTGGGTACCGCTACCAAGTTAACGGGCTATGTGGGCCCGAGCGACGTCGCCCAATGGTTGTTCGTGCGGGGAGGTGCCTTTGGAAAGCCGGACGGCGAATATCCGGCCAATCCGTGGAACCAGTATCCCGGCCGTGGGGGACCCGGTGTCGACTGGCCCGCCCGTGCTGTCGACAACGGAGATAACACCATCACCGACAAGCTAACGGGCCTCATGTGGGCAAAAAACACCACGGCCGACGTCCGGGAGTGCAATGAAGACTTGAGCACGTACATGACCTGGCAGGAAGCCCTCGACTACATTCAGTGCCTCAATGGGATAAACTATCTGGGCCATGGGGATTGGCGGCTGCCCAACGTCATGGAAGCCCTCAGCACCGTGAATTGGGACAATGGTTCGTCTGTATTTCGGGGGGTGGCGATCCTCCCGGCCGACCCCAACACGTACTCCAACTGGTTTTGGACGTCCGACAGCGGCCTCAGATACAAGGATTACGCCATTATATTCGAGGTTTCGGGGCCCAATGCCGGCCCTCACCAATTCGATCAAAAGTTACGGGCCAACCACGTTTGGCCCGTGCGGGGGGAGCCGGGGTACAATCTCATGGGAATTGTGACGGAAAAAGGATCCCCCCTGGCGGGGGTGACGCTCACCCTGAGCGGGACGGATTCGGGGACCACCCAGACGGATTTCGACGGTACCTATGCTTTTATAGGGCTTGCCCGGGGATCATACACGATCACTCCCAGCATGGACCAGTGCATCTTCGATCCAGGGAAAAGGTCGGTCATTCTTGGGGGAAGCACCATTCGCCGCCTCGATTTCGCTGGCACCCGCCTGACCTATTCTATTTCAGGGAGTGTGAAGACAGCCGCCGGGGAGCCGCTTCCGAGCGTCCCGGTAAACCTGGACGGCACCGCGAAGAAGACCACCACAACGGCGGCTGACGGGTCCTACAGGTTCACCGGCCTGACCAACGGCACTTATACCCTCCAGCCGGCAAAGACCTCCTACCTTTTCAAACCGGAGCAAAGGACCCTGAACATCGCGGGCAAGGACGTCGCCGGACAGGACTTCCAGGGATCCTACGGTCTGGGTTTTCTCAAGACCTCTATTTCACCGCAGGAAGCCGTGGATGCCGGGGCCCGATGGAGGGTGGACGACGGCTCATGGCAGGCATCCGGGACCAAGGTTCAGGTCTCGGTGGGCCTCCACCAAGTCTCGTTCAAGGACATCTCCGGCTGGACCACTCCCGCGACCCGGAAGGTCGTCGTCAAGAGCGGAGGGACCTCGACCGTTGTCGGAAAATACCGCACGGACGGGTCCCTGAAGGTGACTCTCTCGCCGGATGGGGCCGTGGGTGCCGGTGCCCGGTGGAGCGTGGACGCGGGGGCCTGGCGGAAAAGCGGGACCACGGTCGAGGGCCTCTCGGTCGGTCCCCACGAGGTTGCCTTTAAAGACCTCAAGGGCTGGACCCCTCCCACGGTCATGAAGGTCCCGGTGAAAGCCGGCAAGACCACAACCATCATCGGGAGCTATGTTCCGGACGGGTCTCTCAAGGTGACCATCTCCCCGAAGGGGGCCGTCAGTGCCGGTGCCAGGTGGAGGCTGGACGGAGGGGCCTGGAGGAAGAGCGGGACTATGCTCGACAACCTTTCCGCCGGTTCCCATGAAATATCCTTCAAGGACCTCCGGGGCTGGACGCCCGAGGCCGCCCGAACGGTGACCGTTGACAGCGGCAGGTCCGTCACGGTCAAGGGAACGTATACGCGGGACGGATCGTTGAAGGTGACGATCTCCCCAGAGAGTGCGGTCAATGCGGGCGCCCGGTGGAGGGCGGACGGAGGGGCGTGGCAGGAAAGCGGGACCACGCTCGACAACCTTTCCGCCGGTTCCCACGAGATCTCGTTCAAGGACCTCTCCGGCTGGACCGCTCCCGGACCCAGCACGGTCACCGTCGCAAGCGGCCGGACCACCACAGCCGCGGGAGAGTACACGGCCATGCCCCTCTCCAATACATCCAACCGGAACACCTGGTTTACCAACGGGACCGTGTACGCGGTGGCCACCACCGGGGATACCACCTACATCGGTGGATTATTCTCCTACGTGGGACCCTATACGGGCTGCGGTGTGCCCTTCGATGTATCCACCGGGGCGATGCAAACCACCTATCCTGCCGTCAACGGTACGGTTTTTGCCGTTGTCCCGGACGGTTCCGGCGGATGGTTCGTGGGAGGAAGCTTCTCCGAAGCCGGCGGGACGACGCGAAACAACCTGGCCCATATCCGGTCCGACGGCAGTCTGGATCCTTCCTGGGACCCCGATGCCAATGACAAAGTGTCCGCTCTGTCCGTGAGCGGAGGCACGGTCTACGTCGGGGGAAGCTTCACCCGGATCGGTGGACTGGAGCGTAACCGTATAGCCGCCGTCGACGCTTCCACCGGTGCCGTCACGGATTGGGACCCGAACGCGGATGCCGCCGTGTCGGCCCTGGTTGTGAATGACGGTCTCGTCTATGTCGGAGGAGATTTCAGCACGATCGGGGGCCAATCGAGGAGTTACATCGCCGCGCTGGACGCATCCACGGGAGACGCCACTCCTTGGGATCCTTATTCGAGCGGTTCGGTAAACTCCCTGGCGGTCGGAGGCAACACGTTATACGTGGGTGGAAATTTCCTCCACATCGGAGGAACCAATCGACGAGGGCTTGCGGCTATCGACGCTTATGGACACGCAACGTCGTGGAACCCCGACCCCAATGGCTCCGTGTATGCCCTGGCGGTGAACGGAGAAACGATTTACGCAGGAGGCTTCTTCACGAGCATCGGGGGGCAATCCCGCAGATTCCTTGCCGCTCTTGACGCATCCACCGGGGATGCCACCGACTGGAACCCGGATCCTGACCAAAACGGCTATATATACGCCCTGGCGGCAAACGCTGCGACCGTCTACGTCGGAGGGAGCTTCACGAGCATCGGGGGGGAGGCGCGCAGCCACCTGGCCGCCGTTGATCCGGCTACGGGCCGCGCCACCGATTGGAACCCCGGCGGCACCGGCGGCACGGTGACGGCATTGGCGGCAAGCGGCGGGACCGTATACGTCGGGGGAACGGCCAACAGCATGGGAGGCTACGCACGCAACAACCTGGCGGCACTGGATGCCTCCGGCAAGGCCACTTCCTGGGACCCCGGGGCCGACAACACGGTTCTGGCCCTGACGGTGAACGGCGACACGGTGTATGCGGGAGGTCGCTTCACCAACATCGGTGGCAGGCCGCGGAACTACGTTGCCGCCCTGGACGCCGCGACGGGCGCCGCCACCGATTGGGACCCAGGAGCAGATCGCGAGGTGCTGACCCTCCTGGTGAACGGCGACACGGTGTATGCGGGAGGTCGCTTCACCGGCATCGGGGGGCAGTCGCGGAATCGAATCGCCGCCCTGGACGTCTCGACGGGTGTCGCCACCAATTGGAACCCCGGGGCCGACAACCTGGTAGAGGCCCTCGGAGTGAAGGGTGACCGGGTCTACGCAGGTGGAACGTTCACCAGCATCGGGGGGCAGTCGCGGAGCCGAATCGCCGCCCTGGACGCCGCGACGGGCGCCGCCACCGATTGGAATCCCGGCACCAGCGGCACCTACGAGGTAGCCGCCCTGGCCGTGAGCGGTGACATGGTATATGTCGGAGGGAATTTCTCCTCGATCGGCGGCCAGTCGCGGACCCACATCGCCGCCTTAGACGTGGCGACCGGGAATGCGTCCTCCTTTCAGCCATCTCCCAACCAGAGGGTGCTTGCGCTGGCTGTGAGCGGCGATACGGTTTACGCCGGAGGCTTTTTCAGCACCATGGGAGGGCAGTCCCGAATCAGCGTGGCCGGCTTGGATGCTTCCACCGGCAGCCCCACCTCCTGGGCCCCCAACGTATCGGCGACGGGGGTCAAGTGCCTGGCCGTCCTGGATGACCGGCTCTATGTCGGTGGAGGTGGATTCATGGTGGATAAGACCCAATCCAACTTTGCCCGGTTCGATGGTCGAACCGATCCTATCGAATAGATGGGTTATCCGGTAAGGTCACGGCTTTTCCGAAAACCCGTCGGAAAAGCTTCCGTGTTTTGGGTGCGTCGGCTCAAAGAGAGCAGGAATGCAGGCCGTTCATTGCCTGGATGCCTGCTTTCGCCGGGCGGAGCAAGAGGGGGAGGGGGCGCGGAGGGACAACAACCCGGCATGGACGGCTCTTCAAGGTAGGTCGGGAGAAAACAGACCGTGGTCTCGTCTCGATGGATTTCATCCTCGATACGGTCACGGTCTTTCATTTTATGTGATGGCTTGCGGGTTTTTCATCCGAGGGGGAGGATCGGAACATCGGGAACGACACAGTCCCCATGTTCGAGACGGGATGAACCGGGATTTGTCGAAAGAGGGCGCTTTCGCGGCGGATGCCCCTGCCTCAGGCCTCCTTGGATTCCTGGCCCGTCTTCTCGCTCCTGTGGTGGTGGCGTCCTCTCGGGCGTCGCGGAGGGCGGGGGCGAAGAAAATCCACCCGGATATACTCATGCTTGTTCACAAAGGACACGAAGACTCGGTCGATATTGAGCTCCTTCTGCACAACGGCTCGAATCAACGACAGGTCTGAATACTTGCTGATTCCATGCTTACGGTAATCTTCGGTTTTGATGTACAGCGACATGGGTTGGCCTCTCACCTGCCCTCGGAAGTTCACAACCGCAAAGCCCCCTCCCTTTCCCCTATTGCGAAAGCTCGAAGGCCACCGCTCCCCTAGGTGCGCATCGATGTTTTCAGAGCGCCCCCGGAAAGATTTGATCCTATATATCATGGGCCGGGAGATTGTCAAAGTGATATTTATCCATGATTCCAGTAGGTTCTCGAACTCAAAGATGATACATTTTCACAAGGGTCAACTCGGTTGGGAATTCCGGCTCGGCAATCGAGCTCCAAGGGGACTTGCCTGAGAGGTGACATGACTCAAAAATTGCACGGACGCATCGAGCGAATCACCTACAGCAATGAAGAAAACGGCTATTGCGTTCTCAGGGTCAAGCTGCCCGGCCAAAAGGTTCCCATCACGGTGGTGGGCAATTTTGTTTCAGTGACCCCCGGAGAAGTTCTTCGCATGGAGGGGGACTGGGATCACCACAGCCGATTCGGTCTGCAGTTTAAAGTGGATCGATATGAGACGGCGGCGCCCGATTCCGTGGAGGGAATCCGAAAATACCTGGGGTCCGGACTGATCAAGGGGATCGGCCCCGTCATGGCTACTCGCGTCGTGAGCCATTTTGGGGAGAAGACCCTCGAGGTCATCGACCTGGAACCTCACCGGCTTCTCGATGTGGAGGGGATTGGAGCCTATCGGCTGAGGCAGATCCAGAAGGCGTGGGAAGACCAGAAGGACATCCGGGAATTGATGGTGTTCCTGCGGGGCCATGGAGTCAGCGCCGGGTATGCGGTGCGGATCTTCAAGCACTATGGAAAAGGTTCCCTCGATGTGGTGAAGGAGAACCCGTACCGGTTGGCCATGGAGGTGCCCGGTATCGGGTTCCTCTCGGCGGACAAGATCGCGGGAAACCTGGGGTTTGCCGTAGACTCGCCCCTTCGGGCCGAGGGAGGGGTGTTTTACCTTCTGCAGCAGGCCATGGATGAGGGGCACGCATGCGTCCCACGGAGCCGACTCCTGGAGAAATGCGGAGAGCTTCTGGAGATCCCGGCCGCCATCCTCGAATCGGCCCTGGACCGACTAATTGCCGGTCGTCACATCGTTGCCCAGCCTTTGTCTCCTGAAGTCAGCCAGACCTTCGGGGACAAGACAGCCATCTATTTGAGAGGCCTTTACCTGGCGGAAACCCAGGTAGCCAAACGCTTGGTCCACCTCAAGACCTTCCAGGCGCTTCAGCGCAAGGTGGATCAAGAAGAAGCGCTCCGGTGGCTGCAGAAGGAACTTCCCTTCAGGTTGGCTCCCCTCCAGGAGGAAGCCGTAAGACGAGTCCTCACCGACAAGGTGGTGGTGATCACCGGAGGACCGGGAACGGGGAAAACCACCCTGGTTCGAGCCATCCTAGCCGTGTTCAAGCGCATGAAGGCCGGTGTCTGCCTGGCGGCTCCCACAGGAAGGGCAGCCAAGCGCCTGAGTGAAGCCACTCACTATACAGCCCGCACCATTCATCGAGTTTTGGAATTCAGCCCCCAGGGTGGTTTTCAGCGCAACGAGCAAAAACCCCTGCCCGCAGACCTCGTCCTCGTGGACGAGACCTCAATGGTGGATATTTTGCTTCTTCACCATCTCTTAAAAGCAGTCTCTCCCCACGCGACCCTGGTGCTGGTGGGGGATGCGGACCAACTGCCCTCGGTGGGACCTGGAAATGTCCTCCAGGAAATCGTCCGTTCTGGGCAATTTCCCGTGGTACGGCTTACCGAAATCTTTCGACAGGCGCGGGAAAGCAAGATCATCGTGAATGCCCACCTGGTCCAGCAGGGGAAGTTCCCCGTGCTCCGGTCCGAATCCCGGGGACTGCAGGACTTTTACTTCATTCAGAAGGAAGATCCCGAGGAAGCCGTCCAGGTCATTCTACGCCTGTGTTCCGAGAGGATTCCGGCCCGGTTCCACCTCGATCCCGTGGACGAGATCCAGGTGTTGAGCCCCATGCACCGAGGGGTGATCGGGACCCAGAGGTTGAACAGCCTTCTCCAGGAGGCCCTCAATCCCCAGACCGTGTCTCTCGAAAGAGGAGGCCAGGTCTTTCGCGTCCAGGACAAGGTCATGCAGATTCGAAACAATTACGACAAGGACGTGTTCAACGGGGACCTGGGGCGCATCCGAAAGATCGACACAGAAAACCAGGAGGTCCATGTGGAGATGGACGGCCGCAGGGTGGTCTATGATTTTTCCGAAATGGATGAACTCGTCCTGGCCTATGCAGTGACGGTTCACAAGGCTCAGGGAAGTGAATACCCCGCCGTGGTCCTTCCTCTTCTCACCCAACACTACATGATGCTTCAGAGAAACCTCCTCTACACGGCCATTACCCGGGCCAGGAAGCTGATGGTGCTGGTGGGAAGCACGAAGGCTCTGGCCATCGCTATCAACAACGACAAGCTCCAGCATCGTTTCAGTCTGCTCGGGGAGCGCCTCATGGGTTTGCCGGGGCTGGAAGGGTGATGGGGGATGAAGATGGAAGAGCCCATCGTCGTCGAGCCCATCGGGATCATCCGCAGTCCCTTGCGCACCCTCGAGGAGGCGCCTCCCCTCGGAAGTGAGGCGGGGGTCGAGGGAGAGCTCGTGGTAGACCCGAAGTATCTCGATGCCATGCTTGGGCTCGAGGTGGGACGAAAAGTGCTGATCCTCTACTGGCTTCACCTGGGAGACCGGAAACGACTGCAGGTTCACCCGCGGGGAGACCTGTCCCGGCCTCTTCGGGGAGTCTTCGCCACCAGAAGCCCTCATCGGCCCAATCCCATCGGCGCCGACCTGGTAGAGATCCTCGAGATACGGGGAAACGTCATCCGGGTCAAAGGCCTGGATGCCCTGGACGGCACACGACTCTTGGACATCAAGAAGGATGTGTGACAAAACGGCGCAAGGGAGGTTCGAGCGTTTTGCATTGGGCTGGCTTATCCGGGGTTTTTCCGTTATAGTGCCGGGAGCGGCGTTCCCCCGGCAGTGGAAGTTTCGGTCCTGTTCGTGTACGGAGGGGTCGGGGGGTGAAGTGTTCGCCGCAAATCAAGGCAAAGAACCTCCCTGGAGGGAGGAGGACCGCCCCCAGGGGAAGCGCTTCAATGCGGAAGGAACGGTTCATGATTCCCCCTCCCCAGGATCCCTACCGGCGCTGTATCGACTATCTGAGGCTCTCCATCACCGACCGCTGCAATCTGCGATGCACTTACTGCATGCCCCGGGAAGGGGTGCGGAAGCTCACCCACCAGGAAATCCTCCGGTACGAGGAAATCCTTCACCTGGGCCGAATCGTCACGGCCATGGGCATCAGCAAGATTCGCATCACGGGCGGGGAACCCCTGGTGCGAAAGGACCTGCTCTACTTGTGTGAAGGCCTCGCGGCACTCCCGGGTCTCAAGAGCCTGAGCGTTACCACCAACGGCGTACTGTTGTCTCATTTCGCCAAAGGCCTGTTCGAAGCCGGCATCAAACGGATCAATGTGAGCCTGGACACGATGCAGGTCGACAAATACGCGGCCATCACCCACGGGGACTGCTTCCATCAGGTGTGGGACGGCATCGTGAAAGCCCAGGAGATCGGGTTCCATCCCATCAAGCTCAACGCCGTGGTGATGCGGGGCATCAATGACGATGAAATCGAGGATTTGGGCAGGCTGACGTTCCAATTTCCCTTCCATGTGCGTTTCATCGAATTCATGCCTTTTCAGGCGGAAGCGGGAGACCGGCGATTCCTGTCCGCGGACGAGATCCTGCGGAGGCTCTCCCGTGTGGCTCCCCTCATCGTGGTCCAGAAAGACGGCGACACCAACGGTCCGGCCGACCATTTCCAGTTCCAGGGCGCTTTGGGAAAGATCGGGATCATCAGCCCCGTGAGCCACCACTTCTGTCCCACCTGCAACCGGCTGCGGGTGACTGCAGACGGAGGTTTGCGTACCTGCCTGTTTTCGCGAACCGAGGTGGATCTTCGAACCCCCTTACGCCGGGGGATTCCGGATGAACAGATCGTGGAAATCATCCGGAAGGCCATCGTCGACAAGCCCGAAAGGCATTCCCTGGACAGCGAGGTCTTTCGCAGGTGTATCAGCCGCCCGATGTTCTCCATCGGGGGATAGTGGACGTGTGGATGTTTCCTGGAATGGATGGAAGGCAATGACCTCGAGGCGGGATCGCCCCGGGGGCAGGTTCTGCGCAAAAGAGGGCATCCCGCCGTCCGGGCGGCACGAGGAAGGTTGATCCGGCCTGGGGGTTGGGGGCCGGGGTTAGGCCTCCCTGCCTTGGACACGCGAACCGCGCGATTCCTGATTGTACCTTTCCCAGGCCAGCCTGGCTGCGCCCAGGAGTGCGGCTCGATCCCCCAATTCACTTCGACGAACGACGGCGTCTTTAGGGTCCAGCATGGAGGAATACCTCGAGAGGCTCTCCAGGAGGAATCCGTGGAACTGGTCCCAGGAGGCGCTGACCCCTCCGCCCAGGATAGCATGGCGAACACCCAGCACGGTGAACAGGCTTGCAAGGGCCAAGCCCAGGGCCCATCCCATCCTCCGGAAGAGTTCCCGGGCTGCCGGTTCTCCCGTTCGGGCGTATTGATGGATGCGCTCCGGGTTGAGCCTCCCCTGTTCCCAATCCTTCCGCAACGGCGGACTCACCCCGTGGCCCTTCTCAATGGCTTCCTCGATTCCCCGCATCAGGGCGGAGCCGGAGGCGTGGGCTTCCAGGCATCCCTGGAGGCCGCATCCGCATCGAGGTCCATGGGGATCCACGATCATGTGGCCGATCTCCCCCGAGAAGCCCAAGTGGTCCCCCTGCCACAGGCGGCCGTCGAAAAGCAGGCATCCGCCGACACCTGTTCCCAGGGTGAGCCCCACCCAGTTGGGAATTCCTCGGGCGGCGCCGACCCAACCCTCTCCCACCCCGAACGCGTTGGCATCGTTCTCCATGAAAACAGGGATCCCGAGGGCCTCCTGAAGCTCGAGTCCCAGGGGATAGTTTCTCACGGTGGGCAGATTGGGTGAGAAAATCACCGTACCTCGCCGGCTGTCGATCTTGCCGGCGACTCCCATGCCGACCGCTTCCACCTTTCGATTCGTCCTTTGGGATTCCTCGAGGAGGAGCCGACACTCATTGATGAGCCTCAAGGAAAGGTTTCGTGGATCTTCGACGGAACCTATGCCGATCTTGCGATGTTCGAGGATGGTTCCGCCGCCGTCCACCAGAGCCGACCGCAGATGAGTGCCGCCAAGGTCTATGCCGATGAATCTTTTGTCTTTCATACCCCACCTGTCTGAGTTCAAGCCTCGATGCATGGGGAGCCGTGTTCTTCCACCCTCCCCGACCAGAGTGTGAATTCCACCCGGCGGGCGAATGGACGGGCGTTCGGCGTCATGCCGCCGAACATTCCAGGCCCGTGTCGAGGTTGCAAGCTAATTCCCGCGCGGATCTTCAGCATCCGGGGTCGGAAAGTTTTCCGGGACGTAGAAAACGTAATTGCCGGCAAGGAGTGCGAACTGAGCGTCGGTCTGTGCCCGGACGGCCTCGAACAGGTCCTTCAGGGATCCGGCGGCGGCTACTGCATGGAGGAAAAGATTGGGATTGTAGTACTCGGGATGAAGGGGAAAGAGAAAGTGACTGGTCCTCCCTCTCCAGACCACCTTCAGTTCCTCCCGCTCCTCCAGGATCGTCCGATAGAAGCGCCGCAGCAAATCCGTTCGCAGGATGGGAGAAGGCGCACTGGTCACACATTCCATGAGCCCGGCCAGCCGGTAGACGCGGCGCATCCGGCCTTCATCCCTGCGGTATCGGAAAAGTCCCAGGAGGGTGTAGTGATATCCGCCGTCCAGGGTGAAATGGGTCGGGAGCGTGGCCGCATGGCGATGGCCCGTCGTCTTCAGCGCCTCCTCGAGATGCGCCTCGTACCGGGCGGATTCCAGGCGGGTGCACATCATGGTAAAACCACGCCGCCATTCTCCCCGGCGAAATTCCAGGGGAGTCGAGACAATGAGATTGTCCCTTGGGGGCAGCCGGCGGGGCAAATGGATGAGTTCGGCCACAAAAAGTCTTTCTTTTACCTACATGGGCAGGTAAGGGGCCAAGTCCTCGGCGTAGTCCGTGAGCACTTTGAATCCGCCGTCCCCAAGGATTTTGAGCGCCTTTTCATAATCGGCGAGGCCCACCCGGAAGATCAGTTGCCAGATATCCGTGTGGCCTTGGAGGGGAACCGTTACAATGCTCCGAATGGTGATGCCCGCCTCCTTCATCCGTAGACCCACCTCGGCGAACACCTCGCTTCGGTGCTTGACCAGAAGAGATACCCGCCTGCTGTCCTCGCTCATGCCCAGGGCTGTGAGCAGGACCTCCATAAGGTCCGTGGTGGTGATGATTCCCACCAGCCGGTCCCCTTTCACCACCGGCAGGGCCCCGATCTTCTTGTCATGAATGATGAGGGCGGCTTGCTCGATGGGCATGTCGGGGGTGGCGGTGACGACGTCCCGAGTCATGATGTTGGCGATGGTGAGTTTCTGTAACACGTACGCGAGTTCATGAATGCTCAAGGTGGTGGCCGGAGATGCCCAGGCTTCCTTGATGTCCCGGTCCGTCACGATCCCCGCCAGCCGCCCCTTTCTGTCGGTGACGGGCAGGTGGGAAATCCGGTGCGCATCCATGATCTCTCGAGCCCTGAATACGGAAGTCTCGGGAGTCACCGTGATGGGATCGGACTTCATGCTCCAGCCGACGTACATAGTTGGGCTCTCATTTTTTTGTTTTCATCCCTTGGGTGAGGTTCTAGAATAGATATAGACGCTTGAAGGTGTCAATGTCAAATGACACGAAGGCCCAGAGGAGTCTGCGGTGCCCCCAAGGAAAACGATGGACGACAGGAAGCTTCTGGAGGAGCTCTTCAATGCCATCGAACTCTGGGAGGATTCCCCGTACTACCTGCCGTCCGAAGAGCTGTTCGACCTGGAACGGTTTTTGCTAGAGCACAATGCCCACCGCATGAAACAGGACCTCGAAAATATCTACGGGTCCCCCCTCAACCAGAAATTCTGGTCCTCTTTCCTGGCCTACCACCGACTGAAGAAGGTGAGGGAAGAGATCCGAGCCCAGGAGACGTTGCAGGAGGAACGAAGACGCCGATACCTGGAAGCGGTGGAAGAGGAAAAACGGGCGTGGCGGGAATGGCTGAAAGACTGGTTCCACTGCCGGCAGAGGCAGAAACTCCGTCTCCTCCCCGGAGGAAAAAGAGACGATCCTTCCTAGGGCCCTGCAGGTTTCGTTTCTCCGCTGCCGCCGAGCGGGTTCATTCGAAAGCCTGGTTCCCGTCGGTCCTTTCCACATCGATCGGGGAGTCGGGAGATTTCAGGGGCGGAGTTCGATCAATTGATGAAAACTTGCCGGTAGTAGTCCATTTGATCGATGACGGCTCCCGCACCCCGGACGATGGCGGTGAGGGGGTCCTCGGCGATGTTCACCTTGAGGTTGGTGGTTTGAGACAATAACAGATCGAGCCCTTTGAGGAGAGCTCCTCCTCCCGCAAGCCAGAAACCTTTTTCGTGGATGTCTGAGGCCAGGTCCGGGGGGGTCTTTTCCAGAGCTCGCTTGACGGATTCCACAATGGCCATCACCGGTTCTCGAATGGCTTCCCGAATTTCCTCGTCCGTGACGGTGAATGTCCTGGGGATTCCCGTCAGGATTTCCTTTCCCGTAATCTCCATGGATTGCGGCCCTTCCAGGGGGGCGGCGGTCCCGATCTTCATTTTTACATTCTCCGCCAGGACTTCGCTGATGATCATCTGGCGTTCCCGCTGCATGTAGCGGAGAATGGCCTCGTTAGCTTCATCCCCCGCCACTCGAACGGATTCACTGTAGGCAACGGCAAACATCGAGATGACCGCCACCTCGGTTGTGCCTCCACCGATGTCCACCACCATGTTTCCGAAGGGTTTGTCGATGGGAAGTCCCGCACCGATGGCCGCCGCCATAGGTTCCTCGATGAGATGGATGTGCCTTGCTCCCGCCTGCTCCGCCGCTTCGATCACGGCCCGTTTCTCCACGGCGGTGATGCCGGTGGGGACGGCCACCACGAGCTTGGGGCGCACCAGCTGGCGCCTCTTGAGGATCTTGGCCAGGAAATACTTGATCATGACGCTGGTCACTTCAAAGTCCGCAATGACGCCGTCCTTGAGAGGCCGTATGGTCACCACGCGCTGCCCGTGACGCCCGATCATGCTTCTGGCTTCTTGACCGACGGCGATCACCTGGTGGCTGTCCTGGTTGATGGCCACGACGGAGGGTTCGTTGAGCACGATTCCCCTGCCGCGCAGGTAGATCAGCGTGTTGGCGGTGCCCAGGTCCATCGCCAGATCCTTGGAGAAATAGCTCAGTAGTCGATCCAACATTTATGACCCTTCCTGTATGACCCTTCCTGTCCCTGCCGGTGGAAGCAGATTTCAACGGTGACAGAGTCTATAAAACAATGGTTTCAATGGTCAATTGCTTTGTTAGCCCATATAGGTGGTTTTTGCCCGAAAGGCGGCGTAGAGGCGCTGATGGGCCGTCGGCCACAATTCCTCGATACGTGTCCCGTCCTGGGGGAACGCGACCATGCCGATGTAAGGTTTGAGGCGAATCCCTTTGGTCCTCCCGGCGACCCCCCTGGAATCGAACTCCATGAGGTGGGCCTGGTGATTCCTGGCTTCCTCGAGAGTTGTGCCAGGAAGCAAAAGGCCGAACCGGTTTTCCGCCAACTGTCCCACCAGGCTGTTGGAGGGCAGGGATTCGCAGACGATGGAGGCCAGTTCCATCTGGTAGCGGCGCACTTCCCTGGGAGAAGCTTTGGTCCAGAGCAGTTGCCACGGTTCGAACTGGACTAGGGTGAAGGTCAAAGGGCTGCTCTCCTGCATGGAAACGGAAAGAAGGGCTTCCATTCTCGATTCGAATGCCGGAGCGTTGTAGAGACCGGTGGAGAAGTCGTAGCACCGGAGGTGTTTGCATTCGTCCTGAAGATAGAATCGATCGAGGAAAAGATTCAGGAAAAGCAGCACGTGGGAGAGGGCGTACTGGTCGTCCGCCGACCATTCCCCTGGGGTTCGGGTCAGGAAGGACAACACGACGGCATGACCCAGGGAGAGTTCGATAGGCATTCCCCAGAAGGTCCCATGGTGAGGAAGGGCTTCGGAAGGGCCGAACAGGAAGTGCTCCGGACTCTGAGGGTTCATCCGGGGGATTACCAGGGGCTTGAGATTCTCGAAGACCCATCCCACCAGACCCTGCTTTGTCAGGAATCGCTGGGAGAGAAGGTTGCGCGGCACGTTGGGCGTGCAGGCAAAGAGGTAGGGATGGGCTTCGTTGGGTTCCCGGACGGCGAGAAATCCGTATTCTGCATCCAGAAACCGCGTGAGCTGCTGAACCACCTCACCGCAATACTCCTCGATAGGACCATGCTTCAGGGTCGCCTGGTCCAGGGAATGAAGAAGCTCGAGAATGCGTCCGTAGGTCTTCTGCCGGCCCAGGCGATTCTGGCGTTCCACCAGTTCCCCCAGGACGGAGGCGATTTCTCGTATCCACTTCTGCTGTTTGTCGTTGAACCCCCAGCTGTATTTGGTGTCCACGTAGAGAACCCCGGAACCGTCTCCCACGGGCATGGCGAAAAGGCCTTTGATGTGAGACTCCCCCTCGCGATAAAAGGGAACGGTCGTAGCCAGGTTCGAGGAAGCTTCGTGCACCTTGTCCAGGTGGACTGTTTGGCCCATTTTGTAGACCTGCGAAAGGATCCCGCTCTTCTCCATGGGCAGGGTGATTCGATCGGGAAGATGCTTGCTCAGGGTTTGGGAAGCCGCAAGTTTGAGTTGCCGGTCCTTGGGATCCCAAATGAAAAAGGCTGTTGTGTACGCTTCCAGTATGTTACTGAGAAGACTCACGAGGGATTGGTAAGGGTTCGGTTGCATTCGTGCGTTCTCCCCAGAGTGGCTGCCGTTGAATCACCTGTCTGTGTCCTTGGGGGCAGGGCTGCTGCCGTCCGGTCTTGTCCTCTGCAAGCTTCTATACCCCAAAGAGGCAGGAAGAACCAAATGTAAAGTGAGAATAAGATGGGAAAAATCGTTATACTGCCCGATATCGTCTGCAATCAGATCGCGGCCGGGGAGGTGGTCGAGCGACCCTCCGCCGTGGTCAAGGAACTCATGGAGAACAGCATCGATGCTGGCGGCAGGCGCATCTCGGTTCATGTGCTCCAGGGAGGGCGAAAAGAGATTCGAGTGGCGGATACGGGAACGGGCATGTCCTCGGAAGACGCCCTCCTGGCCCTCGAGCGGCATGCCACGAGCAAGATCCGTGCGGCGGAAGACCTGCAGGCCATCAGCTCCCTGGGGTTTCGAGGGGAGGCGTTGCCGAGCATTGCGGCGGTGAGTCGGTTCGAGCTGGTGACCCGGGACGGGGACTCCATGTGCGGAGTCAAGATCCGGGTGGAAGGTGGGGTCCTCCGGGATGTGCGGGAGACGGGCTGTCCCGTGGGGACCATGATCACCGTCCGGGACCTTTTTTTCAATCTCCCGGCCCGACGCAAGTTTCTTCGTTCCGTGGACACGGAGATGTCCCACGTTTCGGACCACTTTCTGCGGCTGGCCCTGGCACATCCGGGGATTCATCTTCAGCTCTTCCAGGAAGAGAGACTCCAGTACGACTTCCTCCCCTCGGGAAACCTCGAGGAGCGGGCGGCACAGGTCCTGGGGCCGGACTCGGTCCGGAAGCTTCGGCCCTTTTCCGGGTCCGGCGCCTCCCTGTCGGTTCGAGGGCTGGCCGGAGTTCCGGAACTCCGGCGCGCCAACACCCATTCCTTGTTTGTGTTCGTCAACGGCCGGCCGGTGTGGGAACGAACCCTGACCCGCGCCGTTCTGAGTGCCTACGACACCATGCTGCCCGCAGGCAGATATCCCGTGACGGTGCTCTTTGTGGATCTGCCTCCCGGGCTCGTGGATGTGAACGTTCACCCCACCAAGAGAGAGGTCCGTTTCCGGAATCCCGGGGAAGTCCTCGAGACGGTCCGAAACGTCATTCGGGAAGCCCTGGTGAATCGATCGTCCGTCATGGACGCCGGGAAGGGGACTTCCTGGCCCGTTGCGCCCGAGTCCCTGTGGACCCGGCGGCAATACCATTCCATGGAAAGACAGAGCCGGATCGAGGGGTCCTTGGTCGGTCAGCCTGACGTTTCGGCAAACGTCTCCCAATCGATGCGGGCAGAGGGGTCCCCTGAACCTCTCGATTCCGGGGAAGCGGGCGGAGAGGAGCATGGGCGAGACCGGTTCCCGTCGGCGCCCCTCCGCCATCCCTTTTCCTCCCTCCACGTCCTGGGGCAGCTTGCCAACACCTATATCCTCTTGGAGTCCCCCGACGGCCTGGTTCTCATCGATCAGCACGCAGCCCATGAGCGGATCCTCTACGAGGAGCTCTCGGCCAAATCCCCGTCGGCCGGGGGCCAACGGCTCACTCATCCGGTGGTGCTTCACCTTCTGCCCCGGGAAGCGGCCGTACTGCGCCGCTGGCTGCCTCAACTGGAGGAAGCGGGTTTTGGGGTGGAACCCTTCGGTCAAGACAGTTTTCTCGTCCATACGGCCCCCTCTGTCCTGGGCCCGTGCCGTCCCGATGAACTGCTTCGGGAGTTTCTGAGCACGACCCAGGAAGAGGAGAAGACCGCCCGCTGGGATTTTCCGGCGGTCCTGGCAAAAACTGCGGCCTGCCATGGGTCCGTTCGTGCCGGGCAAAGGTTGACCCCCCAGGAGATCCGCCACCTGCTTGAAACCCTGGACCGCATGAAGATCCCCCCCACCTGTCCCCACGGGCGTCCCATCTGGCACAAGCTGACGTTGCCCGAAATCGCCCGGTTTTTTCGGCGAACCTAGGGCCCTCCATGGAAAGACCCGCCTTTTCCCAGCCGGTCATTCTCCTTGCGGGCCCCACCGCCGTGGGCAAAACGGCCGTCTCCCTGGAACTGGCCGCCCGCCTGGGCTGTGAAATCGTCAACGCTGATTCCATGCAGATTTACCGCTACATGGACCTTGGCACGGCCAAGCCGACCAGGGAGGAACGGGCTGGAATTCCCCATCATCTCCTGGACGTGGCCGACCCGGACGAACCTTTCGATGCCGCCCGTTACCTCCGCATGGGACGAGCCGTCCTCCACGAACTCCACCGGAGGGAAGTCCTCCCGCTGGTGGTCGGTGGCACCGGCCTCTACATGAAAGCTCTCACGCGGGGTTTGTGCGAGGGGGCCCCCTCGGACGAAGGAATTCGGGCGGAGATCCGCAGAGAGGAACGAGAGAAGGGCCTGGAGTCCCTGTTCGGGGAGCTCTCTCGGGTGGATCCCACTTTGGCCCGAAGGCTCCATCCCCACGACCGCCAGAGGATTCTTCGGGCACTTGAGGTGTTTCGCCTGACGGGCAGGCCCCTGTCCGGCCGGCAGGAACAGCATGGTTTTTCCCAAAGGCCCTACCGGACCATCAAGGTATGCCTCCATCGGGATCGGCAGGAACTCTACGAGAGGATCAACCGGCGGGTGGAATGGATGATGGGGAGCGGGTTTGTGGACGAGGTTCGCCGCCTGCTCGAGATGGGCTGCGACCCGGGGTTGAAGCCCATGCAGTCCCTGGGCTATCGGCAGATCGTCGCCTTTCTTCACGGCAAGCTGTCCCTGGAATCGGCCGTCGACTTGATCCAGCGGGACACCCGCCGCTATGCCAAGAGGCAGATTACCTGGTTTCGCGGGGATATCGAGTTTCGGTGGTTTCATCCCGAGGACCTGGAGGGAGTGATCGGGTTTGTCCGGGAGGAACTCGAAAAGGCGGAAAGAGGGACCGGGTGAGCGCTACCCGAGTCGGTTGCGGTAGTCTTGGTAGCCGAAGCTCCGAAGGATGTGCACCCGGTTTTCCAGGTCCCGGAGGGCGATCGATGGGAGTGGAACTCCGTTGAAGGTGTTGTTTTTCACCATGGTGTAGTGGGCCATGTCCAGGAAAACCAGCCTGGAGCCAATTCGAAGAGGTTCCGGAAAGGAATAATCCCCGATGACATCTCCCGCAAGGCAGGTGATTCCTCCCAGGCGGTAGGTGTGGGGAAACTCCCCGGGCAGTCCCGCCCCGAGGATTTCCGGACGGTAGGGCATTTCCAGTACATCCGGCATGTGGGCCGCCGCCGAAGTATCCAGGACCGCGATATCCATCCGATTGTGAACAATGTCCACCACCGTGCTCACCAGCCATCCGGCGTTGAGAGCCACAGCCTCCCCCGGTTCCAGGTAGATGTCGAGTGGGTGACGTTCCCTGAAATCCGCCAGGATACGGCAGAGGCGTTCCAGGTCGTAGTCCTGCCGCGTGATGTGATGTCCTCCCCCGAAGTTCACCCATTCCATGCCGTCGAGGTGGTCCCCGAACTTTTCCTCGAAGACCGCAAGGGTTCGTTCGAGGGAATCGGCGTTGAGCTCACAGAGGGTATGGAAATGAAGACCCGAGATGCCTTCCAGATCCTGGCCTCGGAAACGGTCGAGGGTGACCCCCAACCTCGAGAAAGGAGCGCAGGGGTCGTAGAGGGACACCTTCACCTCGGAGTGTTCGGGGTTCACCCGGATGCCGGCCCGCACCTTCCTGGGAGAGGACTGAAGGATGGGCCGAAAAGAGCTCCACTGGGCGAAGGAGTTGAGCACCACATGGGAGCAGTATTGCAGCAGCTCCCGGAATTCGGATTCCTTGAGCGCGGGGGAACAGGCATGGACCTCGCCTCCGAATTCCTCGAAGCCCAGGCGTGCCTCGTGAACCGAGCTTGCGGCCACCCCGTGGAGGTACTGCCGGATGAGAGGAAAGAGCGGGAACATGGCAAAGCCCTTGAGAGCCAGGAGGATCCTGCATCCCGTGCGCTGCTGCACCGAGTCCAGGACTCGGAGGTTCCTCAGGATGGAGGCCTCGTCGACCAGGTAGCAGGGAGTGGGGAGTTCGGTCGGTTCGTGGATCATGGTTCTTTAAGGGTCAAGAGTCCGGGAATTCTTCGGTCCAGGGAAGCCCGTACATCCCAAGCTTTTCCATGAAGGGCGTCGGGTCGAATTGCTCGACGTTGAAAACCCCTGCGCCCTTCCATGCCCCGGTCAGGACCATCATGGCCCCGATCATGGCGGGGACGCCCGTGGTGTAGGAGACGGCCTGGGCTTTCAGTTCCCGGTAGGCCTCCTGGTGGTCGCAGATGTTGTAAATGTAATACTTTCTTGGTTTTCCGTCCTTCAGCCCCTGGATCATGCAGCCGATGTTGGTTTTTCCGGAATATTCGGGTGCCAGGGAGGCGGGGTCGGGGAGAAGAGCCTTGAGAAACTGGAGGGGAACGATCTTGCGGCCCTGGAAATCCACGGGGTCGATTCGAGTCATGCCCACGTTTTGGAGGACCCTCAGGTGCGTCAGGTATTCCTGGGAAAAGGTCATCCAGAAGCGGATTCTCTTGATTCCGGGAATGTTCACGGCCAAAGATTCAAGTTCCTCGTGGTACATGAGGTACATTTCCCTGGGTCCGATCCCCGGAAAATCGAAGGTCTCATGAATCGAAAGGGGATCTGTCTCGATCCACCGGCCGTTTTCAAAGTATTTGCCCGGAGCTGTGACCTCCCGTATGTTGATCTCCGGGTTGAAGTTGGTGGCGAAGGGGTGCCCGTGTTCCCCGGCGTTGCAGTCCATGATGTCCACGAAGTGAATCTCGTCGAAGTGATGCTTGAGGGCGTGGGCACAGAATATGTTGGTAACCCCGGGATCGAACCCGCAGCCCAGGACGGCCGTGATTCCCCGTTGGCGAAACCTGTCCCGGTAGTCCCATTGCCACCGGTAGCAAAACCGGGCTTCATGGGGGGGTTCGTAGTTGGCCGTGTCCAGGTAGTGGACTCCCGTCTCGAGGCAGGCGTCCATGATGGTGAGATCCTGGTAGGGCAGGGCCACGTTGATGACCAGTTGCGGGCCTGTTCGCCGGATGAGCTCGACCAGTTGCTCCACCTTGTCGGCATCCACCTGGGCGATCTCGATGGGGCGATTCATCTGGTCCCGGATCTTCCGGCATTTTTCCACGGTGCGACTGGCCAGAACGATCCTGGAGAAGACCTCCGGGACCTGTGCACACTTATGGGTCACGACACTCCCGACACCCCCCGCGCCGATGATCAAGACCGTGCTCATTGGAAGGGAATCCCTTTCGTCTCAAGCTGTTGAACGCCTTCTCTCCATGGGGCACATTGCGGACATCCACAGGAGTGTGGAATTTCACGGCTTCTCTCAAGAGAGCAGTATTATAAAAACACACCGGGAGGGAGTCAATCGGCCGCCGGACCAGGACGGTCCAGCCAAAAGCCTGCCTTGGGCCGGACGCTCGAAGGCTTCCCCGGGATTCCCGATGACCGAACCCGGCATGTTCATTCTCTTTCATGGGAGGCACGGTGGACTTCCCTCCTCGATCCCATGGAGGATGAACTCATGAATGTCACCGGCAGGGACCATCAAAACCCTTCTTTCGACGGCTCCCGGTCCTCGTCGATCTTGCCTTTTCCCCTCTTCTATTTCAAGAATGACGGCTCGGGGGCGTGGATACCGTCGGCAAGCACTTTCCTCCCGCCGGGAAAGGCGGCTTCGGGGTTTTTCCTGACTGCGCCTGCCCATGAATTATTCGGTATTGGGTTCGGGGAGAGATCATGAGATATAGGGACGGGATCCCTCGATTTCCCATGACGGACGGAAGCCTCTCATAGAGAGCGTTCGACGAACCCCATTGATTTCTGAAACCTCATCCTCATCCACCTGCGGGTGAAACGGAGAACCATGGAAGCATACCCTCATTTGAAACACAAGATCCGACAACGCATCGAAATACTTGAGGAAACCATCCAGGAACTGGACGGACTCGGCATGACCGAGGCTGAAACCACCCGGCGCTGGGAGATTCACCTGGCCAAGATCCGCCGTTCTCTCGAGGATTTTGTTTTGAGAGTTGCGGTCGTGGGTTCGGTCAAGTCCGGCAAGAGCACTCTCATCAATGCCCTGGTGGGTTCCGACCTGCTGCGGCGGGGAGCGGGGATCGTCACGGCCTTTGTTACCCGGGTCCGTGTGTCGGATCAGCTGGGGGGGTGGGTGGAGCTCAAACCATGGGGGGAGGTTTTGGGAGAACTGAACGAGGCCGCCCGCATGCTCCCGGATTTCGACCGGGAAACAAACGGAGACCCGATCGACATCCGCAATGCCGAGGAGCGGCAACGGCTGTGGGAACACTTGGAAAGAGTGCGCAACGAATGGCAACAGGTCCGGGGGCACGTGGACCCGAGTTTCCTCGCAATCAAGGCATACCTGGACGGCTACGACCTGCTGAAAGATTCCATGGGAGAGAGCGTCAATCGCATTCTCTTCGATCCTTCGTCCATCACCCGGCATCATCGTTTTGTGGGTGCCCAGGGCCAGGAAGTCTATATCCGGGACATGGAACTGCAGGTCCCCATCCCTTGGCTGGGAGAAAATGTCGAAATCGCCGATTGTCAGGGGAGCGATTCCCCGAATCCTCTTCATTTTGCCCGCCTGCAACAGCACCTGCTGGGCACTCACCTGGTCCTCTACGTGATCAGCAGCCGTCATGGGCTTCGAGAAGCGGACTTCAAGCTCCTCGAATTCATCAAAACCATCGGGCTTGATCCCCACACCCTGTTCATCCTCAACACGGACCTGGATGTTCACCCCGACCGGGAAGACATCGAGGCGATGTGTCGCCGGGTGAGGAGTGAACTCGAATGGCTGGTGCCGAACCCCAGGCTCTATCATTTTTCCGCGCTGTATCACCTGGGGGAGCAGATGGGAGGTGTCCTCGGGGAGAAGGAGCGAAGGCTTCTTCGCCACTGGAAAAAGGAAAAGCTCGTGGTGAAGGAATCCTCGGAGAATTTTCTCCAGTTTCGGGAGCACCTGGGCGGGCAAATCCAGCTGCAGCGGGTCGCAACGCTGCTGAGGAGCATTCTCCATCGGCTTTCCCTGGTGGCCGGGAGTGTGCTGGAGACGGTGAAGACCCGAAAGGTCTTTCTCGACCAGGACGTGGAGGAACTGAGGAATTCGGCGCAACCTCTCGAAGAAAAGCATTCCTCCATGCAGGGCATGCTCCAGGCCCTCCGGAATTCCATTTCCGGCCTCAGGGATACGCTCGTCCTGGAGCTGGACCGTTCCGTGGACGCCTTCTTCCATCCAACCAGGGGGAAGATTGTGCCCCAGACCCTCGATGTCGTGGAAGGTTACCCCGTGGACCCCTACATTCGGAAGGAATTGTCCGATTTTCGGCAGGCCTTTCGCCGATTGTACCGGGTCTACCTCGAGTTCCGGGAGGGCATAACCCGGTACCTCGTGGATCACATCAACCTCCAGGTGATCGAGTTTGCCCGGGAACAGGAAGCGTATATCGAAACCCACCTTCGGCAGGCGTATGAATCTCTCTGCACCTTATTTCAGACCGCCGTCGAAGAATACCGCAACGGGCTCGCCCAATACGGCATTCGGATCGAGAAGTTCGAGGGAAGCCGTGGGTGGGACGGCTCCCTCCCGCGCCAGTTCCGGCCGGCTTCCTTCAGTGCCGTGGCGGGTCGGGAATCGACACGCCGAGGAGTCCTGCTTCTCAAGTTCGGCCTGGGAAGATTGTCCGGTTGGCTCGGGGAGTTGAGGGCCTCGTCCCCGGAGAGCCGAGGCGGTGGGAAGTTGTTCCGGCGCAGGACGGCCGATCCCGAGGTGTTGCAGGAGGCCGTCGCCCTGATCAAGGCCGAAACCAAATCGGAGCTGCTGCAGTCCTTTTCCGCGTACGCCCGGGAGTTCAAGACCCAGTATTTATGGAAGGTTCTGGAACAGGGTGTGTCGCAACTGCAGGACGAGTTTGCCGTCCGATCCGCCGTGGCGGGGATGGATTTGACACAACTCGTGAGCCGGAGCGAAGCCGCCGGCAAGGACCGGACGACCCTCCTCGAGGCATTGATTCAGACCGAACAGGTACTGCAAGCCATGATGGAGGAACTGGAGCTCTGGTCCGTTTCTCTTTCTTGAAATCCGCCTCGGAATCCATACGCCGGAGCGCGCAGGATTTCCCATGGGCATGCCTCTGTGGAAATTTTTATGGCGACCCCACGGTAAAAGCCTTGCCGGCGGGGAAAAAGTCAGCCAACTGCCCGGTGGATTCCGGCAGACCCAAGTCGGTAACCCTAAACCGGGGAGGTTGCCGTTGGCAACCCGGGGTGTTTCCGGTCCGGACGAAACAGAAAGGCGGGTTGGTCTCCCGGCGTCTCAGGGCGTTACGAAAGCGAATTCCCAGCCCGTTTCGGCATTACTCCCCAACGTCCGCATCCCTCTCTCCGGTAGCTCCGGGGAGAAACCGCGTTGAAGGCGTCAAACGGCACCCCGGGGAGGACTTGCTTTAAAGTCGGTCCCTTGGTGTGGGTGGGCTCGCTTGTTGGACTCCATATCAGGGCGGCAATCAGGCGCGGCTGGAAGCGGGGTCACCTCGGACGCCGGCCGCCGTCGCCCGCATGCCGTGGTTCGGCCGTGGAGCCTCGATGAGCAGGCTAAGCTGGATGCCTTCCCCTGCCGGACGCGTCGTCCGGGATTCATGGGGAAGGCGCTTTCCAGATACCGCGTTCCTGCATCAGCGCAACCTGTCGGTCGATCACTTCCTTTTTATACTCTGCGTGGTGGCCGGGGATACGATCCAGGTAGCGATTTTTGGGATAGATCGGCTGCTCGTAAATGATCTGGGCCAACTCCGCACGGATGTCCTTCAACCAATTGGTGACCTGGGCATGTGCCCGATGATGGCGCAACGCCTCGATGTCAATCACCCCGGTCACGTACGTTGAGCCGTTCGTATCGCGCTGCTTCCCCACGATGGCGCCTCTGTAGTCGACAATCATCGATTGGCCGCCGCCTGCATCAATCGGGGTCTCGCTGTCCGGGTAGAGGTAATAGCCGCCGATATTGGGCGCCAGAATGTACATATTGTTTTCCAGTGCCCTGGCCCGGTTCGAAATTTCGAACATATCATTCTGGGTGAACGGCGCCGGTAACGAGGCCCGGTAGACTACCTCCGCGCCATTCATGGCTAAGCCCCGACCGTTCTCGGGATAGCTGCCTTCCATCGCCATCATGATGCCGAGGCGCCCGATGGCGGTGTCGACCACGGGCCAGAAGGCATCGAGGGTCCGCCCGTATTTTTCAATCCACCAGTCGAAGAGGTCGTGGGGCGACACGGAACGTTCGCACGGGAGCAAGGCGGATATCTTGTAGTGTTTGAGGATCACGGCCCCTTCCGGGTCGAGAATAAAACCCACATTGAAGAACCGATCGGGCCAATCGGTATGCCGAGCCTTGGCCTGCGCTATGATGAATACATGATACTCACGCGCGAGCCGGCCCAGTTGGTCGGTTTCCGGTCCTGGAATGTCAATGGCACAGGTGCGGGCATATTCCGCGTGATCGACGTCGAGCACCTCATCGTTGAAGCCCTGTAACGCCCCTTCGGGAACGGCCAGGAGACGGACGGGAATGTCGAGATTCGACAGCCAGAAGGCTGCTTTCGTGAGACCCTTGAGATGCTCGATATTTTTCTGGATCTCTTCACGCTTGCGAATGCCCCAGAAGGTGGGCACCAATCCAACGGCATTGTACGGTTCAATCATCCTCACTCTCCTTTTTTTCGAAGCCGGACGTTTGCCCTAACCCACGTGCAAAAGCAGAGCGAAGCGGTGCTTTTGCACGGCCGAGTTGATGGCCTTGTTGGTTGATGGCCTTGTTGGACGAAGCCGCTACGCGGCGAAAGAAGTCTCAAATCAGCGAATAACACCCATCGTTGCCCAATTCCGGGCACGATCAAACCAGGGGAGATACTACACGACGGACCAGCCTGAAACGAAGCGGTTAGACGAGCTTTATCAGCGATACCTGCGCTTGCTCAGTCTTGCTGGACATTCATGTTGTTGCAGGACCGACACCCGCACGGCGGGCGAGGTCTGTTTCCAGTCCTTCCCGCCGACAGGCAAACCTCCCGGAAGATCCTGTAAAGACATCCCGGCACGCTCCAACTCGAATTGCTTTTCGCCACATGTTCAATCTTTCATCCTCACGTACACGAAAACTGTCGGGTTGTCCTGTCAATAATGCGTGCCAAGGTAAAAAGTTATGCGCCTCCTGAACACTTACCTTCCTCCTCGGCTCAAGACGGACTCACAACCCCTGACGACGGCATTCGCACAAATCAGGATGACGGATTCATGTATGGGTATGCGTGTCAAACCGACGTGCACCCGCCCTCAGGCCGCATTGCCGCCGGTTGGTACGATCAGGCAGCTTTTGGCGGCAATTGGCCGGTTTTTTAATCATATTTCCCAGTATTTGTACGGGATTTGGCGGCCGCGTGGAGCAGGACGCCGATTAATCTCGCATCGCGGGCAACTTGAGACTTCCATTTAATTGTGAGATTAGGTATGTTTGTCGCCCTGAAGATGGCCCGGAAGATTCCGCTTTCACTTACAGTCCCGAGGGAAAAGAAGTGATGGAGTTTGTCTAATGATCCACAAGATCCTGCTAATTGCGGCCTATGTCATCTTCGGCATGGGAACGGCATGGAAGATATGGACGTGGTTCCGGCACTCGGTGGGACCGGCGGGCGGGAGGTTCTCCGCTTCGCAAAGGTTTGCCGCGGCCTTGAAGGGTGTCGTCCTGACGATTTTCAGCGGGAAGCTGCCGGCGCTCATCAAGGTCTTCTTCATGGAGGTCGTCTTCCAGGCGAGGGTGTTTCGCGAGGACCGCTTCCGGTGGTTCATGCACATGAGCATCTATCTCGGTTTCGCGATGCTCGTCCTTCTCCATGCCTTCGACAACTACCTAGTGGCCCCGTTTTATTCGGGGTACGCGGCCACACTGAATCCGTTTTTCTTCCTGCGGGATTTGGGAGGAGCACTCACCCTGGTGGGGGTGGTCCTGGCCTTCTACAGGCGCTTTGTGCGCAAAGCTCACCGCCCAACGACGAGCGGGAGAGACATCTACGCTATCGCCATCGTGGCCGTGATCGTTCTATCCGGCTTCGTACTCGAAGCCACCAAGATAAGCTCCCACGAAGCCTTCCAGAGGATGGCCGACGAATACACCGTCGCGGCCGACGAGAGCGACATCAGGGCGCTGGAATCATACTGGGTGGAAAATTTCGGCGTTGTCGCCCCGAAGCTCTCCGGACCCTTCGACGCCACCACGCTGGCGAAGGGAAAAGAGCTTCACGAGATGGTCTGCCGGCAGTGTCACGCCGACGCGAAGTGGGCATTCGGAGGGTATGCGGTCTCGGCCCTGCTGAGGCCCGCGGCCTCCGCGCTCGACGAGGCGGGACTTCCCGGAGTGCTCACCTGGGTGCACTTCCTGGCGACACTTCTCTTCCTGGCGTATCTTCCTTTCAGCAAGATGTTCCATATTTTCGCATCCCCTCTTAGCCTGATGGCCAACGCCGTCATGAACGAAAATTCGGACCCGGCCAATGTGGCTACAAAGCAGATGATCGAACTCGACGCCTGCACGCACTGCGGCACATGCACGATGCGCTGTTCAGTAGCCGTGGCCTTTGCCGACATTCCCAACATCAATATCCTGCCTTCCGAAAAGATCGCATCGCTCAAGACGCTGGCCTCCGGGGTGGCACTCGACAAGAAGACCCTTCGCACTATCCAGCAGGGGATCGTCCTTTGCACCAACTGTAACCGGTGCAGCGCGGTGTGCCCGGTGGGAATCGAGCTGAGGGACCTGTGGTTTGAGGCGAGGGAGCGCCTGCTTGCAAACGCGATCGAGGAATACCAGCTCCTGTCTCCGCTTGCTTACTACCGGGGGCTGAAGCGCGAATCGGTGGACCCGGAAAGCTACAGGAAGCCCATCGAGCTTGCCGTGAGCGGCATCATCGGGAAGGACGCGGCGAAGGCGGGGCTGAACGGCTCGGCCCTGGAACTCGGTGACAAGGAGCTCACGGGCAAGCTGCACGAATCGATACAGGCGAACTCGTTTGCGAACTGTTTCCGGTGCGTGACCTGCACGAACTCCTGCCCGGTGGTCCGCAATTATGAATCTCCGGAAGAGGTCCTGGGGCTTTTGCCCCACCAGTTGATGCACGCGATCACGCTGCGGTCGTGGGACGTCCTGTTCGGCTCCAAGATGCTGTGGGACTGCCTGGGGTGTTACCAGTGCCAGGAAAACTGCCCGCAGGGCGTGGAGGTGACCGACATTCTCTATGAACTGAAGAACCGCGCTATTTCCAAAAAATACGAAGAGATGGATTGATGAAGCTTGAAATTGACAACAAACTGGCCATTTTCCGCTGCTGCATCACCTCGATGGGCCTGGAACAATACGAATGGTCGTCCAATGCGGTCCTCAGGGAACTGGGCATAGAATTCGCCGACATCAAGGAATTCAACTGCTGCGGTTATCCGCTCAGGAACATCAGCTTCAATGCCTATCTCAGGGCATCCGCGAGGAACCTCGCCCTCGCCGAAA
This sequence comes from Syntrophobacteraceae bacterium, assembly GCA_018053185.1. Taxonomy (GTDB): domain Bacteria; phylum Desulfobacterota; class Syntrophobacteria; order Syntrophobacterales; family Syntrophobacteraceae; genus JAGPLX01. Next base: position 52,545 of record JAGPLX010000002.1, read on the forward strand.
GGCAGAAAAGCGACATCCTGACGTTTTGCGGCTGCTGCTATGGCAGTTTGAAATACGCCGACCACGCGATGAAGGAAAACGGGGCGCTGCGAGACGAGATCAACTCAGAGCTCGGCAAGGAAGGCCTGAGCCATGGGGGGACCTCCAGGACGCTGCATTTCCTGGAGGTCTTGAACGCTTCCGTAGGCGTGGAGAATATAAGAAAGAGGGTCAAGAAAAGCTGGGACGGTCTCAAGGTCGCCGTGCATTACGGGTGCCACCTGCTGCGGCCAAGAAAGATCGTGGGATTCGAAGACGCTTTCCCGCCCGTGCTCTTCGATACGCTCGTGGAAGCGACCGGGGCCGAAAGTGTTTCATGGGGCGAAAAATACGAGTGCTGCGGCTCACCCCTTCTGGGTGTAAACGATGAACTTTCGATGGATTTGACCCTGAAAAAAATCGAAAGCGCGGCGGAGGCCGGGGCCGATTGCCTGTGTGTTGTCTGTCCGTTTTGCCAGATGCAGTTCGACCGGATACAGAAGAAAATGCTCGCCGGGCGCAGCTCTGTACAGGTCCCCTGCATGACGTTCCCGCATCTTCTTGGGCTCAGCCTCGGCATCGACCCGGCAGTGCTCGGCGTGGACAGAAACGAGATTGCGGACGATACGGACGGGTACCCTTTGCGCGCATGCGCTTCCGCTTCGAAATAGACCTCGCACCTCCAGCTCCCGGCTCCGCAAACAGGTTGGGGGAGTCGTCCGGCCGTTTGCCGGGTGATTCCCACAATCAATTTGTTTTTCTTTGCATGTTCCAGGGGTCGCCGCCCCGCGGCGGCACATGATTTAGAACCGCGTCGAGCGATGCGAGTTCCCGCAGGCCTCCGGCTTCCTTGGGGTATCTGGCTTTCATCAGGAGGAAGTATGACAGGTAAAGGCTCCGACAGCAATTCGATCGGCTCGGTCCTGGTCGTCGGCGGTGGTATCGCCGGCATGCAGGCCGCGCTCGACTTAGCCAATTCAGGGTATTTCGTCCATCTGCTCGAAAAAGGCCCGGCGATCGGCGGGGGAATGTCCCAGCTGGACAAGACCTTCCCCACGAACGAATGCGCCATGTGAATTATCTCCCCCAAGCTGGTCGAGGTCGGCCGGCACCTGAACATAAACCTCCTCCCCAATTCGCAGGTCGAAGGTATTGAGGGGGAGGAAGGAAATTTCACGGTAAAAATCCGCAAACAGCCGAGATATGTCAGGGCGGACAAGTGTATTTCCTGCGGAGCCTGCGCCGAGAAATGCCCAACTTCCGTCGTGGACGACTACCAGGCAGGGCTGGGCATCCGCAAGGCGATCTACAAATACTACCCCCAGGCGATTCCGTCCGCCTACTCCATCGACGCCAAAAACTGCCGCCAGTTGGGACTCGGGAAGAAGTGCGGCATCTGCGCCAAGGTGTGCCCGGCCGATGCCGTCGATTACGAGCAGAAAGAGGAAATGCTCGACCTGAACGTCGGGGCTGTGATCGTTTCCACCGGCTTCAAGACCTTCGACCCAAAGCGGTTCGACACGTACGGCTACGCGAGCCATCCGAACGTGGTGACGGCCATGGAATTCGAACGGCTGCTGAGTGCCGGCGGCCCCACCAAGGGCCACCTGGTGCTGCCCTCGGAAATCGCTCGGGAAGAAAAGATCGTCGCGGGCGAGAAGGAACTCGCGAAACTCAAACGGCAGGAAAAGGCGGAAAACGCCGAAAAGGTCGAAAAACTGGAGGAGGAGATCGCCCGGCTCAAATCGCTCCAAACACAGGCGGGCCCCAAGCGGATCGCGTGGCTTCAGTGCGTGGGCTCCCGCGACGTAAACCATTGCGACAACGGCTACTGCTCCGGCGTGTGCTGCATGTACGCCATTAAGGAAGCGGTGATCGCGAGGGAGCATGCGGGGGGCGACCTCGACGCGGCCATATTTTTCATGGATATGCGCACCTACGGCAAGGAGTTCGAGCAGTATTATACGCGGGCAAAGGAAAACGGCGTCCGGTTCGTTCGGTCGCGTGTCTGCGCTCCGGTGCCCGTGGCCGGGTCCGACCGCCTCGCCCTGCGCTACCGGACGGAATCGGGGATCATGAAGTCGGAGGAATTCGACATGGTGGTCCTCTCCGTGGGGCTGGAATCCTCTCCTGATGCCAGGGCGCTTTCCGAGAAGCTCGGCTTCGACCTCGACCGGTACAATTTTGCCGATACGTCGAGCTTCGAACCCGTTGCGACCTCCAGGCCCGGGATTTTCGTTTGCGGTGTGCTCCAGGGACCGAAGGACATCCCCCTCTCCGTCATGGAGGCATCGGCTGCGGCCGGTGCTGCGGCGAGCAGGCTCTCGGCGTCGCGCAACACCCTGGTTCGGGAAAAGACCTTTCCCGAGGAACGCGACGTAAGCTCCGAGCCGCCGCGCATCGGTGTTTTCGTCTGCAACTGCGGTATCAACATATCCAGCGTGGTGAGGGTCCCGGAGGTTGCCGAGTACGCGAAGACGCTCCCGAACGTCGTCTACGTGCAGGAAAATCTTTTCTCCTGCTCCCAGGACGCCCAGGAAAAGCTGGTGGAGGTCATAAGAGAGCAGAATCTAAACCGCGTGGTCGTCGCGGCCTGTTCTCCCCGTACCCATGAGCCGCTTTTCCAGGAAACCATGCGGAACGCCGGCCTCAACAAGTACCTGTTCGAGCAGGCCAACATCCGCGAGCAGTGCTCCTGGGTGCACGCCTTCGACCGCGACGCGGCGACTGCCAAGGCCAAGGATCTTGTCCGGATGGCGGTCTCGCGCGCAGCTCTCCTCGAACCGCTGCCGATGCCTTCGGTTCCGGTCACCCCGTCGGCCCTGGTCATCGGGGGCGGGGTCGCGGGAATGGTGAGCGCCCTCACCCTTGCGCGGCAAGGGTTCAAGGCGAACATCGTCGAGGCGGCAGGGGTCCTCGGGGGGCGCGCCCTCAAGCTCAAGACCACCTGGAAGGGTGAAGACGTACAGGGCTACCTCCGCGGCCTGGTAGCGGAGATCGAGGCAAACGATAACATCGAGGTGCACCTCAACTCCAGGGTGACGGCTACCTCGGGATACATCGGAAACTTCCAGAGCACGCTTACCACAAATGGCGGGGAGTCCGCGCAAATCGACCATGGCGTCACCATCCTTGCCTCCGGGGCCGACTCGATCGAGCCCGACGAGTACGCCTACGGGCGCAGCAGCCGGGTCCTGCGCTGGCACGAACTCGACGAGGCCTGGGACACGGACCTCGTGAAGAACGCCCAAAGCGCCGTTTTCATCCAGTGCGTGGGCTCGCGCGAAGAGGGCCGACCACATTGCAGCAAGATCTGCTGCACCTTCTCCGTTCAGAAGGCGGTAGAGCTGAAGAAGCGAAATCCCGCGATGGACGTCGTCATTCTCTACCGGGACATCCGCACCTACGGGGAGCGCGAGGACCTCTACAGGGAGGCGCGCAGCGTCGGGGTGATCTTCATCCGCTACGACCTGGAGAACAAGCCGGAGGTGACGGAAACCGAGAGCGGAGGGCTGGTGGTCCGGGTGATCGACCGGGTGCTTCGCCGTCGCGTCATGCTGCGGCCCGATTTCATCACGCTTGCGAGCGCCATCGAGACAAGCGGCGCGGAAGAGCTGGCCCAGATGTTCAAGGTCCCCCTCAGCCAAGACAAGTTCTTTCTTGAAGTGCACATGAAGCTGCGTCCGGTGGACTTTGCGACCGACGGCGTCTACGTGGGCGGCCTCGCCCACTATCCCAAGCCCATAGACGAGAGCATCGCGCAGGCCCAGGCCGCCGCGGCGCGGGCCGCGACGGTGCTTGCGAGAAAGAGCATCGAGGTGGAAGGGGTGGTATCCAGCGTCGATGAAGAGCTTTGCCGCGGGTGCGGCAAATGCGTCGCGGTCTGCCCCTACGGAGCGCCGCAGCTCGTCGGAGTAAAGGAGGGCGTGGAGGTGAGCAGGATCCAGGAAGCGCTGTGCAAAGGCTGCGGGGCCTGTGCCGTCGCGTGCCCGACGGGTGCCGCCGCTATCAGGCACTTCGATGACCGGGAAATGCACTCGATGATCGATGCGGCGCTTAGCCGAAACTAACTGTGAGATAGCCGGAGCCCACCCCGCCTGCGCGTCAAAATGCGCGGCCGGGTCGGGCTTTCGGCTGGAAATCACTGATTGGATAAGATGAAACCAGATGAGTGCCGATCTCGAGCCTAGCTCATTTTTCCCATCGGTAAATGACCACTGACCTCCTTGTCGATGGCTCTTAAAAGTAGGGACAACACCCCTGACAATCTCGTTCGCCGTTGCCTTTCCAGAGCCGCAACTATTCCGTCCTCATTTCATCGTCCTGGGGTAGTGTAAAAACTTTTGTGTAAATTCGAAAAGGGTAGAAAAGGGGCGCTTTTCCGCTGCTTGGGTTTGGCAAAAAAACGAACCCGGAAAGGAGAAGCGCCCATGAGAATCGACATTAGTGTGCCCGAGGTAGTGGAAGTTTTTGAAGAGATTCAAAGTCAACCCCAGAAGATTTTAAGATGGTCCGACTGGTGGTCCGGGAAATGGTGGAGTGTTATTTGACTGAGATGATGAATGCGAAGCTGAGCCATTGCCCGAACTCGAAACGAAAGGCGTTCCAAGTGCAGCAATTCCCGTTGGCCTCGCAAAGCCAGACTTGAGGCGAGATTGAGATCTGGTCTTTCGTAAACTTTGTTGCCTTAGTACAGCCCTGCACAAGAGAGTGTCCCATATGCTCCGATCGCCAATCCCTTGAAACAGTCTTCAGGGAGAAATCCAGGCTTTCCCATCCCTGGCCCTTCGCCGGAAGCATACGGGACGACGGTCGTAAAATGATCACTCTATTCTGCGGAGCTAAGTCTTCGATAATGCTGGAATTCCGGATTGCTGGCAGGCCAGGAGGGATTCGAACCCCCATCCCTCGGATTTGGAGTCCGATGCTCTAACCGTTAGAGCTACTGGCCTGCAAGCGGAATCCTATATATCGGTTTCTTTGGGGGATGTAAAGGCTGAACTTTTGCACCCGAGCTTTTGCAAAAAGGTCCGTTTATCCATGGTACGTGGGGTAAACGCTTACATTGAACAAGGGATGCCGGGTCTCCGGGCCGGGATTTGTTTTTGTAGGAGACCGTGTTTGAACAAGCTCGCCGATTCCGGAAGATGACCCAAGTGGCCGAAACGTCATAAGTAAGAGTGCGCAGGGTCCTTCGTAACCATATCAGATTCAAATGTAGGGAATTCAACAGGTTGGCCACTTTCTTCCGGGAATTGCTGAAACTTTCCTCCCTGCCGGTGAAAGCGAAGAGATTCCTGGAACTATCCAAGCTGGCTCACCAGCTTCTTGGACACAGGCACTGCTGCTGCTGCATCATGGGCATAACCATCCGCACCAATCCGGTCGGCGAAATCCTGAGACACGGGAGCTCCGCCAATGATCACCTTGAGGGAGTTTCTCAATCCTTCTTCTTCGAGTTTCTTGAGGATCAGGGGCATCACATCCATGGTATTGGTCAGCAGGGCCGACAGTCCGAGCAATTTCGGCCTTTCTTCCTTCACCGCGGCAATGATCTTCTCCGTGGGTACATCCGATCCCATGAAGACTACATCAAAGCCTGAACTCCCCAGCATGGTGGCGACAAGTTCCAGACCGATATCGTGCACATCCCCTTCCACAGTGGCAAGTACTACCTTTCCAAGGTTGCCCGCCCCCTCCGATCCTGCGGCCAGGTAGGGTTTCAGGATCTTCATGGAAGACTTCATGGCTTCCGCGGCCAGGAGGATCTCGGGAATGAATTTCTGCCCCGCTTCATAACCGGCGCCGCAGTCCTGGAGTCCTTTCACCAGCCCGTTATCCACAATCTCCTGAGCGGGAATTCCCTCGCTGAGGGCTTTATTCACGAGATCCGTGGTCTTGGACTCGTCTCCATCAAAAACCGCTTTTTGAATTTCAGCTAATAGGTTCAATTTACTCCTCCCGGTTCCTGCTCAAAAGCGACGGGTCGAGGCGGCCTCCTTCGCCTAATTCCGCAGGACTCGTCCACCTACAGGATAAGATCGCGGGTCGCTTCGCTCTCACGATCCATCCTTATTCGTCGGGCATTTGCCCTGTTACTTTTCTTCACTACCGATAAAGCGATAGATAGCTGCACCAATCAAGGCGCCCACAATCGGTGCTACCCAGAACAGCCAAAGCTGGGAAATTGCCCAATCACCCACAAATACCGCAACCCCGGTACTACGAGCCGGGTTCACGGATGTATTGGTAATGGGAATAGATATCAAATGGATGAGGGTTAGACACAAGCCGATGGCTATTGGGGCGAACCCTTGCGGCGCGCTTGTCTGTTGCGCCAAGTATGACAAGAAGGAACATCATGGTCATGACAATTTCGGTTATCAGTGCCGCCAGCAGGCTATACCCGCCAGGTGAATGGGCCCCGTAGCCGTTCGACGCAAACCCGGCGGAAAGCTCAAAACCCGTTTTGCCACTGGCAATGAGATAGAGAACTCCCCCCGCTACAACAGCACCCAATACCTGAGAGATGATGTAAGGCAATAATTGCTTTGCTGGAAATCGGCCACCGGCCCAAAGACCAACCGAGACAGCCGGATTTAGGTGGCAACCCGATATGTGCCCGATGGCGAAGGCCATCGTCAGCACAGTCAAACCAAAGGCGATGGAAACACCAAGAAGGCCTATGCCGACATTCGGGAACGCCGAAGCCAGCACAGCACTGCCACATCCGCCAAGAACGAGCCAAAACGTACCAAAGAACTCTGCACCATACGTTTTCATACTCTATCTCCTTTATTTACCGGACTGATGGTAAAGGTTTGAAAAGAAAGGGAAGGAAGGCTATCGACCTCGAGGATCTCCGGCAAGAAACCTGGGGAGGCACAGCCATGAACCTCTTCCCGGACCAGATTGTACCCGTTTTGGAATTTTTTCGGAACCGTTTTCATGCAGGTGAATTTCGTGGAGCTCAAGCTCTCGGCCCTGAGAAAACACGAGCCAAAAACTTTTCCGCCTGGAAAAGGGGAAGGTTTGTACCCGGCCCCATGGAAATGAAGGAGGCGCTGCAATTCTCGGTCAAGGATCAGGTGGTGGAACTTTCACCTGTCAGTAATTTTTGAACGGCTTCCGGCGGGAGTCCACGTACCAGGAGGGTCTTCCTTCGAGATTTGTGCCCATGAAGAATGTCCATGGAAGACCTGGATACCCGAAGCAGACCCGCCAGGTACCGAAGGCACGCCTCATTGGCCTGGCCTTCCACGGGAGGTGCCGTCAAACGAACCCTGAGAACCCCGTCCCGAACCCCGGCCAATTCGTTTTTGCTCGCCTTCGGTTGTACCAGGACCTGGATCACGGTCCCTTCCCGGTTCTCTTTCACCAGCAACGCGCTCATTGCCGCCCTCGGTTCCTCATTCCCCGCTCCTCCCACGTTTCCCCGCGGATGGGTTCGATCCGGCCGGACCTGAATAGGCAGGTTTACAAGAAGCTTCAAGTGTGATTAGAAGTTTTCATGAAAGCCCACTGCGATTTGGATCCCTTCGACATTCCCGCCCCAAAGCGGGAATTAATGACCAGGAAGGATGTCACGTCCACCGGAAGGTATCAGAATGATCTTACCCAACACAAGGAGAACGTCCATTCCCATTTCTTCATCGACCCTTCGACATTCAGAGGAAAATTTGCATCCGATCATCGAAGCCAAGGATTTGCGCAAGACATTCGGCGGTTTTGTCGCCGTGGACGGAATCACCTTCCGAATGCCGCCCGGAGAGTGCCTGGGGCTGCTGGGTCCCAACGGAGCGGGCAAGACCACGACCATTCGCATGGTCTATGGCTTCTCCCCCATCACCGAGGGTAGTCTGCGGGTGTTCGGACTCGACATTCGGACGGATTGGCGAACCATCAAGGCAAGGATCGGTGTGTGCCAACAGGAAAACAACCCGGACCCTGACCTCAGCCTCATCGACAACCTGGTCGTTTTTGCCCGGTACTTCGATATCCCCCGCAAGGAGGCTCTGGAGAGGGCGCAGACATTGCTCCGTTTCATGGGCCTCGATCACCGCAGGGACTCCAAGGTCACCGAGCTTTCGGGGGGCATGATGCGTCGTCTCATCCTGGCGCGATCTCTTCTGAACAACCCGGATCTGCTGATCCTGGACGAACCCACCACGGGCCTTGATCCCCAATCCCGCCATCAGGTCTGGGATCGGCTCGAGGACCTCCGATCCAATGGATTGTCCATTCTTCTCACCACCCACTACATGGATGAGGCCGCGCGTTTGTGCGACCGGCTCATCATCCTGGACCATGGAAAGATCCTCGTGGAAGGGAGTCCTTCCCAGCTCATTGCCGAGCACGTGGGCCGAGACGTCATTGAGTGGATCCATCCCTCCCCGGATATTCGCCGGCTGGTTCTTTCCAGCGGCTTCGAATACGATGATCTGGACCACCGCCTGATCGTCTACGGGAAGGAGGGGGAAGGACTCTTTGACCGGGTTGGAAAGGCCTATTGTAGTGAGGAGTGCATTTTCCGAATGGCAACTCTCGAGGATGTTTTCTTGCGCTTGACCGGAAGGGAGCTCCGAGAATGACGGGGATCCCACTGCAAACCATTTCCATGCGCTTTGTCCGCGTTTGGCAGCGAAACTTCATGGTCTACCGGCGGATTTGGAAGATCAATTTCCTCCCGCCTCTCCTGGAACCATTCTTCTACCTGCTTGCCTTCGGTGTGGGATTGAGCGGACTGGTGGGCAAGGTGTCGTACCAGGGACGAGACCTCTCCTACACCGCCTTCATCACTCCGGCCCTGCTCGCCATCAACATGATGCAAAACGCTTTCTTTGAAAACACCTATGCATCATTCGTTCGAATGTACTACCAGAAAACCTTTGATGCGATGATGGCCACTCCTTTATCCCTCCAGGAGATCATCCTGGCTGAAATCATCTGGGGAGCGACCAAGTCCTTCCTGGCCACGGGCGTCATGCTTTTCGTGGTGAGCCTTTTCGGTCTGGTGCACTATCCTCATGGCCTGCTGATTCTTCCCCTGTCCTTTCTTGCAGGGATTGCCTTCGGTTCCATGGGAATGCTGTTTACCGGGATCGTCCCTTCCATCGACCTTTTCAACCTGCCGGTTTTCCTGTTCATCACGCCCATGTTTCTGTTCAGCGGGACGTTTTTCCCCCTCGAGAGCCTGCCCTCGTGGGCACAGCAACTCGCCATGGTGTTGCCTCTCACTCATCTGGTGGAAGCCACCAGACGGCTGTGTATCGGGGAACTCCCAGCAAGCCTCCTCTGGGGGCTGGGCTACCTGGTCCTCCTTTCCGCCCTTTTTTTGCCCCTCAGCACCGCCGTGATGTATCGGCGCCTGATTCACTGAGCGCCATTGCCCACACACCCTGCCGATGCCGACCGCGTTCCCCGGATGGGACGGTCGTCCCGGCGAACGGGCCGGCGGTCACGAACGGCGGTTTCCGTTTATGACTGCCGGGAACGTTCTACTCACATGCCCGGTCCCGATCAATCCGGCCATGCCGTCGGGAGAAAGGAGCTAGGCTGCCGCGTTTCGTTCCTTGGAGCTCATCCGAGAAAGCAGATAGGCCTTGATGAACTCGTCCAGGTCGCCGTCCAGAATGTTCTCCACATCCCCCCGCTCGGTATTGGTGCGATGGTCCTTGACCAGTCGATAGGGTTGGAGAACATAGGACCGTATTTGATTTCCCCAGGCGATCTCTCCCAGGTTGTCGTGGATTTCCTGCATCTTGTCCTGCTGTGCCTGGCGCTCCCGTTCATAAAGACGGGAGCGAAGAATCTTCATGGCAATTTCCCGGTTTCGATGCTGGGATTTTTCATTCTGGCACTGGACGACAATTCCCGTCGGCAGGTGGGTGATACGAACGGCGGAGCTGGTCTTGTTCACATGCTGCCCCCCCGCCCCGCTGGCTCGATAGGTGTCCACCCGCAGATCGGAGGTCTTGATGTCGATGACGATCTCGTCATCCAGTTCGGGGTACACAAATACTGCGGCAAAGGACGTGTGGCGCCGTCCGCTGGCATCGAAAGGTGAAATCCGCACCAATCGGTGGATGCCGGTCTCCGCCTTCAAATATCCATAGGCGAAGCGCCCCGTAACGGTGAAGGTCGCATTCTTGATTCCCGCTTCCTCTCCTTCGAGCAGGTCCACCATCTGAGTCTTGAAGCCTTTTCGCTCACACCAGCGCAGGTACATCCGCAGAAGCATCTCGGCCCAGTCCTGAGCCTCGGTGCCTCCGGCACCGGCATTGATGCTGACGATGGCATTGTGCTCGTCATTTTCTCCTCCGAGCATTCGGCGAAATTCGAGTGCCCGCAGGCTCCTGTGGATGGTCGGCAGTTTTTCCTGGACCTCCTTCAGGGTGGCCTCGTCGTTTTCCTCGAGGGCCATCTGAAGAAGAAGGTCGCATTCCTCGAAGTCCTGAAGCAGGGCTTGCCATTCCTCGAGGATTTCCAACAAGGAAGACCGCTCTTTCAGAACTTCCTTGCCCTCCTCGGGATGATCCCAGAAATCAGGTTTGAGGAGCTGTTTTTCCAGTTCAGAGGAGCGTTTCTTGCGAGCCTCGATGTCAAAGATAGCCTCCAAGGTTTTGAATGCGTTGAGAAAGTTCTTTCATATCGGATCTGATTTCCGCGATGTCCGTGTTCATGGCCCTGACCTCCTGCTTTTTTTTCGATTGCCCCACCGGAGCGTTCCGATGGGGTGATAGATCGAGGGTGACACGAAGGTGCATCCCCTCGTTTTGGTTCCACGGGTCCGATACCCGATGTTACTTCACTCTGCCAAACGGCCGCCTCTAAAAGATGCTTCCACGGCGTCTCTTTATCAGCGTGAAGAACAGGCAACTTCCAGCGGCGACCACACAAATCCATGCAAAAAAATCCCCCCAGGAAGCATACAGAGTTTGAATTCCCAGGGATCTCACCGGACAAACCAGAAAGCCTTCTTCGTCCAGGGGAATCCGTCCATGATCCGCTCCTGTGGCATCAAAGAGAGTGCTGATCCCCGTATTGGCTGCACGAATCAGAGACCTTCTGAACTCGATGGCGCGCCAGCGCGATATCTCCAGGTGCTGGTAGGGTGCGCTGGTCTTTCCATACCAGGCATCGTTGGTCACATTCACCAGAGTGGCGGCTCCGTGCTTTACGGCGGACCGTGCCAGGTCCGGGAAGATTCCTTCATAGCAGATGAGAACCCCGAGAGCCCCTTTCTCGAACCGAATGGGCGCAGGATCATGCCCCGCACTAAAATCCCCCGCCGCCTGAACCAGGCGGTGAACGAAAAAAAGCAACTTCTTGAAGGGAACATACTCCCCGAAGGGAACGAGATGCCGCTTGGCATAGGCCCCCTCGATCCTGCCGGTCGGACTCACCAGGTAGGCCCGGTTCTGAAAGCTCGGTTCCCCACCCGCCAAGGTGATTGCAGGACTTCCGAAGAGCAGAGGTTTCCCCGTTTCCGCAATGATCTCATTCACCTGCCGGGTGAGGTTCTCTTCCACCCCGTAGAAGAAGGGAGTAGCCGTCTCGGGCCACACAATCAGGTCGGGAACGAGCTCACTCCCAACCGCCGCCCTGGTCAACCGGCCGTATCTCCGAAGGGTTTCCTGCTGAAACGCCGGATCCCATTTCTTGCTCTGGTCGATATTCCCTTGAACGATAGCCGCATACCAGGGCTGGACCTCGGACTGGAACCGTCGGATTTGTTCCAACCGCCATGATCCGTAGATCAAAGTGCTCCCCAGAAGAACACACATGAGCGGAAGAGCGACCTTTCGTACGGGCGGCCACAGCAAGCAGCCCGCCAGAGCGGTATTCGAGCAAACCAGAAGCCAGCTTAGTCCATAAACCCCCGTCACGTCGGCCACCTGGATGAGAGTGAGAAAAGGGGTCTGGGAGTACCCAAGGTTTCCCCAGGGGAAACCCGACAATGCGTGGGCTCGAACCCATTCCAGTGCAACCCAAACTCCAGGGAGGCCGAAAATCCAAAGCCGGGGAGAGTCTTCCCACAGGTGGGCGACGAGGGCAAAGAGAGCAGGGTAGACGGCGAGATAGAGACACAAGAGGAGCAGGACGGAAGCCGCCACGGGAAGGGGGAGACCCCCGTAATGATCCACCACATAGAGGATCCAATAGAGCATGGTCAAAAAATGAAGCAGGCCGCAGAGAAAACCCAGCCCACAGGCTTCCTTCCAACCGCGGCCCCGCAGGGCTATTAACAAAGGAACGAGGGCAAACCAAGACACGAGGGGAAGAGTCCCTTTGGGAAAACCCAGGGTAAGAAGGATTCCGCTTGTTGCACTGAGTAAGGTGGGGACCCACATCATGCTGAACTCACGTTCGGAAAGAAATCAAGCCAGGGATCGTCAAGAGAGAGGGGGACTTCAGGAGAAAGCCTCGTCCGAAGACTCGGCTGCCAAAGGCTGGCCATCCAGTTTGCGGATGCGGATCTTTTCCACTTTCCTGCTGCTCGCCGCCTCGATGCGCATTTCGAGGTTGTTGTAAATGACGACTTCATTGACCGCCGGGACTTTTCCCAGGAGACTGATCACGAAACCTCCGACGGACTCGAATTTTCCTTCGGGCAATTCCACATCGAGGTAATCCTCCAGTTCCTCCACATCCAGGCGGGCATTGACCGTGATGCTGCCGTCCTCGTGCTCGGCGATCATCTTCTGGTCCGCATCGTATTCATCCATGATCTCACCGATGATTTCTTCGATGATATCCTCGAGGGTCAGAATCCCGGCCGTACCTCCATACTCGTCAATAACAATGGCCATGTGGGATTTATTCCCCCGAAGGTCTTTGAGGACCTCGCTGATCTTCTTGGTTTCCGGGATGAAGTAAGGAGGCCGCACCATGGTGGAGATATCCACGTCTTTGGCCCCCCAACTGCCCAGGAGATCCTTGGCATGAAGGGTCCCGATGATGTTGTCGATATTTTCTTTGTAGATGGGGATCCTGGAATGGCCGCTTCCCAGGATGAGATCGATGATTTCCGTAATTCCCGTTTCCAACGGGGCACAGACCGCATCCGTACGCGGCACCATGATTTCTCGGGCAATCGTATCCCGAAAGGAGAAGATGCCCTGGATCATTTCCCCTTCGTCCTCGGAAATGAGCCCCTGCTGTTCCCCCTCATCAATGAGTTGCTGGATCTCCTTTTCTATGTTTTGGGTATCCTCCACGCGAGCAAGGCGGCGGAATACCATTCTGAGCCAATTTTGAAATCCCCTGGCTGATATTCTTTCCAATGTTCCCCCCTTCTTTATGAAGTCTGCCCCGTGGGGAACGCCAAGGAAGGGTTGGGACCGTCCCATCGGGCTCTTATTCAATATTATCATAACCTTGAGATGATACTAAATCCTTGGGCGGGTTGTCCAGGAAAATGTAGGAGAGAATCTTGTGGACCAGGCGGGCCGCGAGAAAGTCCGGAGCTGCCAGATGAGGGATGGGAAGAAGTTCCATCACGTCGAATCCCACCACCCTGTGTTGCTGAATTACGCACCGCAACAGGGAGAGGACCTCGTACCATCCAACCCCCCCAGGTTCCGGTGTGCCGACGGAGGGCATAATGGAAGGATCGAACACGTCCAAGTCGATGCTGAGATAAACGTGGGAACTCAGTTTCGAGGGAATCTCCTCCCACAAGGAGGGTCGTCTCCAGAGCTCTCCGGCGAAATAGCACGGAATGTTGCGGTGTTGGATCCATTCCCGCTCTTCCGCACTCAGGGACCTGACTCCTACCTGAACCAGAGAGGCGAATTCCGATACATGACGCATGACACACGCATTGCTGAAGGCACTCCCCTGGTATTCCCGCCGCAGATCCGAATGGGCATCCAGGTGAAGCACGGTGAGATCGGGAAAGTGACGGGCCGCTGCCTGGATCATGCCCAGTGAGATCAAATGTTCCCCCCCCAGCAAGACAGGGAGTTTGTTCGAGGCCAACAGAAAATCCCCCACAAGCCGGACCCGTTCCACCATGTCCCGGGGGGAAGAAATCACGACGGGGAGTTCTTCCAGGGTGGCGATCCCATTTTCATGAACCTCGGTCAGGGTTTCCTCGTCAAAGAATTCGAGCTCTCTCGAAGCGCTCAGAATAGCCCTGGGCCCCTCTCGAGTGCCGCTTCGGAAGGTAGTGGTCCCGTCGTAGGGCACGGGCACAATGACGGCCCTGGCGACATCCAATCTCGGACCCTCCAGGTTCAATCCCAAAAATGAAGAATGGGGTCCCAGGCACTCCGGCGGCCTGGACCCCATCACCGGCTCACTCATAAAGACCTTTTCATCTGGAACGTTGCTTCAACATCCGATCCATGCGGACCACCTGTGCGGATTCCCGAATGGAGTTCGGAAACTCTTGTCCTCGATCCAATACCTTGATTTCACTCTTTTGAATTCCGAAGTACTTCTTCACGGTCTCTACGGCCAAGTCCGTATCAAAGGGTTTACAGGAGAACATATCGAGGCTCAGGTATTGTTTCTCCGGAAATGTGTGAATACTGATATGGCTTTCTGCAATGAGCACAAATCCTGAAATGCCCCAATCCTCCGGCGTAGAGCCGGTGTACCGGAACACGTAAGGGGGCATGATCTTGGTCATGTCCATCCGGGCGGGGTATTCATCCAAAAAACCGTAAATCCCGTTGATGTCCTCCAACCCGGCACGATCACACCCATAACCATCGACCATCAAGTGAACCCCAAATCCGTATTCGGGTTTGTTGCCCATGGCAGTCACCTCCCTTCTTTCGTTGGAGAATCCTTGGGTTCTCCGCATAAGTCAGACCATCTTCCACCGCCCCTACACCGGAGATGCCGCCGCAGTAAAAAAGCGCTGCCCGCCTGTCACGCCTTTAACTCCTCACGCTTTTTTGATGGACTTACCATTGAACACTACGGGCGGCACTTCCTCCTGAGACAAAGTACACTTAAAGTGAGCGATCCCTTCTCTACGGTTGTGTTCCTCATACCATCGAAAGCCGGTATCCAGGGTTATATTGAAAACCTCCTGGGTGCTGCCTTCCGTCGGAATTACGCCGGGCTGCAGGCACAATCGCTCAGATTGGGTACCAGAGAAGGGATCAAAATCAGAAAACCATTGCCCATCGCGAAACATGGATCTGGTTTTCAGCCGAATCGCGCGCCGGCAACCTGTGGCCATTGCCGTCGCTTTTTCCCGGTTTTCAAAGAATTCTCCAAAGCTTACCCTGCGTCGGCCCCATGCCTACGAAGTGTGCCTTATATAAAGGACCGCCTATGGAGTGTCAAGAGGAAATGACAACCGAAAGACACCAAAAAAAGGCGAAAAAAAGAAAAAGTCCTGGTATTTGCCGAAGAATTTCGAGCAAAGAAATTATCATGAAGGTTACAAAACGGATTCCTCATCGAAACAAGCGATATTTCCTCCCAGTTTGTGCTTGGCACGGTATAGAGCGGCATCGGATCGGTGAATCATATCTTCCACGTCCGAATCAACATCCCCACTCCTGGAAATGAACCGAGCAATACCGACGGACAGGTGGGTCGGATCGAGTCCCAACAGATTGTAATTCCGGCGAATGCGCTCCGCCACCCTCAAAGCTTGTCCCTGGTTCAGATGGGGCAGCAGCGTCGTGAATTCGTCACCCCCAAATCGAAACGCCGTGTCCACATCCTGCCGCACCGAACCCTTGAGAACCCTCGCAAACTCAATCAACAGGCGGTCTCCCGCTTGGTGACCGTTCTGATCGTTGTATTCCTTGAAGCAATCAATATCGAAGTAGAAAAGAAACAGGTCATACCCGTATCGAACGGCCCGCACCGCTTCCTTTCGAACAACCCTTGAGAAAAAGTGTCGGTTGTAGAGACCGGTGAGCGGATCGTGAATAGCGAGCCTTTCTAACTCCCTGCGCAGTTCTCTTTCCCGAATAAGCCGGTTCAACTTGGCCTCGAGCTCATCCAGTGTGAACGGCTTGCTGATGAAATCCGCTGCACCCGCCGCCACCACATCCGTGTACTTGTACCTCATGGTATGGCCCGTGATGGCAATCATGTCCGTCCCATTGTGGTTCTGGACCAGATACCGGATCAGTTCCATTCCGTCCATTCGGGGCAAATCGAGGTCCGTAATGACGATATGAAAATGTTTCTGGTTCACCTTCTCGAGAGCATCCAACCCATCCCTGGCCGTAACCACCTCATGCCCCATAAGGGTGAGGGCTTCCGCGAGCAATTCACAGACCTGGTCCTCGTCGTCCACCACCAGGATGCTTTGTTCCGGTGCATTGCCTTGTCGTTGCAGACTCGTTCCCACTTCGACTCATTTCCGGTAACCGATCAGCAGCAAAGAACAATCCCATCCGCTTGGGACATTAAACCATGCAAAGGATTTTGACAAACATTTTCATTGCATACCAAAGATTCATCAGCTTATCATTCATTGATTACTTTTAGCGGGAGGATTCGACATGCAGTGCGTTGCCGTAATCTACAAACGAGCACGACCCGAGGCGGCAGAGCTGGCGCAAAGCATCGGAAATTGGTTCGAGAGCCTTCATGTGCAGGTTTTCAGCCAGGAGAATGTCGACCATCGATCAAGAGGAGGATGTGGTTCGAGCCCAAAAATCGAGATCCCCCACAAGGCTGAAACCGTAATCGTTATAGGCGGCGATGGCACTTTGCTCAGCGTAGCCCGATTCCTGGAAGACCGCCCCATCCCTATCCTGGGAATCAACCTTGGCGGCCTTGGTTTCCTCACGGAGGTCAACATCGAGAACTGTTTTCAGGAGCTCAAGGAGATCCTCGAGGGCAATTTCGAAATCGAAGAGCGAATGCGCCTCGATGTCACCATTCAGCGAGAAGGCCGACAGGTCACCCGCCAGACCGTCCTGAACGATGCGGTTATCAATAAGGGCGCCCTGGCGAGGATCATCGACCTCAAGACGTCCATCGACGGAAGATACCTCACAAACTACCGAGCGGACGGGTTGATCGTGGCCACTCCCACCGGTTCCACCGCTTACAATCTATCCGCGGGAGGCCCTATTGTGCACCCCACTGCACGCTTGGTCATTCTCACCCCCATCTGCCCCTTTACTCTCACCCACCGTCCCATCATTCTACCATCGGATGCGGCCATCCAGGTGGAAATCGTCGGACCGTCCGACGACCTGACCCTTACCTGTGATGGACAGGTGGGTTGCGAACTGTTTCCCCAGGACCAGATCCATATCTCGACCCGGGCAAATCCCCTTCGCCTGATTAAAACTCCCTCCATCGACTACTTTGAAATCCTGAGAACCAAGCTCAAGTGGGGACAGGCGGAAATTCGATCTTCCCCCTGAAACAGGAGTGAATGATTCCAATGTGTATCGCATCCCGGCCACTTCCCGCCGAAGCCAAATGCACGCGATGTCGCTCTCGAGCCACCATACGCCTGCCCAGCCATCATGCCCTCTTTTGCCCGGAATGTTTTCACCTGTTCTTTCATCGGGCGATTCTACGGGCCATGGAGGAGTTTGATCTTCCGGGAGCGTCCCCCATCATGGTCGCCGTGTCCGGGGGCAAGGATTCTCTGGCTCTCTGGGATGCCCTTCATGAACTCGGCTATCCGGTTCAGGGGCTTCACATCGACTTGGGGATTTCCGGATTTTCCCAGGCTTCCTCGGAGGCCATAGCTCGATTCGCCGCCACCAGAGGGTTCTCCTGGACTCAGGTTCTTCTGAGGGATGTCTTCGGGTATAGCGTCCAGGAAATTCACCGACGAACCCGGCGAAAGATCTGTTCGGTCTGTGGGCTCCTCAAACGCCAACTCTTGAATCGCCTGGTCATTCGAGAAGGCTACCGGATCTTGGCCACCGGTCATAACCTGGACGACGAGGCCGGCCGTCTCCTGGGGAACCTGGTCCGCCACCGCACTCATTATCTCGAGAAACTCTCCCCTTTTTTGCCGTCGCGGCATCCCCGGCTGCCCGTCAAAATCAAGCCTCTGTACCGCCTGGAAGCCAGCGAGATTCGCATCTACTGTGAAATCAAGGGGATTCAGCCCCTTTCCACCCCGTGTCCCCTCTCGAGAGGGGCCACCAGCCACACCTTCAAGGAAGCCTTGCAGTTCCTCGAAAACAAGATGCCGGGAACCAAGAGGGAATTCCTCTTCGGCTATCTCCACAAATCTTCGACCGCCAACTCGTCGTCGGAGTTTGGAACCTGCAAGGGATGCGGGGAACCGACCTACAGTGACCTCTGCAGCGTTTGCAGCCTGAAAAGGCAGCTTGAAGCCAAGATGGGGGAAAGGACCTGACCCGTGAGCTCATCGAGTACTACTGCACGGATTCGACTCATCGAGCCCCTTCACGTAGACGATCTTATGGTCATCCGGGGCGTAAAAATCCGGCAGTACCGCTTCCTTCCGATATCCGTTGTGCTCATAAAAGATCCGCGTAGGCTCATAAAGAGGTCTCGAGGAGGTTTCCACATAAATTCGCGTACCTCCCGCCGCGCAAATGAGGGATTCGCTCCTCCTCAGAAGCTTTCTGCCCAGCCCCATGCCTCGAATCTCGGGGAGCACCGCGATCCAGTACAAATCGAAACTTGATCGGGTACAAGCGATGGGACCAAAGCAAGTGTAGCCCAAGACCTCTCGACCCCTTTCCGCGAAAAGAAAGGAATAGCCGCTGGCTTTGCCCCGAAGGGCGGCTTCCTCGACGAGTTCGGCGGCAACGGCCGTCTCCTGCTCGCTGAAGAAGCCGGAGGACCCAACGATGCGCAAAACCCATTCCCGGTCCGATGGTCGGACACTCTCGCGGAAAGTCACGGAACGCGCCAATTCCGACCTCACCCCATCCGGCATGGACCGACCTCGAAGGGATGTCTTCCGCGTTCCCCAGGCCACATGGACGCCTCGACAATCTTCTGGATCATCTGGGAATAGGAAAGCCCTGCTTCGGCTGCCGCTGCGGCAAATCCCGCATCCGGAGAGAGGCATGGATTTGCATTGATCTCGAGGACCCAAGGGTTTCCGCCGGAATCCACCCGGAAGTCCACCCGCGCATACCCCTTCAGGGCGAAGACCTTCCAGCAGCGTGCGGCCAGGTCCCGAAGACAGGAAATCAGGGGAGCGTCCGAATCCCCAAAGACAAAGCGCCTCCGAGTGTTTTCGTATTCAAAGGACCCCGTTTCCCACTTGGCCCGATATCCCACAAGTCGTCTCCCATGGGGCGGGTAGTTTTCAAAGCAGATTTCAGCCGCAGGAAGGACTCTCAACTCCGAAGGACCAGATAGGAGGGAAAGATTGAACTCCCGCCCGTCCACGTACACTTCGCCGAAACAGGCCCCTTTGAGAACGGATCGGCGGCAAGACATATATCGGCACAAATCAGACCGGTCTTCGACTTCCACCACCGAGTCCTCCTCGATTCCTACGGAAGCATGTTCCCACACGGACTTGATGATGTACCGACCCGACCTGAACGGGGACGACCCGCCGTGTTCCGTCTCCGAATGCCAGGGCGGGGTGGGAATCCCGAAAGCTTCCATCCACTCCTTGGCCAACAGTTTATTGGATGTGAGAAAGATCGCCTCGGTGGAGGCCCCTGTATAAGGAATCCCCAGATGGTCCAGCAAAGCCGGCGCCAAGTGGATGAGCCTGCCCGATCCGTCCAGGCTTTCCACCAGGTTGAATACCAGGTCCGGAGCATGGTCGTGCAAACGAACCACGGATTCCCGAAGATCCATGGAAAAGGGGATGCTCAGGGGCTCGTGTCCAAGATCCTCGAGCGCCCTCGAGACGGCCTCCACTTGAACCAGAACGTCTTCCTCATCCCTGGTGGGGAACTGCCGGAGTTCGTTATACAGGACGGCAACTCGCATGGCGAATACGGTTCAGGAAGGTTCCAAGGCGTCGTTGCATCCGGGCGACGGGCGTCTTTCCTCCACACCGGAAAGACAGGAACCGAAGACACGACTCAGGGTCGACCGGACGACACTTTCGATCAGTTGATGAAATGAAATCCCGGCTAGGTTGCAGAGAATGGGAAGGTCCGAGTGTCGGGGATTCAATCCGGCCAGAGGATTCACCTCCAGGAAATGAGGGTTTCCCGCGGCATCGGATCTCAGGTCCACACGGCCGCCATCCCGGCATCCCAGGGCCCTCCATGCATCCAGGGCCAGCGATCGAGCCTTGAGGGCTTCGGGATCTGCGGCCAGCCGATATTCCACCAGGTCTTCACATCTTTCCTTATTGACGAACGAA
Source organism: Syntrophobacteraceae bacterium (assembly GCA_018053185.1). Classification (GTDB taxonomy): domain Bacteria; phylum Desulfobacterota; class Syntrophobacteria; order Syntrophobacterales; family Syntrophobacteraceae; genus JAGPLX01. Next base: position 72,829 of record JAGPLX010000002.1, read on the forward strand.
TAGACCTCCTTTTCCGCCCGGCTGTTGAGGCACACTTCGAGCACACCAACCGCCCGGGCTTCCTTTCCCGTTCCCAGAATCCCCACGGTGAACTCCCGTCCGGGCAGAAACCTTTCCACGAGCACCGGCTGCCGGTATTCCTCGATCAGCCTTCGTGTCACCGCCCGCAGTTGCTCCGTGGAACAAACCTTGGAGGCAGAGGTCACTCCCTTGCCGGTTCCCTCCGCCACCGGCTTCACAAACAGGGGATAGGGCAAGGCGATGGAAAGGGCCTCCCTTTCCGATTCGATCACGGCGAACTCGGGAGTGAGAAGCCCCTGATCCCGCACCACACGCTTGGCTATTCCCTTGTGAAGGGTCATGGAAAGGACCAACGGATCCGAAAAAGTGTAGGGAATCCGGTACGCGTCCAGGAGGCTCGGCACGAGGGCTTCACGGCCGTAGCCGTGCAGCCCTTCGGCAATATTGAACACCCAATCCCACCGGTCTCCTTGGGCGAGCCGTTTCACAAGGTTTTTTACATGACCGATGCGATCAGGGCGAAAACCCAGGTCCACGAGCACCGTCTCTATGGCATCAATGGTGTCCGGACGGTCGAATTCCGCCGTCTCCGCTTCTCCATAGCCCATGGCCAGGTAGTCCCGGCGCAGGTCGTACGTGATGCCGACGAGCTTCAAGGGTACAACCCTTCCGACCACAGGCAGGGAAAGGATGCGATTGCACGTCCGTGGGGAGAAATTCTTACGGGATCGGTCTGTTCAGGATAACGAAAAAGATTTCCCTCGTAGTTGCGAAGGACCAGGAAACCATTCTCGTGTCCCACTACATAGTCGGGAAGCAAGGGGATCTTTCCTCCTCCCCCCGGAGCATCGATTACGTAAGAAGGCACCGCGTAGCCGGTCGTGTGTCCTCGAAGCCCCCGGATGATCTCGAGTCCTCTCGATACCGGCGTGCGGAAGTGGAAAGACCCGGGAATAGGATCGCATTGATACAGGTAATAGGGTCTCACCCTCATTTTGAGGAGTCCCTGCATCAATCGTTTCATGGTTTCCACCTGGTCATTGACCCCGGCCAGCAGCACCGTCTGGCTTCCCAGTGGAATTCCCGTGTCCGCAAGCCGGTTGCAGGCATAGGCTACTTCGGGCGTCAACTCATCGGGATGGGTGAAATGGATGCTCATCCATAACGGATGATGATGCCGGAGCATCCTGGTGAGAGACCCGTTGATCCTCTGGGGAAGAACAACGGGAACCTTGGTTCCGATACGCAGGAATTCCACATGACGGATACGGCGCAAGGAGGAGAGCAACCAATCGAGGCTTTCGTTGGGAAGAGTCAATGGGTCTCCCCCGGATAAAAGCACATCTCGAATGGTAGGTGTTGCCCGAATATATTCCAGGGCTTTCTCCCATTGCAGAATGGTCCCCACCTGGTGATCCTTACCACGATCTCCCACCATTCTCGAACGGGTACAGTACCGGCAGTAGGTGGAGCAAAAACCCGTCACCAAGAACAAGACTCGGTCAGGATAGCGATGAACGATCCCTGGCACGGGAGTGTCCCCCTCCTCATTGAGAGGGTCCTCCGCTTCCGATGGATGGCGTATGCGTTCCCTCCGGTCCGGCACAACGGTTCGCCGCAGGGGCTGTATCGGGTTCTCCCGTTCCAGGAGGGAAGCATAATAGGGAGTAACGGAAAGCGGCAAACAGTTGTTCCCCTGGATGAGAGCGTCCGATTCATCCTGGGAAAGCTTCAACACGTACGACAGAAACCCGGGATCCTGAATCCGGTTTTTCAGTTGCCAGCGCCAATCGTTCCAATCCGCTACACCGGCCTTGGGGAAGTAGCACCTTCGAAAGGCATCGGATCGAGCACTGATCGGAAATCGGCTTCCGTTGTGCAAGACCTTGACATTGTGATGACGGGACTCGATTCGAGGTGAAATGGAATCGGCGGGAAATCCCGTGGAGTTGCCGGAAGTTTGAAAGGACGGGGAAGGCCATATCCGGGAGGGTGTACCCGGAGGTTCGGTGTCTTCCTGTGGAGGTTCCGTTTCTTGATTGAGGCAGACGTTATCTTCCATCTTCTCTCTCCTGACCTATGCATCGAAATGCACCCATCAAACCTGAGATAACGGATCTTCCATTAAATGGGGGGAAGGGTGCCGAAATACAGATAGAAACGCAACCCTCCCCCGCCGGGTCCCGATCATTCCTTGATTTCTTCCACCGACTTCACCTCGATGGTCTCTCCCTTGTCACTATCCGTAATGATTCCGGTTACCTCTACCATCTTTCCCACCATGCCGGACAGGTCTTTCCCCTTGACCAGGTAATCCCCGTCGTCCGCTTCGACGATGATCCCTCGATCCGTCTTGACGACCATTCCCACAATGGTTTCTTCTTCCACCGCCATGGCCGGTGTCATCCACAGGGAGGACACCAGGACAAAAACCACGGCACCAAGGATCAACCCTATCGATTTCCTGTCATTTTTCATCCCGCCAAGCTCCTGTTCAGTAAATTCAGACCAATCCTCCCGAAGTGCTTCTCCAATCCCGGCACTTGATATCAAATTCATTTGCCAAAGTACAACTTTAACTGCATCACATTCCCAGACTCCCGGCGCCGGTCCGGATCTTTTTAGATCCCTTTCATGCCGCGGATCTCCAGACCCCTCACGGCTGGGTGGAACGGAGCGAATCGCTCTGTATATCGAGGAGTTGGAACGAAATCGCCGTCCCGTGCCGGAGGTCGGCACCAAGCTGTACTATTCCGAAGGAACGGAAGGGTTGGACATATCGGCTTTCTTGGGTTTGACGACCACCATCCCGTCAAAATGATCGGGGATGCTCTCCGCCACGACATCGGCGTCCAGAGGAGCGGTTTTCTTCATCCGGAGGTATTTCTTCCGATCAAGGATGAAGTACAGGGACTTGCCTCGCTCTTGCGCAAGCACCTGGTTCAGGTCTTTACCCGGATAAACATCCGGAAACCACTTCACCTCCCGATCCAGGTAGAACACAAGATCGTGAGGCTCGGTTTCCACCAGCACCACTTCATCCTCTTTTCCGGCTATCGAATTGATTTGCATGGCCATAGGGCGCTGGGTGCGCAAAGGTTCAAAAAAAGGGGCGATTTTCATATCGTGGGTTACATGGAAGACCATCGCCATGCCGACCATCAAGGAAAAGACCCACTTGAGAGATCGGCGCCTCCGGAAAATTCCCGCAATCCCTGCGCTCATGAGGAAAGAGAAGATCAGGATCGAGACGCGGTTGTCCGGTTCCCGAAGAAACTTCAGGTAGGTCAAGAGCCCGTTGACGTCATCGGAGTTGAGCCTGCTGATAAATTTGGGGCTCTGTGTCAGGGATTGGGCCACCGAATCGAGGCGATCCCCGAAGGCGGTCGACAATGCCACACACCATAATCCGGCCACGGCCACGGCCAGCGCACCCGCCGTCCACATGAGGGCGGATCGAACCCCTTTGCCGGCTTCCTCCTCGTAGAACCTGGACAGCAGCCAAGCCAGTTGTAGGGAAAGCAATGGAAAGATCGGCAGGAGATAGTCAGCCCGTTTGAAACTCGAGAGACTCAAAAACACAAAGGAGGTCGAAGACCAGAGGACCAGGAATCGGCGCAGGTCGTACGATCCACGGTCTTTATCTCCCGCCAAGATTTTCCGGGGCAAGGCGAACAACAGCAGAGACCACGGAAGCAGGGAAGTGAAAAGATGCGGCACATAGAACCAAAGGGGGCGATGTTTCAGGGCTTCATAACCCGCCACCCCCCGGGGAAGAAACCGGACGAGATTGTGGTAGATGAAGAAATCCCGGGTGAACTGGCCCTGGGTCTCCCGATGAACCAGGAAAAACCAGGGCGCTGCCACCAGGAGGAGGAGACCGACCCCTATCAGGTGGGGCGTCCATACAAACCTGGCTGTCGGTTTATGGAGAAAGCTCCACAAAATCAACCCCGAGACGGGAACGAGCAGAAACCAACCTTCCCGCCCCAGACAAAGCATTGCAAGGACCATGGCTCCCATCATCCAGGATAGTCCTATCGACAGGATTTCCTCCCATTTCTTTCGGAGGAGAAGAAACGGCCCGATTCCGCAAAAGACCAGAACGATTCCCACGGGGCCTTTTGCCAGAACACTCAGGCCCATGAAAACATAAGCGATGGAATACAGAATCCAGGAACGGACAGTGTGGTTCGAACGGCAAGCAGAATACAGGGCAAAACCGGAAGAGACCACCAACAGGGCCAGGACCATGTCGATACGCCCTACCCTGGCAAGCCAGCGGTAGTGGATGGATGTCATCAAAATGAGGGAAGCCATTACTCCGACATCCAGTGAGAATCCTAGAGTCCCCACCCAGAAAACGAGGGCCACAAGGAGGACGGCGCTCACAGTACTGGGGAGGCGAATAGATAGGGAATTCACCTCCCCGACTATTTTGGAGAAGAGGCTGACGGCCCAGTAATAGAGAGGCGGTTTCTCGTTGTTGTAACTGCGCCCGGTTTCGAAGCGTTCCACCGTGTAATCCCCGCTTCGCACCATGGCACGGGCAATCCGCCCTGCAATGGCCTCATGGGAAGACCAGATTCCGCGATCTCCCACACTCCAACCTAAAAGAAAAACAGACAGGAGAAATACTCCTGCAAAAGCAAGGGCCCGGATCCTGCGGCAAAGCCCCGCATCCCCAAACCCGGCAAAAGCCGGGGCATGGACAAGGGAGTCCCGCGATGGAAAGGAGCATGGTCCGGCTGGAAATTCCTTCATAGGGGTCATTGAGTCACGCTGTAAAACATTCGAGAGGTCAGGGTCCGTCGTAGCCGTTTTCGATAGCATGAATCCGCGGAAAACCAAAGGGGAAAAGAGTATTTGGGAGTTTACTTCCTCGGGAGTCTATGGCATATGAGGGGGTGCCGAAGAGGGTGGTGGGCAAGAAAGGAAAGCCGGAAGAGGCCGACTCACTCTCTCCTTCAATATCTAAAACCCCGGTAAGATCGATTCATGAGGGTTCTTTTCCTTGTTCCTCGCCTGGACAAGGCGAGCACACGCCACCGTGTCCTTCAATACCTGCCGTATCTACAGGAACGAGGGATTTCCTGCGGCGTCAGGACTCTCCCCAAAGACCGATGGTGGGATGGAACCCTGTTTCAGGAAGCCCGATCCTCCGACGTGGTCTTTTTACAGAAGCGGATTCTCTCCCCTCTTCTCCTTTTCGCCCTGCGGAGGTCCTCTCCAAGACTGGTCTACGACCTGGACGACGCAGTGATGTTTCGGGACCAGGCGAGCACCGAACGGCACCGATCCCTTCGATGGTGGAAATTCGTACTCACCGCGAAGCTCGCCGACCTGGTCATTGCGGGAAACCGGTACCTGAGAGACCAGGTCTTCCCGCACAACCCCAACGTTCAGCTGCTCCCCACTCCTTTGAACATGGCCCGTTATGTCCCCCGGCTTCCTCTCGAGCCCGGACGGAAGGTCAGGATCCTGGGTTGGATCGGAAGTCGACCGACCCTTCGCCACCTGGACACCTTGGCCCCGGTTCTGGAAAAAGTGGGCAGGCGTCGTGCGGACCTGCGTCTCAAGGTTGTGGCCGATGCCTTTCCGGACATCGAGTGTCCACCCCTGATCCCAAAACGCTGGGATTCGAACGAGGAGATCTCGGATCTTCACTCTTTCGACATCGGGCTCATGCCTTTGAAGGACGATGTCTGGGCCAAAGGAAAGTGCGGATTCAAGCTCCTCCAGTACATGGCCGTCGGTCTTCCGGCCGTTTGTTCCCCTGTGGGCATGAACCGGGAAATCGTGGAGCACGGGTGGAATGGTTTGTGGGCCGAGTCGCCCGAAGAGTGGATTGCAGCCATCGAGGAGCTTTTGGGCGATTCCCGCAGGCGAGAATCCCTTGGACATCATGCCAGGGAAAGAGTAATCGAGAAGTATTCCCTTTCGGTGAATGCTCCCTTCTTTGCCCGCATCCTGGAGGAAGCCATGGAACGTCAACCTGCTCGGCTGCTCGGATGATCCATGAAAATCGGCCTTGTGATCAAGCAGGTTTCCCTGTCTGTGGGAGGCGCCGAGCGATTCGCCCTGAATCTTGCCGGAACCCTGGCCCGGAACGGCCACGAAGTCCACATCTTCGCAGCCTCCTGGGACCACAAAATTCCAGGTGTTCGCTATCATCGGGTCCAGGCACGGCGGAAACCCGGCTGGCTCAATATTCTCCTTTTCCACCGTAACTGCCAAAAGATCCTTGATCGGGTGCCTCTTGACATCGTCTACGGACTCACCCAGACCTACCCCCAGGATATCTTCCGTATGGGAGGCGGTATCTACCGGCAATGGCTTCGAGTGCGGTACCCCAATACCTTCATCCGATGGCTTCATTATCTCATCCGGCCTGCTCTTCCGGTCAATTTACTCATGGAACGCAATATCTTTCAGGTGGGAAATTTTCATCGGATTGTGGCCAATTCGGAGAAGTGCAAAAAAGAGGTCGTTCGCTTTTACCATGTTCAGCCTGAACAGGTGGACGTCGTGTACAACGGGGTCGACCACTCCGTGTTTCATCCGGGTGTGCGGCAAAGGTACCGGACCGACACTCGGTCCGAACTGGGCGTCGACGAAAACCGGAAACTTCTGCTGTATGCCGCCGCCTCGAACTGGAAGCGCAAGGGCCTGGATACCCTGCTGAAGGCTCTGATCCCTTTCGAGGACTTTCTCTTGGTCGTGGTGGGCAAGGACAAGGAACAGCGGTATCGAAGGAAGGCCCAGCGATGGGGAATCGAGGAGAAGGTCCGCTTCCTGGGATTTCGGAAGGACATCGAGTCTTACTATGCTGCGGCGGATTTCCTGGTTCTTCCCACCCTCTACGATCCCTTTTCCAATGTCTGCCTCGAGGCCATGGCCTGCGGGCTTCCGGTCATTACCTCGTCCGGCAACGGGGCCGCAGAGATCATCGAAAACGGGGCCAACGGCTTCATTCTCCACGATCCGAGGGATCATCAAGAGCTCCAAGGGATCCTCGAGTCCATCCTTCACAACGATGGATGGAGGCAGATGAGTGCGGCCGCACACAAGACTTCCCTTGCTTTCTCCCTCGAGGAGAATGCGTCGAAAATGTTGGCGACCTGCGAGCGGGTCCTACGGGAGAAGACCGGGCCGAAGGCTCTTTCCCTCAAGGGAATTCGGTGGCACTACCTTTCTCCCGCATTTGCCCCCCGGCTCGAGCGGTGGCTGGAGTCACCCATCGAGGTCGAACTCATCAAACCCTCCTTAAGGAGGCGAACTCTGCGCCATGGCGACGGGATCATTCTCAAGGAAAGCTTTTACTCGGGCCTGAGGGCGATCATGCGCACCCTTGCAGGTGCCAAGGGTTGTCGTGAGGGCAGAGTCCTTCTGGAGCTGGCTCACCGGGGAGTGCTGGTTCCTGAGGTCCTGGCTTTTGGGACCCAAACACGTTTCGGAATCCTCCGACGCGATATTCTGCTGACCGGGGAAGTGAGGGACGCCCAGGACCTCAGGAGCTTTGTGAAGACGGAGTATCCCGGGCTTTCTTTCCGCATCAAACGAGATCTCATTGAGGAATTTGCACGGTTCATCCGGAAGCTTCACGACAAGGGAGTAGAACACCGGGACCTCCACATTGGTAATATCCTCCTTCGAGTTGCTTCCTCGGAAGAACCGTTCATTCTTTTGGACGCAGAGCGCATCCGGCTGAGCACACGATTCCCGAACGAGGCGATCCATGAACCGCCCCACAGGGAAGGACCTGGTTTCGGGCAAACCTTCCTGCGCCAGGCCTCGACAAAGATGGTGAGCCGTTTCAGATGCATCCTGGAAACTTTGTTGCGCAGAGCCGTGCCGGGGGAGCGAGGGCTTTCGTCCCAGGTACGCCTTCGAAACCTGGGCTTGCTCTTTCTGAACTTCTGGAGCTTGAGCAGCCGGGGAGAGCGCATGCGGTTTGCCCGATCCTACGGATTCGACCTCAAGAATCCCGAAACCCGTGCCTTTCTAGATCGGCTGGAGCAGGTCACCCTCGAGATCGCCGGGAAGGTCTGGGAGGGAAAAACAAGACGCTGCCTCTTCTCCAATTCCCGTTTTCAGTGCTACAGAACCCCCCCCTTCAAGGTATTTCGTGTGAATCGACCTGGAGCTGAATCGCTATCAAAAGCCTTGGTTTCAGATCCGGACCGGTTTTTCGAGAAAGGGTCGGTCCTCAAGAAGGGTCGGACTACCAGAACATCCCGCGTGGAATTCGCGGATGGGGTCTATTTTCTGAAACGATACAACTGCAAAGGTTGGTTCTACAGCCTTCGCAACGCCTTCCGACGTTCGAGGGCCGTTCGTGCCTGGCATGCCGCCTGGGAACTTCGAGAACGAGGCGTCCCCGTACCCGAACCGATCCTTTGCCTCGAAGAACGCAGATTTCGTCTTCTAAAGCGTTCCTACCTCCTCTCGGAATTCGCGGAGGATGCTCGGACTCTGGCCTCCGTATGGCCTGAATTGAACTCCCAAGCCCGCTGGAAGCTCTTGTCCCGACTCGCCATCGTTTTGGGTCGCATGCACCGGGCGGGAGCCATTCATGGAGACCTGAAATGGAGTAATATCCTGGTCTCGCAAGGCCCTCGTGAAGGGGCACTTGTGCTGTGTGATACGGACGCAAGCCGAATCCCCCCCTCCCGAGACCAACAACAGTGTCGCAAAGACCTGGATCGTTTTCTCCGGGATTTGAAGGACCGGGGAGCTTCCCACGAAGAGCGGGATTTCTTCGAGAAGACCTGGGCCGGGTGGTCGGGAATTCCCTACCAAGTTGAAACGGCACGCGAGCCAAGGACCATTCTGGTGCGCTGCCCTAACTGGGTCGGAGACGTGGTGATGGCCACTCCCACCTTCGAGTGTCTCCGAAGGAATTTCCCCGACGCACGAATCCTGGCCCTGGTCCGCCGATACGCCCGGGGCGTCCTCGAAGACGCTCCCTGGTTCGACCAAATCCTTGACTGCGATGATCGCTCGTGGACCGGTTTCTGGAAAACAGTACAAACGATCCGACAGTACAAGCCCGACCTGGCCGTAATTCTTCCCAACTCCCTTCGATCGGCTTCGGTCGCCCGCCTCGCAGGAATTCCGACGATCGTGGGCTACCGGCGCAACATGAGAAGGATGTTTCTGAGCACGGGACCAAAGCCCAGGATGATGGCCGGGAAAATCTTGCCTCTGCCCATGGTGGAGTATTATCTCGATCTCTGTCGATGGATGGGATGGCCGATTCCCGAGAAACCCGAGCTTCGCCTGTTTATGTCGCACGACCTCGAGGCGAGGGCAGACGAGATCCTCGGGAAACACGGGATATCCCCTCGAGACCGGATCATCGGGATCAACCCCGGGGCCCGGTTCGGTTCCTCCAAGTGCTGGCCTCCCGAGTATTTCGCTCGTCTTGCGGACCTGTTTGCCCGTAAAGGAGACTGTAAGCTTCTGCTACTCGTTGGGCCGGGCGAGGACGAAATCGCCCGATCGATTCTCGACACAACCAGTGCCCCCATCCTCGATACCGGACCATACCGAGTGGACCTTGCACTGCTCAAACCCATGATCGCCAGGTGTTCCCTGCTAGTAACCAACGACACCGGCCCCAGGCACTACGCCGTGGCATTGGGGGTTCCCGCGGTGGTGATCATGGGTCCCACGGATCCACGATACACTGCCGCAAATCTTGAGCGAACGACGGTTCTGCGTGAAAACCTGGATTGTTCGCCGTGTCACAAGAAAGTCTGCCCGACGGATCACCGATGTATGACGCGCATTACCCCCGAAATGGTATACCAGGCGGGCATGCAACTTCTGGAGCGCAACCGACCATGACCCCGGTTTCCTACCGCGATCGATGGGTTTCCTTGCGGGGGCAGGTTCGAGATCCGCAAGAACTCAACCGCCTGGCCTCCCAGATTGCCCTTTCCTTCATGGATCACTATTACCAGAACGGCCACTTTGAAGAGGAATTCATCCAGATCCTTTGTGAAATGGCTACCTCTTTCGATGACCCCCAATGGAGCAAGGCGGCATCTTCCGCCCTTTTCGAAGTCATCGTGGAAGGGTTGTGCGACGACTTCGAGGAGTTTCAACCCGAAACCTACAATCGGGTCATGAGCGAGGTGATTCATTTCTGCCGCCGGCTTCCCGAGGGAAGAAAACTCCATCAGGCCCTCCTGGATTTTGGCATCATGACCCGGGAAGACCTCCTCACCCGACTTCGCCGCATTCGGTCCAATCAGGGTTTCCCGGCAGTGCTTCATCCACCGGAGAAGATCCTGATTCTCTCGAGGGTCACTATCGGGGCGGACGTGGCCATCACGAGCGTGATCCTGCAACGTCTCGAGAAGATTTTCCCCGGGGCCGAGTTTGTGCTCCTGGGAAGCCCCGGGCTGCGGGAGATCTTCGGAGGGCATAGGAACCTCCGGGTGAGGGAAGTTCAGTACGTGAGGCGGGGAGGCCTTTTCGAACGGTTTTCCGCCTGGCATGAAGCCCTGGAGGCGGTTCGACAAGAAACCGACGAGGTTTCGACTCCTCATTGCCTTCTGGTGGATCCCGATTCACGCTTCTCCCAACTGGGAGTGCTGCCTTTAACCAGAGATCACGAGTACCTGTTCTTCGACAGCCGTGGGAGTGCTTCCTACCTGAGCCGAATGACCATGGCCGAGCTGGCCAACCATTGGCTCAACGGCGTGTTCGGCGTTTCCGACTTCTGCTACCCCAAGGTTTGGCTCCGCCGGGAGGCTCTCGATGCAGCCGATTCCTTCTGTGCCGCCGTTCGAAACAAGGGCTGCACCCAGCTGATCGCCGTCAATTTCGGGGTGGGAGGCAACCGGCGCAAACGAGCCGGAGCCGAATTCGAGTCGAGATTGCTCCAGCGGCTCCTCGAGAGGCCCAACACGGTGATTCTCCTGGATAAAGGGTTCGGGGACACCGAAGAGGCTCAGGCTCGGGAGCTTCTCCGGGTGTTACGGTCTCAGGGTCATTCCTGCACGGAGGTCCGGTTCGGCAATCCACCGGAAAACCTGTTCGCCCACGGTGCCGTCGCTGTGCAATGCTCCATCGGGGAAATGGGAGCCTTGATCTCTCAATGTGATGAATTCATCGGCTACGACTCAGCCTGTCAACACATCTCGGCATCCCTGGAAATCCCTACGTACACGGTGTTTGCGGGTTCCAACAATACCCGTTTCATCCGCAGATGGAGCGCCTGCGGACCGGCCAGGCGCAGGATCATTCACGTGGACACCTTATCGAGTCCCCATTGCCTCGATGTGGATGGAGTCATTTCTCGAATCATGGATGCCAGGGCGGAATGAAGATACTCTTCCTCTATCCCAACGCAAACTCCCAATTGGGCTTCAACTACGGCGTAGCCCACATGTCCGCTGTTCTCAAGGAGGCGGGGCACCACGTCGAATTCCGACAGCTCTGTGACGACTTGGGTCCTCTGCCATCGAGAGAGGAATTTACCCGATACCTTGAGGAAGTCCGTCCGGATCTCATCGGTTTTTCCGTGGTCACCAATCAATGGAGCTATGCGCAGACACTTGCCCGGTGGGCACGAGAGGCTGTGGCGGCGCCCCTGGTCATCGGTGGAATCCACGCCACCGTGGCGGCACGGGAAATACTCGAGACCCGGCTCTTTGACTATGTCTTCCGGGGCGAATGTGAAGAGGCTTTCCTGGAATTCGTGGAAAAGTTCGATCGAGGCGAGGACCTTTACAACATCCCAAACCTGGCCCTGGTGCACCAGGAGGCCATCCGCATCAACCCCATGCGTCGCCTGCCCGATTTGGCCGCACTACCCCCCAAGGATTACAAAATTTTCAACTTCCAGGAAATGATCGATGCCAAGGGCGGATGGGTCGGCCTCATGGGATCCCGGGGCTGTCCCTTTTCCTGTACGTACTGCTTCAACCACCAGATGGTGGACCAGTATCGGATGGATTTGCGCTGCGGCTTTCGAGAACTCGGCTACATTCGTCATTTCCCCGTGGACCAGGTCATCGCCGAGATCGAATACCTCCTCAAAAACTACCGAAACATTCGGATGTTCATCTTCGATGACGATCTTTTCACGTACCGGAAGAGCTATGTGAAGGACTTCTGCCGGGAATACAGGCGAGTTTCCGACATTCCGTTCGTGGTGAACGCTCACGTAGGATTCTTTGACGAGGACCGGGCCCGATATCTTGCCGAAGCCAATTGCAGGATCGTCAAGTTCGGCGTCGAGAGCGGAAATGAAAGAGTTCGGCGCCGAATCATGAATCGCTACACCAGCAACGACAAGATCCTTCAATCCATTCGGATTGCCCGGGACTTCGGGCTCCATACCTCGATCTTCCTCATGATCGGGCTGCCTTTCGAGACCAGGGAAGATGTCATGGACACCATCCGCCTCACGGCAACAGCCGGGCCCGGGCGTTTTCGATGGTCCTTCTTCTTCCCGTTCCCCGGAACCAGGGCCTACGAGCTGAGCCTCGAGGGCGGGTACATCGACCGGGAAAAGATGAACACCCTCATGAATTTCACGGATTCCTCGTGCCTGAGGTTCGGGGAGAAACATGATCTCTTCCTGGAGAAGGTCGGTCGCGTCCTGCCCTGGTTTGTAAACGCCTATTCCGACCTGCCCGTACGGGAATACTACCGGGAACGGGTGGAAAAGATTCTGGCCCTCTCATCCAGCCAATGGCGTCAAATTTCTCCGACCTTGCTCGATGAAGACCGGATCCTTTCGGAAGCCTTCGCACAAAAGGGACTTCCCCACTACGCCGTCAAGTACAATCGTTTTATGGGGGTGATCTCGGACTATTTTCTCCAGGACAGGGAATGAGCATTCTCGGGCGATCACTCGTTCCCGGCTCCTCCTCTCTTCCCCCACCCTTCATCCTCAACTTGAGACCGATGGACCGCCATTCCTTGTCCCCCATGGGGTATCGATACCCCGAAAAATCCTCGCTTCGGAGGATGAGGCACGCTTGTGGGGACCCCGGAGGAAGATTCGCGGTCTATTCCGCCTCCCATCCCCGGAGGGGGCAGGGATCACAGTTGGGTCTGCGCCTGCAAAATCGGTGGCCCGTACGAACCAGCAGTGCGTGGTATTCCTGAAAGAGGGAGGTGTCGGGTTCGAGGTTGGACATGAAGAACTCCTGCAACTCGAGATACGAGACTTCGTCGGGCACCCAGCCATGCCTCGAGAAGATGCGGTGGGTGTAGGCATCCACCACAAAGGAAGGCTGGTGGGCGGCGTAGAGAACAATGCTGTCCGCCGTCTCGGGACCGATTCCTCGAACCCGGAGGAGCTCTTCTCGCAACTCGTCCTTCTCCTGGGAAAGAAAACGATGGAGGTTCCCATCCCAGTGCTCTTGCACATACTCGATGAAGCCTTTCAGTTTCCGAGCCTTCTGGTTGTAGTAGCCGGCTGAGCGGATCAGGGAGGCCAGGTGAGAGACCGGGACTTCTCGGAGTGCCTGAAAATCAAGAAGCCCTTGCTCCTTGAGGATCTGGATGGCCCGTTCCACGTTCTTCCAGGAAGTATTTTGCGTGAGGATGGCCCCCACGATGACCTCGAGGGGGGTATCGGCGGGCCACCAGTATTGAGGGCCCAGTTCCTCGAGCAGTCGCTCATAGATTCTCAGCAAAAGTTGCCTTTTCCCAGCCATTCTCTCGGGCCGATTTCTACGGGAGTCCCACACCGGGAAGGACCGTGGAACATTTCCGACATTTTCCCTCCCGCAGACCTCGAACCCGCATGGAGAATCCGAAACGTTCGATGAGAAGCTCGCCGCATTGGCGGCAGAAGGTGTTCTCCCCTTCATCCCCGGGCACATTGCCCGGGTAAACATGTCGGAGCCCGGCGTCGAGCCCGATCCGCCGCGCCCTATGCAAAGCCCCAACCGGAGTGACGGGGCGGTCCGTCATACGGTAGGTCGGATGAAACCGACTGATATGCCAGGGAATGTCCGGGTCCAGCCCCGCCAGGAAATCGGCCAGGCGGCTCAACTCCTCCTCCCCGTCGTTCAATCCCGGGATGAGCAGGGTGGTCACCTCGAGCCACACTCCCGCCTTCTTCATCCCTTCGATGGTCTTCAAGACCGGCTTGAGACGAGCCCCGCACTGTTTCTCATAGAACTCATCCGTAAAAGCTTTCAGATCCACATTGGCGGCGTCCAGGACCTCGCTGATGGAGTTCAGGGATTGTTCAGTCATATATCCATTGGTGACGAAAACGTTTTTGATCCCGGCCCGGTGGGCAAGCCGAGCCACATCCAGGGCATATTCCATGAAAACGGTGGGCTCGGTGTAGGTATAGGAGATGGATGCACATCGCGTCTCTTGCGCTTGTTCCACAATCTGTTGGGGCGGGATCTCGAGTCCCAGGATCTCCCCGTATTCCCGGGGGGCCTGGGAGATATCCGCATTCTGGCAGAAGAGACAGCGAAAGTTGCACCCCATGGTGGCAATGGAGTAGGAGGCACTGCCCGGATGAAAGTGATAGAGAGGTTTTTTCTCGATGGGATCAACATTTCTGGCAATCACCCTCCCGTACACGAGGCTCCAGAGGGTCCCGTCGCGGTTTTCCCGGACCCCGCACTTGCCCCGTTCATTGGGCCGGATACGACAGTGCTGGGAACACAGAAAGCAGTGCACCAGATTTCCCTCGCGCTTTTCGTACCAAAGCGCTTCTTTCATGATCACCCCCTCCCGGCAGCGTCCACCCCGGCCGGACGCGACGTTTCTTTGATCGAGTCCCAGGGGCGGGCATCTTTTCCCAAAGGAAAACGCCAGCACGAGGAAGGTACCTCGTGACCGGTCGCCGCAGGCAGTTCACCAAACAAAGGTTGCTGAACGGTTTGAAGTGGATAGGTCGGGTCCACGCGCATGCCGATGAAATGACCGAAAGGCTGCCACTGCAACCAGCGGGAACGCTCGATTCCATGCGTGTATTTCAGGAGACTCAGGGGGAAACTCAGGCATGTTTTCCAGCAAAGATTCACAGAACCCTGAAGAACATCTTCCACCAGCCGTTTCAGGTCCAGGATACTGAAAAACCGTGCATGGCGATAGACCGAGAAACGCCGATAGCACTCCAGCCTGCGATACAGGCTAATCAAGGAATACTTGTTCAAGACCCCCAGCAGGACGGTCCTGCGGGCCACTCGAAGCGCTTCCGCCAGGGCGGTCGGGGGGTCGTTCACGAATTCCAGGGTTGTGATGAGAGCCACGGTATCGAAGGAACTGTCTTCATAAGGAAGGTCTTCTGCGAATCCCTTCTGGAAATGAATGTTCCTGGGAAGTCGGGTTCCGGC
Organism: Syntrophobacteraceae bacterium; assembly: GCA_018053185.1. Taxonomy (GTDB): domain Bacteria; phylum Desulfobacterota; class Syntrophobacteria; order Syntrophobacterales; family Syntrophobacteraceae; genus JAGPLX01. Next base: position 88,182 of record JAGPLX010000002.1, read on the forward strand.
AAGATGTAGCATGTAAGGAGAGGGGTCAATCCCCGTTACCTGGTGCCCCTGTTCGGCAAACCATTCCGAGAATACTCCCGTACCACATCCAACATCCAGGACCCGCTGAGGACCGGGGGGAGCCCACAGTCGGGACAGGAGCTCCTGCTCGATGAGAAGAGCGGAACGGCCCTTCCTCGACTGGAACCAGTCATGATAGCGCAGCGAATCTTCATAACGGAATATATAACCCACGAAATTGCGGCACCTTTCTGAGATTTCGCAAGCCACCATCCCTTGCGCTCATCCGGAAACATCCCGGATCCCCTGCCTCCTTCGCCCCCAACACCACAGAACAAACCGCCCCCCAAGCCGAAGGACGACCTGATCGAGGAATATCCCCTCGAAGATGAACCTCGATCTCCGATTCTTGTCCCAGTCTATGCCCCGGGTTCACTCCCCTCTAACCTGATCCATCCCTCACAGCACTTCCTCAAGGAGGGCATTGAGAGCAGCCCGCCGCGGACCGCCGGCAGACTCGCCCGGACCTCCGCACGGTTTGTCGGGAATTCGCTTTCCGGACCGAATCGAATGCGCCGTCCGTCCTCTCCCATGGATTGCGCGAACACTTCCCTCACGGGAAGCGTTTGAAAACGGCGCCTTTGGATCCCGAAGTGACCATCTGGGCGTATCGTGCCAGATAACCTTCCTTCACCCGGGGCTCCGGCGGGTTCCACCTCTCCCGTCGCTCTCGAAGGACGCCTTCCTCCACCAGGAGCTGGAGTTTTTTATTGGGAATGTCGATCAAAATCTCGTCCCCTTCCTCCACCAGGGCAATGGGACCTCCAACGGCGGCTTCCGGAGAAATGTGACCGATGGCAGCTCCTTGAGTTCCTCCGCTGAACCGTCCGTCGGTGATCAAGGCGACTTCCTTTCCCAATCCCATCCCAATGATGGCGGCGGTGGGAGTGAGCATTTCCTGCATCCCGGGACCTCCCTTGGGGCCTTCGTAACGGATGACCACTACGTCCCCCGGTCGAATTTTCCCATCGAGGATCGCCGCAGCCGCCGTGGTTTCGCTCGAGAATACGCGGGCCCGTCCTTTCCGGCAAAGCATTTCCGGAGCCACCGCCGATTGCTTCACGACGGCGCCGTCAGGTGCCAGGTTTCCATAGAGGATGCAGATCCCCCCTTCCTTGTGATAGGGCCGGTCCACAGGTCGGATGACTTCATGATCAACCTTTTGGACTTTTTGGAGATTCGCTCCGACTGTTTCCCCGGAAACCGTCATTTCATCCTGGTGGATGAGGCCGGCCCGGGCAAGCTCCTTCATGATTCCCTGGACCCCGCCTGCTGCGTCCAGGTCCTCCAGGAAATGAGAACCTCCGGGCCGCAAACTGCACAGATGAGGAGTACGTTGGCTGACAATATTGAAAAGATGCAGATCGAGCTCGATCCCGGCCTCACTCGCAATGGCGGGAACATGCAGAACGGTGTTGGTGGAACATCCCAGGGCCATATCCACGGCCATGGCGTTTTCGAAGGCGCCTCGGGTGGCGATGTCCCTGGGGAGGATATTCCCGGCAACCAGTTCGAGGATTTTCATCCCCGCCCGTTTGGCCAAGCGGATTCGTGCCGCTGAAACCGCCGGAATGGTCCCGTTTCCCGGCAATCCCAGGCCCAGGGCTTCCGTCAGGCAATTCATGGAATTGGCAGTGAACATGCCGGCACACGAACCACAACCAGGGCAGGCACATTCCACCAGTTCCTCGAGCTCCTCGGCGGACATCCTCCCGACCTTGTACGAGCCCACCCCCTCGAAGACGGAGATCAGGTCAACGGCCTTCCCCTGAAATCTGCCGGCAAGCATGGGGCCGCCGCTCACGAGGATGGCCGGGATGTTGAGCCGCAGGGCAGCCATGAGCATGCCGGGGACGATCTTGTCGCAATTGGGGACGAGAACAAGTCCGTCGAAGGGATGAGCCGTGGCCATGACTTCCACCGAATCCGCGATGAGTTCCCTGCTCGCCAGAGAATAGCGCATCCCGTCGTGGTTCATGGCAATGCCGTCGCAGACTCCGATGGTACCGAATTCCACGGGAGTACCGCCCGCGTGGCGGATCCCCGCCTTGACGGCCTCGGTAATCTTATCGAGGTGGATATGTCCCGGAATGATCTCGTTTGCCGAATTCGCAATCCCGATGATCGGGCGGTCCAATTCCGCCTGGGTGTATCCCATGGCTCGAAACAACGAGCGGTGTGGAGCCTTCTCAATCCCTTTCTTCATGATGTCACTGCGCATGTCTTCTCTTCTCCTGTGACTGGTTCCCCTCGGCTGAACAGGGTCGGCCTCCCTTCCTCGACCTTGTACTATCTTGTTCCCTCAATAGCACCGATACATGGAAAAGGAAAGATTTCTCATCCAGGCATGGCGAGGGGAAAAAATTGGACTATCCAACGTACAGCTTATATAATATCGGCGTTTATAAGTGACCTCGTAGCGATCTGTGGCAGGAGGTTGGTCCATGGAGGATGAAAACCGCAGAGCTTTGTATTCCATAGGGATCGTTGCGGAATTGCTCAACATCCACCCCCGCACCTTGAGGATTTACGAACAGGAGGGCTTGATCCGTCCTTCACGAAGAGGCGGCAAGCGCTTCTATTCAAACAACGATCTTCAGTGGCTCCGATGCCTTCGCAAGCTCCTCAGTGATGACGGCCTCAACATCGCCGGGATCAAGAAACTACTGACCCTGGCCCCTTGCTGGAAGATCCGGGGTTGTGCCGAGGAAACGCGTATCCAATGCCCCGCCATTCTGAACTTCCCCGTTCCGTGCTGGGACCTGGTCCCACGCGAATGCAGGGAAAACCGCCGGTCCTGCTCCGAATGCGAAGTCTATCTGAACAAGATGAACCATGTCATGATGCAAAGATACCCGGAAGAACCGAGGAACAAGGAATGAATGCCTATGCGCCCTACGGCGGGTTCCACATCCCACGTCTGCATCCTTGACCGGATTGCCGCGAGGTTTTCTGCTCGCATCCCATCCGGACCTTCCTGCCTCGGGAGGACCCGCCCATGAAGCCGACTTCCGCCGAATCTCCACGGGAGTAACCCATGTCAACCATCTTCGGACCGGTTCCTTCGCGTCGCCTGGGAAGATCTCTGGGCATCGACCTCCTTCCCCACAAGACATGCAGCTACAATTGCGTTTACTGCGAATCCGGGCCAACCACTTCCCTGACCCTCGAAAGGCGGGTTTTCGTGGATCCCGACACCGTGTTGCGGGAATTGGGAGACTACTTGGGGCAACACCCCGACAAGGCGGATGTCCTTACCTTTTCCGGTGCCGGAGAACCCACCCTGTATCTTTTCCTGGGACACCTGATTCGCCGGATCAAGAAAGACTATCCTTCGTACCCGTTGAACGTTCTCACCAACGGTTCCCTCTTGTGGGATCCCCAGGTGCGCCGGGACCTGATGGAAGCCGACCGGGTCATTCCATCGCTGGATGCAGCCATCGAGAAGGTTTTTCGTCGAGTGAACCGGCCGCATCCGAGTCTGGAACTTTCGGCCATTCTCGAGGGATTGCGGGCATTTCGGCATGAATACCGGGGTTCGATGCATGTAGAGGTCGTATTGGTTCGAGGGATCAACGATTCCCGGGAGGCCATCGAGAGCCTGCGGGCCGCTTTGGACTCCCTGGAACCGGACCGTGTGGAATTGAACACCGTCGTGCGACCCCCAGCAGTCCAGGGAATCGAAGGGTTGAACCTCGATGAAATGGAAGAGGCCCGACGCATTCTCGGCCCGGAACGAACGGAAATTATCGGTGTTTTCACGCACCAGCCTGCCATGGGATCGGACCCGGACCTGCAGGACCGGGTCCTGGCGCTGGTCCGGCGGCGGCCGTGCAGCTCCGACGAAATGGCCCGCTCCCTGGGAGTTGCCTTGGAAGAACTGAACTGCGCCGTCAAGAAGCTCCAGGAAGACGGCAAGATCTCGCAACAGCGATTCGGCGACCGGGACTTTTTCATCTCGAAGAAGGCCGGCCGGGGCCAATCGTTCGGTGATTTCGCATAACTTCCGAGGGACCTACTTCGGTTCCGCCTCGGAGGACGGTGTTTCCCCAAGGTTCTGAGGCACCGTTCGCACAATCAAGGTATTGGCGAACAGTTCCTGGGCCACCCTCCGGACGTCTTCGGCGGTCACGGATTGAACCATCTTCATGTAGCGCTGCTCGTAGTCCCAGCCCAACCCGAGGACTTCATCCAGGGCCGCACTTTGAGCCCGGGCATCCAGGTTTTCCATCCGCAGGGCATGGGCGGTGCGGATCCCGTCTTTGGCATTCTGCAACTCTTCCGCACAAATCGGTTCCCGTGCCATTTCCCGTAAGTTCTCCACGACAATGCCCTGGACCTCCTCGAGATTTTCCGGCGTTGTCTGGGTCAGAACTCCGTAATAGCCGGCTCTTCTTCCATAAAAAGGGAAACCGCTGACCACGTACACCAAGTCCTTCTTCCCCCTCAGGGAGTCGAAAAGCCGCCCGGAAGTAGATCCATGTCCAGACAAAACCGCATCGAGAACATCCAGGACCACTCGATCCCCGCTGTCGATGGCCAGGCCGTTGGTGCCGACGAACAATGCCGCAGACGTCTTCTCGTTCCTCTTCTCGACGAGGCGATCCTCCGTGAGCGGGCGGGTTTCGTCCGGCCACTGGGGCAGAGATACCGGCATTCCGGTCCATCCCTGGAATTTTTCTTGGATGCTCCTCAAGGTTCTTTGCTCGTCCAGGTCTCCGTAGACCGCAAGTACCGAATGCCGTGGATTCACCATTTTCCGATAGAAGGCAAGGACCTCGTTTCTGGAAAAAGATTCCACGGCATCCTTTGTTCCCAACCGGTCGTGTTTATAAGGGGATCGAAGGAAGTAATTCTGCTTGAACAGGCGCAAGACTTCGGACCGCCAGTCTTCGTCAAGGCGACGGAGAGCCATCAGGGTATCGGCCTTCTTTTTCCGGATTTCATTCTCCGGGAATTGAGCGTTGCGCGCGAGGTCCGCAACAACGGCGAGGGCCATGTCCAGGTCTTCTTTCAGGACCTTGACGGCGATATGGTAAGAGTTGTTGTCGGAGGTGCTTTCAATCCGTCCCCCCCTGTCCTCGATGGAACTCAGGATGTCGATCTTGCTTCGCTTCCCGGTGCCTCCCGTCAAGAGAGAAGCCGTAAAGGCCGAAATTCCCGGACGATCGGGATCTTCCAAAGACAGTCCCCCAACCCCATAGAGTTGGATGGTAACCCTGGGAAGCGAGGTGTCTCGTTTGATCAATGTCTTGAGCCCGTTGCTCAATTGACCGTATTGAACGCCGGGATCATGGACGGGACCCGGGGCATCGAGCTTGGGCGAGTGAGCGCTCCGAGTGTCCGGAGGCTGGATCGCCGCAACGTTCATCCGATCTCGATCCAGGTAGTGCCTGGCAACCCTGCGGACATCGTCCGCCGTCACCTGTCGGAGCCTCCGGACGTAGGCTTCGTCAAAATATGGGTCTCCTGTGTCCAGGTATGAAATCGCCAGGGCGGAACCTTGGGAAAAGGTGGATTCCTTGCTCCATATGTGCTGAGCCACGGCACTCCTTCTCGCCTTCTCCAGCTCCCTGGGCTTCACTCGTTCCCGTTTGAGACGATCGATCTCATCATGAATGCTCGAAAGCATCCGGGGCCAGTTCGAGGGCGGGAGGGTGACATTGATCATGAATTGTCCCTGAACACAGGCTGGAGTCCAGTTGGTCGAGCTGATGTTCAGGACCTGGTTTTCCCGGTCCTTCAGCCGGCGCACCAGTTTGCTGCTCTGCCCCTCTCCCAGGAGAAAGGCCAGAACATCCAGGGAATACAGATCCTCGTGAAACAAATCCACGGAAGGAAACCCGATCATGGCTTCTGTCAGCCGCACGAGGGGAAATTCCTTCTCCTGCCATCGCGGACCCAGTTGGGGTGGTTCTTCCACGTTGGGCGGCGCAGCCTCGCCTTTCCGATGGAAGTCTTTGGTCTTAACGAGGAGAAACTCGATCACCTCCCATGGTTCCACATTACCGGAAACCATCACCACCATGTTGTCCGGCTGATATCTGCGAACATAGTAATCGGCCAAGGCATCCCGATCCAACCCCAAGAAAGCCTCCTCATGGCCGATGATCGGATTGCGGACGGGGCTGGTCCGATATGCGGCGCCCAGGTACAGATGCCACAGCTCGTTCCTGGGATTGTTTTCTCCCATCTTGATCTCTTGCAGGATGACGGATTTTTCCCTGGCTACCTCCTGGGGATCGAGGGTACTCTCGATCACGTAAGAGAGAAGAAGATCAAGGGATTCTCTCCAATACCGGGAGGAAGTGTTGATAAAAAAGCCGGTGCGTTCATAGGTCGTGAACGCGTTGCTCTCACCCCCGATGCGCTGCAATCGTTCCTTTGCTTCGGCTTCCGTAAAGGAACGGGTCGACCCTCCCGAAAGGACATGTTCCAGATAATGGGAAATCCCCGACCCTTGATAATTCCCTTCATAGACGGGTCCGGCCTTCACAAACACCTGAGACGATGCCACATCACTCTGGGCTTTTTGATGGACGAAGACGGTCAATCCATTTTTCAGGGTGACGAAGGTGTCGCCTGGTTTCGAGGCCAGGACCTGGTGCAGAGAGGGCCAGATGGCGACCGGAACCGGAGGCATGGCCAGACGCGACTCGGAAGAATACAGCGGGCTTGAGAATCCCGAAGTCAGCAACAGCAACATCCCGACGACGAACCTTCTTCCCATCAATCATACCTTTCTCTGCAAGGATTCCGGCCCCCAACTTTTACATGTACGTAGGTGTTGCACATGGAGGCCCGGGGTTGGGTCTCTCAAGGATCGGATCTTGGATTCCGTCCAACCGGGCACCCTGAATCCCGGATGGGAAGGGTCGGTCCCCGGGATTCTCCGTCCCAAAGCGGGGACAGCCCGCAAGAAGAATCGAGAACGCCGTCCCTGACGTAACCACAGACGATGTCGTGGCGGTTGATGTAGCCGGAAAATGTTTGAATGACGACCGGGGGCCGCGACATCTCGATCAGCTTCCAGGACTCTTCGTCCAGCCCCCAATGAACCATGATGTCGTCGATTTGCACCATACTCAAAATACGTCGGGTTTGGGAAATCAACTCGTCGAGCCCCTCATCCTCCAAGGAGGCGGGACTCCAGTGCGGGCCCCCCCGAGGACAGTCCGTCATGAGCTGGGCAGCAATACATTCATAATGGGTGAACACGAGTCTCACTTGCTTTTGCCACGCGATCAACTGGCGGATGAGAACGGGATTGTACCGATCCAAGACGTCTTCGAGATCCTTTGGACTGCCGATCACATAAGCATCGGGGGAGTTCATGGGAACTCCCATAAGGAGGAAGGGCGGTGAAAATTCTTCCAAAATTCCGCGTTTTTGCCGGCTTCCAAAGTAGACGCGGCTCTTCGGGTGGGGAACATCCATGACTTCGAGAAGAGTTTTTTGGAGAAAACGGGATCGCTGATAGCGATAGGAGTAGTAGCTCGGAAAGCACGGTATCCCGACGGCGTGAAAAATGAGTGCAAAACGAGGGGTTGGGAACAGAATTCGGTCAGCACTCCGAAGCAGTGCCCTTTCTTCGGCCGAATAGTCCTCGATGCATGGTCGAACTCCCAGAGTGAGGACTCCAGGGCATCGGGCGAGAAAAGGCGCCAGGGCAACTCTCTGTACTTCCATCTCCTCCCTTTCCAGCCCCATCGCGCCCCCTCCACGAGAAATACGGAGTACGGGGAGGATTCAGACGGACTGGAAAACTCATCCTCTGCAAGAGCCGAATCTCCTTCGTTGATGGGAGACTCGGTCCCCGTTGCCTTTGCCTCAGCACTGCTCCCAGACTCCTGGATCAAGATGAAGGGCACCCGGGCAGCTGATGATTCAATTGAGCTGGGCGTTCAAAAGCACGTCCGGATGGATTCCGTAATTGTAGCTTCTCATGCGAAAGTAGTTTTCGAGCAGGCTGATCCGGTTGTCCACGTAATCATAGATCTTGAGCTTCTGATCGTTCCCATTGGGGTGTATGTTTCGCAAGGCATTGGCCATGTGGTTTCGGAAGTAAATGGGCACAGCCAGAAAAAGCACGCGGGCCTGGATGTTCAAGGAACATTGAGCAAAAGTCTGCGGGGTCATGAGAACGGCAGCCGGCCCCTCCGGCAATTCCAGCCTTTCGGGGCAGGAAGTGGAACCATTGTTTCCCTCGTCATCCGGGTGCAACTCGGGTCGGTAAGGAACCACCGGAATCCCCCTCCTGATGAGTTCCGCTTCCAAGGCACCATTCTCCCCCACTTTCGTGGTGAGCACCAGGAGGGGTTGTGCCGATTCCTGGAGCTCCGACTCGATGTCGTCCGCAATAAGTCGCGTTCTCCCTTCGTCCTGTACCAGGGCTTCCAGCATGGGCTGGTAGTCCGATCTGGAGTGGTAGGGAAAATCGAAGGAAGTGGATCTTGCCACTACATGAGCATGAATGATGCCTCGGCCTTCCCTGGCGTCTTTTTCATTGATCGAGTAAACGACATCCCCGAGATAATAGTAGACCAGGCGTGACAAACGATCTTTTCGTTGAGCCGTATTCGAGAGACCCAGCATGTAGCGGCAGTCGAAGTTGGGGATAAGGTAACTCAATACCTTCGAAGGACACCGTTGACACTCGTCCACAACGAGGAACCCGATGCGGTCCCAGATCTTTCTCCAATGGCGCATGACTTCCCCGGTATGGGCAACCGTAATGCTGCTCCCGATTTGATGAACTCCTCCCGAAAAAATTCCTACTTCGGAAATGGGGATTTGCAAAAAGTTGGAAATTTTCGTGAGCCAACCTTCCATGAGGTCCAGCTTGGGTATAAGAATCAGGGCGGGTTGACGTCGCTGGGCAATTGTGTAAAGGGCAATCACTGTTTTGCCGCTTTTGTGGCCGCCGACCAAAGTGCCGAACTCCCGCTCCAGGATCGCTTCCGCAGCCTCCTGTTGGTAGGACTTCAATTCCCCGTGAAACTCGAGAGGTAAGGGGTCCAGGATACGTCTCCGGTCGATGATTCGATACGGTTGTTGGAATTTCCTGCACAGTTCCAGAAGTTGATCGAGAAAACCCCGCGGAAGAAGGTAGTTGCGCCCCTTTTGTCGAATGCAGTTGATCTGGGGAGGAATGTTTCCGATCCACTCCCCTCGGTTGTGACGCGCCTCGTAATCGGGGTTGGTGAAAACCAACCGCTCATGAATTTTTCGATCCAAAAGAGGGGCCAAGCCTTCGGACGGAATTTTGATCCATTCCGCCAGCACGATATTGAGTGGCTTTACGAACATTCAGCACGACCTTTCTAGCACCAGGTTCTCCCGGGGGTCGGACTTGCTCCCGGCCCGGGTCCCCAATATACACAAACTTTCTGTTATTCGAATAAGACTTACCTATGAGGACTGTGTGACTGCTGGCTGCTTGCTCGACTGATTTCCATCAGGCGATCTGCCACTTCAGTTGACCTTATTTTTTGCAATATTTATGCCTCACAATGATTTTCCGGCTCGAAACCCTGTCCAGGGCAAGTGAAGCACCCTGATGCTCGTAAGAAATCCCCCGTCTTTCATTGGATGAGCTCCGCTCATGCGGAGTGGAAAAAATTCGGGTCGGAATAGTATTTGACAGCCCTTGCCGAATCCCATAGGCTAACCTATGAAGCCATTATGACCCACATCGATTTGGGACCGGAACTCGTACCAAACGGACCCAGGTGACCAGTTTCCAACGTAATGTAAGGGATTATCTATGGAAGAACACCCCCCGGAGCATCTCCTGGTTCTCAGGCAACTGGCCCAGGAATACCAGAAGAAATACCTGCAATTGGAAGAATTCGCCGGCAACACGGAACCCGACCGGCTTCTCGCACAACTGCGTACCCAGGCGGAACTCGTCACGGATCGGTTCCGATCCCTGGAGGCCAGGCTCCTGATGGAATTGTCTCCTTCACCCAGCAGAAATGAACGAGACGAAATTTTCCGAGTTGCCACGGAATTATGTCGTTGTTTCGATGAGATGAGAATCTTGTATCAATTTTTGCTGGAATCAAAATGGAAATCTACAGAATCTCAATAAAACCTTATCCCTGTGATAATTCTTTTTTCAATAGAAAAAACACCCTTCCAGGGTGTTGGAGCCTTCCGGCGATGTGTTCGGCAGTCTCCCCGCTGCCGCAGAATAGATCCAGACGACCCAAACCCTTAATGGCCCCTCCCGTGTCCTGATTCACCACCCAACGACAAAGGGACTCCCACTGGAGCACACCCCCCTCGGAGTCCAGCCTGGGCTTTTGGGATTCCAGGTACAGGACAGCCCCCGGCGGATGAGTTTGCGCATCCATGGCCACCGATCGACCGGCCGTCAGGGGGACATTGATGCTTCCCAAAGGCCCTTCCTTCACCCACCGAAAGAAGACATAACTTTCGTTATGCCAAAGAATTTCCTGCACTTCTTCCGGGTGCTCCCCCAAGTAGGATCGAATGGACTGGAGGGTGACCTCTCCCGTCACCACGCCCTTTTCTCTCAGATACTTGCCGATACTTCGATATGGACGGCCGTTGGAGCCCGCATACCCCACCCGCCGAACTTGATTCAGGGGCAACCGGATCATCCCGGATCCCTGGACGTGGAGAAAGAAAACATCGATGGGGTCCTGCAACCAGACCAGTTGTCCTCCCGAGGATTCGAGTACCCTCAACCCCTCGATTTCCCTTCGAGAGTAGTAGGGAACTACCCGGTTTCCCGCGAGCCGGCCCATGAGGCGTTCTCCAGGAAACCTCGTTGGATCGAAGGATGAGAGATCGACGGTCACGAGATCGGAGGGCAGCCCATAAAGAGGGTGGCAAAAGCGGTCGTCGGGTGTGAGCCGACCCTCCAGAATGGGCTCGTAATAGCCGGTTACCAGCGAATGACCCTGCCGCCCTTTGTATCTCACCCGGTACACATCAAAGAACCGGTCGATCGTTCCCGCATTCACTTCGCCCGAATCCAGCAACTCCAGGAAGCAACGGAGGGTCTCCTTCAGAAGACGTACCCGCACCTCCCGATCCCCGAGTTTGAATATTCGATCTTCGGGGATTCTTCCGTAAAAAAGAAGGCTTCTCTCGACGGCCTCCTTCAAGGAAGCCGGGTCGAGATCGTCGGAAAACCGCGGCAATTCCCCCGCCGGCACCTTCTCGAATCCCACCGCCTCTCCGGGTTTCTCCGGTTGCCGGGAAACACAGCCGAGGGGCAGCACGAGAGAAATCAGCAGGAGCCAACCTATGAGCCTCCAGGGCATGACCGTAACTCCCGGAAACCTGGGTGACAACCCGTACGACAGCCCGCCGACGGGTGACCGGGAAGGCCGATAAATTCGGCACCACCATGCTGTGCGAGGCTTCGCCTCAAACCGGCGAGTCGAGCGGTTTCTAGGTTCCCATCTCCCAGGAACTCAGATACTTTTCCTGCTCAGCCGTGAGTTGATCGATCTGGATTCCCATGCTCGCGAGCTTGAGGCGCGCGATTTCCTTGTCGATATCCACGGGAACACGATAGACCTGCTTTTTCAAGTTCTTGTGGTTCTTCACGATGAATTCGGAACAGAGGGACTGGTTGGCAAAGCTCATGTCCATCACGCTGGAAGGATGCCCTTCCGCCGCGGCGAGATTGACCAGCCTCCCTTCTCCCAAGACGTAGATCCGACGACCGTCGTCCAGCTGAAATTCCTCGACAAAATCCCGGATCGGCCTTCGGCTCACAGCCATATCCGCCAAGGCATCCAGGTCGATCTCCACATTGAAATGCCCCGAGTTGGACACAATGGCGCCGTCCTTCATGACCCGAAAATGCTCTCTTCTCAGGACATGGATATCCCCCGTGAGAGTGCAAAAGAAATCGCCCACCCTGGCGGCTTCGGCCATGGGCATGACCTGGTAGCCGTCCATTACGGCTTCGAGGGCACGCAGAGGATCCACCTCCGTGATGGTCACCTTGGCCCCCATCCCGGCGGCACGCATGGCGACACCCCGTCCACACCAGCCATACCCGCTCACAACAAAGCAGGAACCGGCAATCAGCCGATTGGTGGCTCGAATAATTCCGTCCAGAGTGCTCTGCCCCGTGCCGTACCGATTGTCGAATAGATGCTTCGTGTCCGCGTCGTTCACCGCCATGATGGGGTATTCCAGGACCCCCTTGTCCGCCATGCTCTTCAGGCGAATTACCCCCGTGGTAGTCTCCTCCGTACCGCCTATAATTTCGGACAACAGCTCTTTTCTTTCGGAATGAATCGTGCTCACCAGATCCGCACCATCGTCCATGGTGATTTGAGGCTTGTGGGCAAGAGCGGCATGAATGTGCCGATAGTAGGTGTCCTTGTCCTCCCCCTTAATGGCGAAAACGGGAACTCCGTCGTGAACCACGAGGGACGCCGCCACGTCGTCCTGGGTGCTCAGGGGGTTGGATGCGCAGAGCCGGACTGCCGCTCCGCCCGCCTTGAGCGCCTGAACGAGTGCAGCCGTTTCCGTGGTCACATGGAGGCAGGCGCTCAGGCGGACTCCTTCCAAGGGTTTCTGTCGTGTGAAACGATCCTGTATGGATCGAAGTACGGGCATGGACTGGGCCGCCCATTCGATTCGCAGCTTTCCCTTCTCCGCCAAACCTGCATCCCTGATGTCAAATTCCATGAAAGCTCCTCCGGAAAAAATCCAAATTCTCCCGCCCTCCGATAGGGACGGGATTATGTCAAAAGCCGCCCATCTTCTGGGATATCGGGTCACGATGACTCACCGAGATGCTCAATTTGAGTCAAACTGAACCTCCACCGCCCATCCCCTCGAACGGGGCAACACCTATCTCCCCACCCCGGGGGGGCGGCCTTGTCTCCGACCGTTAAATCTCAAAGCACGGACATCCAGTAAAGACTTGCCTATAACGTCTAGAGGCCGGCCATGTCCCGGAGAACATCGATCATATCGATCTTCTCCCAGGTGAAATCCGGATCGGTGCGGCCAAAATGACCGTAGCAAGAGGTTTTCTTGTAGATAGGGCGCAGCAGCTTCAACTGCCGAATCATGTTGGCGGGCTTGAAGCTGAAAACCTCTCGAACAATTTCCGCGATGCGGTCAGGGGCAATCTTGCTGGTCCCGAAAGAATCGATCATGAGGGAAACCGGTTCGGCCACTCCAATGCTGTAGGCTACCTGGATTTCAACTCGATCTGCCAGGCCGGCGGCAACAATATTCTTGGCCACGTAGCGGGCCATGTAGGAGGCCGTGCGATCCACTTTGCTGGGGTCTTTGCCCGAAAATGCTCCCCCCCCGTGGCTGCCCTGCCCGCCATAGGTGTCCGCAATGATTTTCCTCCCGGTCATTCCACAGTCGGCCATGGGTCCTCCCACCACAAAACGGCCCGTGGAATTGATGAAGTACTTGGTCTTGTCATCCAGCAACTCCGCCGGGATCGTCTTCTTGATAACTTCCTCGATAATGGACTCCCGGATGGTGTTGTAGGAAACGTTGGGAGTATGCTGGGCCGCCACCACGATCGTGTCGACCCGCCTGGGCTTGTGATCGTTGTATTCGACCGTCACCTGGCTCTTACCGTCCGGCCGCAGGAAATCAAGAATGCCGCTTTTCCGCACCTCGGCCAGCTTCCGGCAGATGCGATGGGCATAGTAAATGGGCATGGGCATGAACACGGGCGTCTCATTGGAGGCAAACCCGAACATCAACCCCTGGTCACCGGCCCCCTGTTCTTCGAAAAGCCCTTCCCCGGGATTCACTCCCACGGCAATGTCCGGCGACTGCTTGTCGATACTGGTGATGACCGCACAGGTTTCCCAGTCGAAGCCCATGGACGAATCATTGTAACCGATGTCCCGGATAGTGGTGCGTACGATCTCTGGAATGTCGATCCAGGAGGATGTGGTGATTTCACCCGCAACGAAGGCGAGCCCCGTGGTTACCAGGGTCTCACAAGCAACCCGCGCAGCCTTGTCTTCCGAAATGATGGCATCCAGGATGCCATCGGAAATCTGATCCGCCACCTTGTCGGGATGACCTTCAGCAACGGATTCCGAAGTGAACAGAAAATGCTTCATCGACATAAAAGATACCCTCCTCTCGATTGTCAACCCCCAGGAGTGGAGCACGAAGGAGCCCGGATGATCCGGCTTCTTCTCCCTCACGCCCCGACGGGAAAATCAACCCTCTTCCTTCCTTCGATTGTCCGTGTCCACAAACAACAGCTTCGGCCGATGTCCTCGAATCTCGGACTCGGAAAACAGGGCATAGGTCGTGATGATGATCAGATCCCCCCTCGCACCCATTCTTGCAGCAGCCCCATTGAGGCAAATGATCCCACTTCCAGGAGCTCCGGAAATGGCGTAGGTATCGAAGCGGGCGCCGTTGTTTATGTTGTAGACCTTGACTTGTTCGAATTCCAAAATGTCGGCAGCCTTCATAAGATCCTCGTCAATGGTGAGGCTGCCTTCATATTCGAGGTCGGCTTCCGTAACTCTGGCCCTGTGGATCTTGGACTTGAGCAGTACTCGTTGCATGGGTCCCCCCTAGATTCCGTGGTCGCTCTTCCAGCAGATCAGTTCCCTGATCGCAGCACGCAGTTGTCGATGAGGCGAGTCTTGCCGATGAACGCAGCCATGAGGAGAACTGCGCACCCATCTACCGTGAGCACGTCGTCCAGAGTGTCCGGATGGCACAACTGAACATAGTCGATCCGAAGTCCTCCTCCAGATTCCAAGACTTCACGGACTTTCATCAACACCGCTTCGCCGTAGATTTCCCCTCGGTCCACGAGCTCTTGAGCAGCTCTCAGAGATCGGCTCAGGCGCAGCGCAATCTCCCGTTCGGCCGGACTCAAATAGGTATTTCGACTGCTCAATGCCAGTCCGTCAGATTCTCGGACGGTCGGATAACTCACAATCTCGATGTCCATGTTGAGGTCCCGGACCATTCTCCGGACGGCAACCCACTGCTGATAGTCCTTCTGTCCAAAGATCGCAATGTGTGGCTTGACGCAGTGAAAGAGCTTGGCCACCACGGTGGTGACTCCTCGAAAATGACCCGGTCGGGTTCGACCGCACAAAGGAGTCGTGACCTTCGACACCTCGACGCTGGTCTGATACCCATCGGGGTACATTTCCGAGACGGGGGGAGCAAAGATCGCGTCCACCCCCACCTCCGTACACAGCCGGATATCCCGTTCCATGTCCCGGGGATAGCACTCGAAATCTTCGTTGGGCCCAAACTGGGTGGGGTTCACAAAAACGCTGACCGCCACCACATCAGCCCGCCTTTTCGCCTCCCCCATCAAGGCAAGATGACCCTCATGCAGAAAGCCCATGGTGGGAACAAAGCCGATGCGCTTTCCTTGCCGACGCCACTCGTCGGCCAACTGCTGCATCTCGGAAACAAATTCGATGATGCGCATGGATTCCTCCTTCTTCTTACCGCCAAAACGTCAAAAGCCTTCGCGACGTCAGTCCGGAAGGCTCCCCTCTGTGTGCCGACACCATCTCCACCGGTGCGGCCTCATCCTGACATCCTTTCTGTCTCGGTCCCCTCTGGATCCAAGCAGAGCGAAATCTGGCTGAACTGGCCAGTTCACTAACAGGCGTCTTCTGCTTTGTCAAGAGCATGGTTTTCTTTGGCCTCGGGCCTTGGCTGAAGAAGTTGGCGACCTCCCCGAGACTGGAATAGGCCATCAGAGACCCGACAGCAATCTACCTGCGTGAGGGGAGAAGTGCTCATCCCTACGTGGATTACGATGAAAGGCTCGGTAAGGACGAGATGTGTTGGTTGCCTCTCCACTTTGTGAGGCTCCTCCAGCGCGCGTGAGCCTGTCCAAAATCTACCTGGGACAAGTCGGGGTCCTACTCGGCCCCCTATTCGCAGGGACCTTCCAGCACCAGGGCCGTCACGGGCCTGGAATGAACGAATCCGGATGTGATTACCGACGTGGGACAGGAAGAGAGCACCTCTGTAAGGGTCGTCCTTTGTTTTTCGAAAAACACCAGGATGGAGGGTTTCGGCCCAGCCTTGAGTCTGAAAGCCGACGACGTGAATATCAGGGATTCGGGTTGACGCCGGCTATAGAGGGCAAATTTGATTCCATCTCCGTCTGGGGAAATTCCATAAAACACCACCGGCCATTCCAGGGGGGCCCGGGATTCGATGGTCTCGACAAAGGATCGGCCCGATTCCTTGCGGGAAATTGTCGGTTCCCACAGGATCTGAACTCCCATGACTCCGGTGGCCAGCGCCAGGGCCAGAAATGCAGCGCATCGGTTCCATTGCCGAGGCACCCTGCGACGAATTCCCATCCATCCCCCCAACGAAAGAACAATCCAAAGGACAATGCATGGCCAGGGCGGTTCCTGGTGTCTCCCAAGAAATACAAGGGTTACCATTCCCGCCCCAAAGACCAGCCACACGAGGGCCGAAAAGAACCGTTCCCACCCCCGGCCCCTGGGAAAGTTCCCCTTCCGGTCCGTCCACTCGACCACAAAGGCCAGCAGCAGGCACAAAGGAAGATGGAGGGGGAGGAGATATCTCCCATGACGCGAACTGGCAAATAAAAAGATCCCGAACACCACTCCCACCCAAATCCATGCCAGGCGGAGAAGCGAAATCACAGAACCGGAGGATTTCTCCCAAAAGAAAACCTGCGCCTTCCGTGGGCTGTGAATCCATTTCCAGGCGAACGAAATCAGCCAGAGAACCCATGGAGAAACGACGATCGCCAGGTGCAGAGGATAATACCACAGAGGTTTGTTGGCCTCCCCTCCCACTCGTTGGAAAACCTGCCGGCGGATCACTTCTTCTACAAGCTCCCTTCCCCCCGCCTTCCAGATGAAAACGAAGTGAAGGCCGGTCAATGCCCCTGCCCATATGGCCATGAGGGGAATGAAGATTGCCAAGCTCCTCCAGCGCCGGCCCCACAGGAGATACATGGTCCAAATCCCCGCCGGCAGAACAATTCCGATGGGCCCCTTGGTCAAGAATGAAGCCGCAGTGGCCGCAAGCCCACCCAGGGTCCACGGGACGGCCCCCCTGCCCGAAGTTCCTTCTTCCCCCCGAAGGAAGCAATACACCGCCAGGGCGCAGTTGAAGGCCAGCAGCATGTCAATGGTGGCATGGCTCGCATGGATCCAAAAGTCGGGCAGGGTCGCCAGGAGAATGACGGCGATCCAGGCCGATCGATTGCCGTGGAGGCGGCCGAAAAGCCAGGCAAGAAAGACCAGGCCCGATGCGGCCAGGGCACTGGGCAATACCGCCGTGGTGGTAGTGACATGACCGGGAAACTTTGAAAAAAGGACCTCGATCCAAAAATAGAGGGGGGGATAGTCCAAATAAGGCTGTCCGAAAACCGTGGGAAGAAATCCCACGCCTCGATCGAGCATTTCCCTGGCCATCAAAGCATTGCGTGCCTCGAGGCCATAGAGGTCCCGAAAAGGGGTAGCACAGGTATAGGCAAGGAGCGCGAGAGCAGAAAATACCAAGGGACCGAGGAACCCGGACGACACTCCCCATGAGCTCGTCGACAGTGGATCGCCCGCTGGCAGTTCGTCCGCCCCTAAAACCGGGAGGCTTCCCTTTCCCATCGAGGGTACGGATGCATCGAGAGGTCCCAGGGGAGCACCATCACCGCGTGGCTTCACGCCGCCCGACCTCCCTCTCTCCTTCCGGTTCCCCCGGGAGACGGGGATATGGAAGCCGAGGCGACCCACCCGGCCCGGCCCGGCAACCTGATCGAGATCAGCTCCCGTTCAGGGATGGGTTCGAGGCACTTCATCAGCTCGACGGCTCCCTCCTCGAGGGTCACAAACGATCCGTAGCGTGCCTGAAGAAGGGGGATGAGGCGTTCCAGGAGGGTGTGGAATGGTCCTCCCTCGACTTCCGCATGGAGGGCAAGCACCGGAAAAGGGTACGCTTCGAGGGATCTGGTCAGCCTTTGGAGCATCGCCGACTCCTGCCGGACCCCCTCGGTGAGAAGCTCCTCCACGCATGGTCCCGTGGTTGGGATCTGCAGGGTTTGGAATCGAAGCTCCCCCATCTTGAGCCTGCACGGCTCCCCATCCCTCAGATCACTGGCGTAGAGAAGGTTCAGCTCATCCTGGACCTCGAGGCTGGTGCGGGTCACCTGCCAACCAGGAGCGGCAACAGCTCGGGGTCGCTCCCCCAGGATACGTTCGAAAGCGAAAAACGCCTGATCGAATTCCCTACGAATGGAGTCCTCCTCCATGGAAGGGAGGTGGTCCTGCCAGAGACGGTGGTCCCAGCCGTGGACTATGACTTCGTGTCCTTCTTCCCGGATCCGACGCACAAGGTCCGGAAATCCCGATGCCACGGGTCTCGCCGGCAGGAGAGTCCCTGAGAGAACGGTGCGCCATCCATACAGCCTGGGGGCCCCGGTGCGAAGCATCTTTTTGAGAAAGGCGGGATCCTTGAGAAGCCGGGAAATGGCCTTGCCCGCATTGTCCGGGCCGAATGCCAGACAAAAGGTGGCCTGAACACAAAACCTCCGAAAAATCTCCAACAGGACCGGAACCCCGTAGCGCATTCCGTCATGAGTGTCCACATCCACCTTGAAGGCGACGGTGCGGGCTGCGGTCATTAGAGTTCATCCGGGCTGCCCAGCTTCCTGGCCGAATCTTCCTGGTCCTGGACATAGGCGGAAATGGTCAATCGCAAGGCTTCCCTCAGGTCGGTTTTGGGTTCCCATCCCAGCACTTCCCTAGGCATCGAAATGTCGGGTACCCGGTGCGCCACGTCCTGATAGGCCGCACCGTAGTAGTCGTCGGCGGGAAGCTCCTGGAACCGGGCTTCATCCGCCAGATGGTCAAGATGGGGGAATTCCCGAAGGACCTCGACCATCATTTCGGCCAGTTCTCGAATGGAGTAATCGTTCTCGGGGTTGCCGATATTGAAGATTTTGCCGTCGCACCTTTGCCCCTCATTGCGGAGAATGGCCAGAAGGCAGTCCAGCCCGTCGTCCACGTAGGTAAAACATCGGCGCTGTCGTCCGCTGTCCACCAGGGTGATGGGTTCCTTGCGCAACAGGTGCCCGAGAAACTGGGTCACCACGCGAGAGCTTCCTTCCTTGGGGGTTGCCAGGCTGTCCAGTCCGGGTCCAATCCAGTTGAAGGGACGTATGAGGGTGAAGCGCAGGTTACTATGGAGTCCCATAGCCCAGATCACCCGATCCAGAAGTTGCTTCGCGCAGGCATAAATCCATCGCTGTTTGTGAATGGGTCCGTACACCAGGTTGCTCGTGGTTTCATTGAAAACGGCGTCCGGGCACATTCCGTAGACTTCGCTGGTCGAGGGGAAAACCACACGGGTCCCGTACCGGGCGCACTGACGAATCACCCGGAGATTCTGTTCAAAATCCAACTCGAAGACGCTCAACGGATCTCGAATGTAGGTGGCCGGAGTGGCGATGGCCACGAGGGGCAGGCAAACATCGCACTTTTTGACGTGGTACTCGATCCATTCCTTGTTAATGGAAACATCCCCTTCGAGAAAATGAAACCGGGGATTGTTCACGAGGGGTCCCAATCGATCGTCGGCCAGGTCCATTCCATAGATTTCCCAATCGGTTTCCGCCATGGTTCGACGAACCAGGTGGCTCCCGATAAAACCGTTCACCCCAAGAACCAGGATTTTCACAGTCGAATGCACTCCGTTTCTAAATTCCGATTTCCAAGATCACTCTCACAACACGCCGGCCTATCGCGGGATCAGAGCAGTCGATCTCCCTCGTTCAGAACCTCTGCCGGAGGGGGGGCCTGGTCCGGCGACTGGCCCTCCCAACTCACCCGAACCAGCTTCAGCCGCCCATCCCCCGTCTGTACCCACCGTTCCTTCCCCTTGGCAATGACGGTGCCGGGGGGTGCGTCTTTTTCTCCGCCTTCCAGAACCTCGCCCCACCATACAAGGATCTTTCTCCCGTGAATGCTGGAAAAGGCCCCCGGGTAAGGCCAGGCCACCGCTCGAATGAGATCGTAGATACGCCTGGCAGGCCACTCCCAGCTGATGCGCCCGTCCTCGGGACGCCTCCCTCCGAAATAGGTGGCTTGGCTATGGTCCTGGGGGATTCGAGGGGCTGTGCCGTCCATCACTCGAGGCATCATTTCCCTCAAAAGTTCTTCCGCCGCCGGCTCGAGTTTGCGAAACAGGGCGTATGCAGTATCGTCCGGGGCGATGGGCACCGCCCTCTGCCCCACAATGTCTCCCGCGTCGGCCTGGCGTACCATGTGGTGAAGGGTCACCCCTCCCAGCGTCTCCCCGTGGAGGATCTGCCAGTTGACAGGGCAGCGTCCCCGATAGCGCGGCAGAAGAGACCCGTGAAGATTTATGGCCGCCAGACGGGGGACCGCCAGGATTTTTTCCGAAATCATGTTTCGATAATAACAGGACAACAGAACGTCCGGGGCGAGGCCTTGCACCAATTCCAGGAGTCCTGACCCAGTCATATCCTCCGAGTGGTACACAAGGATGTCTCTCTCTACGGCCTTTTCCCCAAGGGATTCGAACCACCGGTTTTCCCCAGGATCGTCCCGGTGGGTGACCACCGCCGATACGGGAATGCCAAGTTCCGTGAGAACCTCGAGGGCGATACACCCCATGTTGTGATAGCCGAAAAGAACCACCGACATGATCACTCCTGCATTGGGCGAAGATGAACCACCACCAGTTTATTTTTTGCCTCCCTCTTGCTTTCCCAGGGTTCCGCCTTCTCCTCGAGAACAAAGTTCTCCCCTGCCCGGGGAGGCAAAAGGGGGAGCAAAGTGGACAAGTCCCCCCGCCTGGAAACGAGGAATTTGTCCTGGATGTCCGAATAGATGAACCTCTTGACCATGTCGGCATCCGCCAGGACCGCCACGGGTCTGGGGGGATCGAGATAGAAAAGCACGTTTGTTGCGTGTTTTCGATAAAAACCGATGTTTCCTGGAGAAATATCCTTTATAATCTGCCGAAGCGCCAGGGAGAAATTCTTTTCAGTGCGATACACCTCAAGAACCCCTTGTTGCCAGCAGAAGTAGCTTCCCAGAATTATCAGCGCCATCACTCCCAGGGGAGCGATCCCCGGCTCCAAGCCGGTGACTCGGCCCCAGATGTCCTTTTTCCACCGGGAAAAAACCCAGACCAGGAGACAGAGAACCCCGGAAGCGACCAGGGCAATCTGC
The DNA here is from genome assembly GCA_018053185.1 of Syntrophobacteraceae bacterium. Taxonomy (GTDB): domain Bacteria; phylum Desulfobacterota; class Syntrophobacteria; order Syntrophobacterales; family Syntrophobacteraceae; genus JAGPLX01. Next base: position 109,451 of record JAGPLX010000002.1, read on the forward strand.
AGTTCGGCGGGTGGAATGAACCCGGTCCGGCCCTCGACCAAAGGGCGGAAAATCGGGCTTGCCAGCGCGCCTACAGCCAGGACAAGAAAGGCCACCTCCACAGTAACCAGCGCCCATCGCTTCCAGGGAATGCGGGATTCGGCTCCTTCCCGATGGAGGAATACCGAAATCCACAGCGAACAAAAGGGGAGGATGGGCAGAATGTAGTAGCTCCTTCTTGATCCGGAGAGGGTGTAGAAGGCGAAAATCAGCATCATGGCCACGGCCAGCCAGCGGGTGGATCGATCGAGGCTTTTCCAGGACGGAAGAAGCGAGGCGAGGGAAGCAAGGTAGAGGGGAGTCCAGGGAAGGAGGAGAGCCGGCAGCCACAGAAAGTACATGAAGAAAGGCGCCGTGTGATCGAACGGATCGTAGTATCGCCGAATGTTCTCCTGGAACACCAGGTCGAGGCCGGTGGCTCCATAATCAGAGCGTGTGGCCGAAGCGATCAGAAAGGGAGCAAGATAGACGACAATGCCGAGGACGAGAGCCAGGAGATGCGCCGGACGAAGAAGGATACGCCATCGCCCGTCGAACAGGAGGTCAGGCAGCAGCACGAGCGCGGGCACAACGGCTGCGCCCAGTCCCTTGTTGTGGGACCCAAGGAAGGCGATCAGGTAGAAAACCAGGCAGGTGACAAAATCCGGCCGGTCTCTTCTCGCCCAGTACCAAGTCACGGCAAGGACCACCGCTGCCAGGTTCTCCATTTCCGCCGTGCCCACTCGGGCCCAGAAAAGAAAGCCGTAGGTGCTGAGCAAAAGCCAACCCGCGGTTCGACCTACCTCTGAAGACCAAAGTCGCCTCCCCAACCGAGCGGTGCACAAAATCGCCGCAAAACCGGACAATGCGCTGGGAAGCCGCACGGCCCACTCGTTCACCCCCCCTGTAAGAAAGGACGCGGCAAGGATCCACCAGTAGGTCAGCAGAGGCTTGTCGAAATAAGGCTCCCCGTTGATGGTGGGATGAAAAAAGTCACCACTCGAAAGCATCTCCCGTGCGATGACCGCCCAACGACCTTCAGCCACCCACAGGCCCCGGTTGCCAAGGCCCCAGAACAGGAGAAAGGCCGCCAGCAAATAGAGCAGAGCATCCCATCCGAAACCGCAGCGACGAATTGCCCTCTCGGCATCCGTCACTCCACACCTCCATCTCATTTGAAGAAGCAGGGTTTACCCTTCGAAAGAGACCCTGCGGGACCACGACATTTCTCGATATTTCTCACTCGGCCATGCTTCGCTCGGAATAACAAGGGAGTGGAAAGGGAGTCAGGGCATGAAAGGCCCGTTTCGTCTGATTTCCGAAAGAATGTAGGGGGGGCGTCGCCGCACCGCCTGAAAGATTCGGCCCACGTATTCTCCCACCAGCCCCAGGGCCAGGAATTGCGCACCAATGAAGCAAAACAGGATGGCAAACAGGGTGAAAACCCCCTCGGCCGCCCACCCGGACCCGTAGTACAGACGGAAGAACAGGATCAACAGCCCGAGGCCGACCCCCAATGCCGCCATGCCGGTTCCCACAAAAAAAAGGGCCCTCAAGGGCCAGAGAGAGAATCCGGTCACCAAATCCAGTTGAAGACTGAAAAGCTTCAGCAGGGAGTACTTGGAAGTGCCTCCCGCCCGTTCCTCGTGCCGGACCGGAATCTCGATGGACTTCTTGGCAAAAAAGGTCGAGAGGGCGGGAATGAAGGTGCGAAACTCCGGGTTTGCCAGGATACCCTGGACCACTTCTCGGCTGTACCCCCGAAGCATGCTGCCGAAATCCATGAGCGAAATCCCGGAAATGTGGGTCACCAGCCGGTTGGTGAGACGCGAGGCCCATTTGCGAAACAGGGGATCCTGTCTCCCCGTGCGAATCGTCCCCACAAGATCGTAGCCGCGGCGAAACTCTTCGATGATTCGAGGAATTTCCTCGGGAGGGTTCTGTAAGTCCGCGTCCAGGGTGATGACCCAATCCCCGCGACTGGCGGCCAGCCCGGCCATCACCGCCGCATGCTGACCGAAGTTGCGGGCCAGGACGACCACGATCATGTTCTTCCGCACCGCCTGTTCCTTTTTGAGGAACTCCAATGTGCGGTCCTTGGAGCCGTCATCCACACAAATCACTTCAAAGGATTCCGGGATCGTCTCCAATGCGGCAAAAAGTCGCTCACAAAACCGCCCGACATTAGCTTCTTCATTGTACATGGGAGTGACGATGGAAACCTTGGGGCCCGCATCCGGCAGGGTACATTCCTCCGTGCTGAACCGGGCGGCGTTCTTGACCGCCGTATCTGGTTGTTCCATGGTTCGAACAATGCCTTTCATGCCCTTCGATGACGTTCGATGATGCGCCTCATTGCTTCCACCACGTCCAACTGGTCCTGTTCTTCGAGCAGTGGGTACAAAGGGATGGAAAAAAGACGCTCGCTGTTCCATTCCGCGTTGGGATAATCCCCCTCGGAAAACCCGTACTTCCTGCGATAGAACCGCTGTAGATGGACGGCGGGGAAATGAAGCCCCGTACCGATCTGCTCCTGCTGCAGTTCCTGGAGAAACTCGTCCCGCGTCAGGCCGACCGCTCCGAGGTCCAGACGAACCACGTAGAGATGCCAGGCATGATGATGGGGGTATGGGGCACGGCCCAGGGGCCGGATCTCCGGGATCGTTGCGAAAAGCTCGTCGTATCTCGCCGAAAGCTCGGCCCTCCGCCGGTTGAATTCCTCGAGCCTGGCAAACTGGTGGAGGCCGATGGCCGCCTGAAGATCCAGCATATTGTACTTGAATCCCGGTTCGTCCACCTCGAACTGGGGACTTCCCCCCTTGGAATAGCGCTTCCAGACATCCCGGGAAATTCCGTGAAAGCGCAGCCGACGCATGCGAGCCGCCATGGCCGCATCGCCGCACAAGATCATTCCACCTTCGCCGGTGGTCATGTTCTTGATGGGATGGAAGCTGAACACCGCCACCTCGCTGTCGGAGCCCACCAGTCGTCCTTTGTAGCGTGTGCCCACCGCATGGGCCGCATCCTCGATGAGATGAATCCCATATTTTCGGGTCAATAGCCGAAGGGGATCGAGATCGCAGGGAGCCCCGGCGAAATGGACCGGGATCACCGCCTTCGTTCGTGGACTGATGCGTTTCTCCACCTCTCGAGGGTCGATCTGGAGAGTTTCCCGATCCACATCGGCAAACACGGTCCTGGCCCCGCACAGTTCGATGTTGTTCACCGTTGCAGGCCAGGTGATGGGGGTCGTGATGACTTCGTCCTCCGGGCCCAAATCCAGCGCAGCCACGGCGACATGCAGGCCGGCCGTCGCCGAATTGACAGCGACGGCCTCCCGCCCTCCGCTCCACTCGGCAAAGAGCGATTCGAACCGGGCCACCTTCGGGCCGGTGGTCAACCACCCGGAGCGCAGGCTGTCCACCACTTCCTCGATTTCCTCCCGGCCGATGGTGGGCCGGGAAAAGGGCAGAAAAGTCGAACGAACGGGAAGCTGGCCGCTCATGATCCACTCCGTGTGATCAGATAAACGCCAAAGCAGATGACAAAAATCCCGGCCCAGCGAGTGAGATTGACATGTTCTCCCAAAAAAAACTGGCTTGCCAGGGCCGTCACGATATATCCCACGCTGAGAAAGGGATAGGCATAGCTGACATCGACCCTGGAAAGCACCATGAGCCAAACCACGACGCTCACGATATAGCAAAAAAGGCCCAACAAGACAAAGGGGTTCAGGGAGACTCGAAGTCCGATGGGAAGCAAGTTCTCGATGGTGAACGCAAAGGGACCGATCCCTTTCATTCCTTGTTTCAGAGCCAGCTGGGCCAGGGCATTCAGTAACACTCCCAAAAGAATCAACGGAAGAAATCGGTTCATGGCGGGTTCTCCCCGTGCACGGATTGAAAGGGATGAAAAGGGGGGTTCCATAATCCGGTCCCTTTTAGCTCTTTTGGACGCCCATGTCATTACCAGGATGTCGTACTTCCCTGGTTCCAAGGCATCCTCATCCATAAAGCTTGTGACCCTTCACCGCAAAGGATGGAATGAGACACAAAGGACCCTCACGGATGAATTAGTGCCCCCGTCGTCCCCCTGGCGTTCTTTGCGCCTTTGTGACTCACATGGTCTGTGGGATGAACGGTGCTTGTTCTCGACAATGGCGGGGGCAGGGACTGCATGGATTTTCACGGGAAAGGCGAAGACAAGCGGGCGATAAAAATACCATGGTTTCGATGTATGGAGCGAATCCGGACCGGGGGTTTCTTCCCCTCCCCCGCCCGGCGTGCCCCCCGGCAGAGGAGGAGATATCGATCATGACACCGGAAAAGAAATCCCCCATTTAGAAGAGGGACCAGGTCATTTGGACGGGATTCTTCACAGCAGTTTTCCCAGGGTTTTTTCAACCGGCCTGCGTTCAGGCACGAAGACGTGCGGGACTCTTCCTTCGTTCCACTCCTTGGATACATACAGGTTGCAATAGCAGCTGCCGTATTCCGCGACATCGCGGGTCCGGTACTCACAGGGACAAATAATGTCCTTGTCCCATTCCCGGTCCGCGGAAGCCAACCGACACGGGCAACACATGTACCCGTAGCGGTCCCGGTTGAAAATCAAGCCCTCGAGGAGCTGAAACACTTTTTCCTTGTCCTTGTTGAAGAAATATCCCTTGGGTTCCTGGGTTTTCTTCAGGGCCTCGTAGAGTTGAGTCACGCTTGTCATAGGCCCAGGGCCTCCTTGATCTCATCCTCTTGGAAGCCGACAATGACCCTGTCTCCTACGACGATGGTAGGGAAGGAACAATTGGGATTGAGACTCCGAACCTCCTCGAGGATTTCCTTGCGTTCCTCTCCACCGAGCTTGTCGACATCCACGACATCGTATTTCACGCCGCGCTCGTTCAGGAATTCTTTGGCATTGCGACAATGGATGCAGGTGCTCAAGGCATACACTTTGACGTTACCATCTTTCATCTTCGGCTCCTTTAAGAGTCATTAGGGATCATCAGGCAAAAAATATCCACCTTCACGGACGGAAACATCTTTTTCCGCCTGTCGCTGCTGCTCGAAGCTCGAGTTATACCTGGATGAGCTCACAGAACAGCCTGTTGCTTCCAGCCGGTTCCATATCCACGTGGCATGTTCCGGGCCTCTCGTCTCCGGTTTCCGTTCCACGCGGCTGAGATACACGAACAGATTTCCACCTCCGCGACCGTGATGCACGTGGAAGACCTTGTCCCTTCCGGCGACGATGCAACTCCAGGAGTCCATGGGTCACCCCCGGAACACGGTCGAACCGTTTCGAAAATCTCGTGATGCGGCCTTGCCGGAAAAGGCCGCGGCAAAGGATTGCTCTCTCCGGAGGATCGCCCATGTCAGTGCAATCGTTGATCGGCACCACCTCGGCCTCGGAGAAGCTTTCCTCCGAGGTAGGGTCCCTCAGGATGGTCGGAGGAACCTCCCCGGCCAGATGAAGGTCGGCTGCACTCATCATCGCAGGGCTATTTTTCCAGGGTGAAGACAAAGTCGGACCCGTGACCCCGGTCTTCGTACCAGATGTCTCCTCCGTGTTTGCGGATGATCTCGCGAATCAGGTAGAGGCCCAGACCCACGCCGTCCGAGGCGGTCTTGTCGCCGGTTTCCACCCGATAGAACCTGGTGAACAGTTTATCCCGGTGTTCCACGGGAACTACTTTCCCGCTGTTGTATACGTTGAGACGATACTTGTCTCCGTGGTCTTCGAAGCCGAAGGCGATGGTGCAGCCTCTCCCGCCGTACTTGATGGCGTTGCTGAAGAGATTTCGATACACCATCTTGAGCCACACCTTGTTGACGCTCACTCGAATGGCACCTGCGGGAATGGCCCCCAGACGGTTGTCGATGGTGATCTCTCTTTCCTGAATCTCGTTGGCCAGTTCATCGAGCACCGGGTCAATGATGTCTTGCCGAAGATCGAAAACTTCCTTCACAACCTCCACGGACCCTTCTACGGACTGGGCTCTTCCCAGACAGTCCTCGGCGATTCCGTGCAACCGAACAACCCGGGACAACAGATCCTGGAGGGTTTTGGTCACGCTCTCGTCCATGGTGCCGTATACCCCGCGGATAAGAAGCTTCAAGGTGGCGGCCATGGCCACCAGGGGCCCCCGAATGTCGTGAGACATGATCATCAGCATCTGGAGGATGTATTGGTTGAGACGACGTGTGCGTTCCCCAGATTCTCTCAAATGTTCATTGAGTTTCTCGCATTCCAGCAGAGCCCTGTGCCACTGCATGACCTGCGTCACATCCAGTACACAGCCCCGATAGAAGATGCCTCCCCCCTCTTTCACGGTCTGTGCAGAAATGGAGGCACAAAAGGTGGTACCGTCCTTTCTTTTCATCTCAATCACGAAATCCTCTACGATGCCATCCTTTTCCATCTTTCTGAGAAAGGCTTCCCCCAGCTGTGTCGAACAGCAAAGAGAACCCAGGGACGCACACCTCATGAAATCCTCGGGGGTCTCGAACCCAAAAACCAGGGGACAGTCCCGGTCCACTTCCAGGAATTTTCCCGAAGGGGTCAAAATGAATTGAGGGCGAGAGATGGTTCGTAAAAGTTTGAAAAGTTCTTTTGGGCTCGGCAATCCGATTTCCTCCGGGAAAAGACCATGGGCACAAGATCACCCTGGATTACGAAGATCCCCATCCGGCCGTTTCCACGTGCCTTGGTCGGAAGGACCACGGGACTTCTCACGCCGAGGGCCCTTGTATGGGGGATGGAAGAGACCCGGACAGCTGCCGCGGGTCCCTCCCGCGATCCTTCGGGGGCGTGATGGAACAGGCCGATGGTTTACCGACGGCTCACTTTGAAACAGAGATCATCTCGTCGGCATCCGCATGTCGGCAGGCGGAGGCGAGTGAATCCTGACATAGTCCCCATGCCTCAAAGGCAGGCATGTCCACCGGCTCGCCGTTCTTTGCCGAAAGAAGGATCCGGTTGGCCCGTTCCTCCATCTCAGGAACGACCTCCGCCATGGATTTGAGACAGTTCAATACCTTTCGAATCTGCAGTTTATGAGGTACCGGCAGGTTCGGGTGTTCCAGCAACTGAAGAACCTCCACGAGGGAGGGTAGTTCTTCGGCCGAGTAATACTTGTAGAGCAAACGGGGCCACTTGCTTCGAAGTTCGCGGGGAATGATCTCCGCCTGTTCCAGGAGCTCCTCGTCCATCCCGAACCAGAGAGACTTCCCCAGACGGTCCAGCAGCTCGCGGATTTCCTCCGCATCCTTGCCCCAAACCGCTTGTTCGGAAAGGAGGCGTTCCCATTTGGGCCGGATTTTGTACCGAACCCACTGCTCTCCCTGGGCTGGAAGCAACTGAAGGGCCGCGAATTCCGTTTGTTCCCCAATGAGAATGCGGCCCAGCTTTTTTCGCGCCGGGTTTTCGTCGAGTTCGGGGAGACGCTTCGAAAGCAGCTCGTTCAGACGCCCGAGGATACTCTCTTTCCATTCCAAGTGCGGGAATATCCGCCGGAGATGATCCTCCCAATGCCCGCGGAGTATCCCCATTTGAGCGTTGATGGCCGAAACGATGAACCCGAATTTGATCAAGGCATTTCTCATTTCGTGAGCCAGTATTTCGCAACTTTGCAAACGCCGGCGCGTGAACTCCTTCTGGGCCTGGAACAGGTTCTCCCTCAGGTTTAAGGACAAGATCTCCGTACCGAGCCTCCTGGACAGTTCTTTGATGATTCGGGTGGACCGATCGCCTCGTTTGAGGGTGTAGGGTTTGAAATGAATCTTGATGACGGCGGCTACCAGGTAATCGGAGTTCTGCCAGATGGGATTTCCCCGCCAATCCTTGGGGTATTCGATCCTGTCGCGACACCCCCCGTAGAGATCGATCTTCCGCACCAGCACCGGTTCCATATGGTAGAAATCCTCGATCTCCCCCCGCAATTGTTTGCTCACACTGCGCATATCCTCGAAGGGATTCTCCGCCGTCCAGCTCTTCTGCTGTTCCACACACCAACCCATCGCTTCCAACACGTGATCCGGTCGATCTCGATACTGCTCCCAGCTCTTACCCGGAAAGTTATAGTCCGAAACGGAAGGCAGCCCCCATTGGATCTGATCGGTTCCATCCGACCGGATCCCCGAGGTGACCCGGATCGCCCGCAGCTGCGGCATGGGACCGATTCGATAGATGGTACCCTTGGTTGCGTGGTCGATACAGCAGAGGATGGTTTGAATTACATCTTTGCAGGTTTTTTCGAGAAGATCTCCGATAGTGCTCATTCATTGCTCCTGGAGCTGCGTGCATGACCGGCTCTTTCCGCTCTCCGGTTCTCCGACGGGACAGACGCGATCTCGATCTCTCCGTCCCATCCCGGGCGTTGCAAACCCCTGTTGCTTTCTGTGATAAACTCTACCAGTTTCTGAGGGAGCTTTCCAGTTCATTTCCGGACGGAACATTTCCAGCATGCCTCTGGAAACTTAAAATTTCCAGGGACGGGGATGGAGAGAAAAATCAAATCCAAACTCCCATTGACAAGACTCATCCGATTTCATTTAAGTACCTAAAGTTTCGCACACCCCTCCGAC